>CAZAAT010000005.1:0-47374 GCA_964483175.1 uncultured Bacilli bacterium
GGGGTAGCACTCTCTAAGCTGGCTCCTTTACAGTCCGGTGATTGTCTGGTTCAGGACGTTGGATCACAATTAATCGCTCACTTACTGGACCCACAGCCTGGAGAACGTATTTTAGATGCCTGCAGCGCTCCAGGCGGCAAAACAACACATATAGCCCAATTAATGCAGAATAAAGGTGAAGTTGTTGCCACCGACGTAAATGCATCGCGGATTCGTTTGGTGCAAGAAAATTGCCAACGATTGGGCGTCAGCTGTGTGCAAACTGAGGTTCAGGATGCCGCCTTACTGCATGAGAGAATAGACTGGCATCAAAGTTTTGATCGAGTGCTAGTTGATGCTCCTTGTACTGGAACAGGCGTCCTGAGGCGAAGAGCAGATTTACGGTGGAGAAAGCAGCCCCAGGATCTAATCGAGTTGCCAAAATTGCAAAAAGCGATAATTTCTACTAGCGCAGAGATGGTCAAACCCGGTGGCGTCCTTGTATATAGCACCTGCTCGGTTGATCCGACTGAAAATCAGGAGGTGCTTAATTGGTTTTTGCAACGTTTCCCCGGTTGGGTTGTCGAGGATTATCGAGCTATCTTGGATATTCCTAACGAGTTCGGGTGTAGTTTAAGCTCTGAGAGCCCGCCAGAGTTTTTATACCTCTATCCGCACCGCGAAAAAACAGATGGCTTTTTTGCCGCCCGCTTACGCCGCAAATAGTATTTTCCTATTAACGGTTATATTATAAATAATTGGTAATCTGCAAAGGATTCCCTCAATTTTTGTCGAAAGTTTTTCCAGATGTTGACGGAGGGGGTCATTGGTGTGATTCGAGTTCTGATAGCGGATAACAACGTTGAACTTTGCGATATCCTTACCCGTTATTTTGAAAAGCAAAGCGATATTGAAGTTGCGGGGGTGGCCTACGACGGCGAGCAGGCTTTAAACCTCATCGAAGAGGTTGAGCCAGATGTGGTTATCTTGGATATTACTATGCCGATTTTAGATGGTTTAGCCGTTTTAGAGCGCTTGCCAAATCTCAGTATTGCCAAGCGTCCGAAAATAATTATTTTGACGGCTTTCGGTCGTGAAGATCTAATACTTAAATTGACTCAGCTCGGCGCAGACTACTATGTGGTTAAACCATTTGATATGGAGGTCTTGGTTACCCGGATTAGGCAGTTTGCCGGCGATGATGATCCACTGCTCAAAACCAGTAATCACTCCACTACCACCCAGTCCGCTGGCACTAGCAAGCAAGATTTATTAACGATGGTTACCGAAATTATCCATGGCATGGGTGTCCCTGCTCATTTTAAGGGCTATAATTACCTGCGCGATGCGGTAATGATGGTGCTAGCAGAGAAGTTTGTCCCTGGTGGCAATCTCACTAAACAGCTTTACCCTCGGATTGCCGCCAAATATGATACTACTACCGGCGGGGTTGAAGCTGCAATCCGCAATGCGATTTTAACCGCTTGGGAACACGGAAATAGGGACTACATCCTGAAAATTGTAGGTAAGAGCGCTATTTCTACCAAGGGTAAATTCCCTTCTAATTCGCTGATGATTGCCAAGATCGCCGACCAATTACGCCTACGGATCACGGATGCGAGCTAAGCATTTAATAGTTTGGTTTATCGATATTAATTTTGCTTAATATATAAAAAAGCCGCGGTTGAACCAAACTGCGGCTAATGTTATTATTGGGAATGGTCGGGGCGACACGATTTGAACGTGCGACCTTTCGGTCCCGAACCGAACGCTCTACCAAACTGAGCTACGCCCCGAATGACCTTTTAATTATAGCTTAGCACTTAATGTTTTGTCAAAGACAATTTTTCGAATCCTCGGGCGCAAACTAAATAATGCTAGGAGGCAAAAAAGCATGTCATTCGATAAAAAAAATGATATCCTGATTGTTGGTTCAGGACCTGCGGGCTACACAGCTGGCCTGTATGCAGCGCGGGCCGGACGAAGTACCTTAATGTTAGATAGTGGCATCGGCGGCGGGCAATTAGCAACCACATTTCGTATCGAGAATTATCCAGGAGTTAGCGGTGAGGTTCCCGGATTTGACCTGGCTGAAAGAATGAAAGCCCAAGCTCTACACTTTGGAGCAGGCTTTAGTCAAGAGGAAGTTGTCGGACTAGCTCATGATAACGAACTTTTTGAGATCCGGACAACCGATAACACCTACTTAGCAAGTGCGGTGATTCTAGCAACTGGAGCTTCTCCGCGCAAATTAGAGGTCGATGGGGAAGCCCGTTTAACTGGCAGAGGTGTATCATACTGTGCTACTTGTGATGGGGCTTTCTTTCGGGGCAAAAAAGTAGCCGTGGTTGGTGGCGGAAATTCTGCAGTTGAAGAAGCCCTCTTCTTAGCTCAGTTTGCCAGTGAAGTCACCATTATTCACCGGCGTGATCAGTTAAGAGCAGATAAGATAGTACAAGAAGAGGCAATAAACAACCCCAAAATCAAACTGCTCTATAATTATGTTGTAGCTAGCATTACCGGTGAAGAGAAAGTCACCGGCGTCAATCTCGTATCAACCACCGGTGGGCAGGATCTATTCGAACCTTTTGACGGAGTATTCGTCTATGTGGGCAATACTCCGAATTCGCAGCTGGTTAGAGGATTAGTCGAGTTAGACGAACGTGGTTTTGTGCTAGTAAATAATGAGCTGCAAACATCACTGCCGGGACTATATGCAGCCGGTGATGTGCGGCAAAAGTTTCTCAGGCAAGTCATTACCGCTTGCGCCGATGGAGCAACAGCGGCTACCGCAGCAGCAATGTACTTGTCCAAGAAAGGCGCGTAATTGTGAATATTAAAAATCTGCCCCTCCCTGAATTGACACAATGGTTTGAATCCCACGGGCTTCCGGGGTTTCGCGGTGTTCAAGTCTTCGAATGGCTTTATCGGCAACGCGTTACAGACTATGATTTGATGACTAACTTGCCGAAGACGTTGCGTGACGAATTAAAGGTTAAAGCACCGCTTATTTGGCCTAAGATTAGTCGGGATCAAAGATCACGTGTTAACTCTACTCGTAAAATCTTGCTGGAGCTTGTTGATGGGCAAAGGATTGAATCCGTCTTTTTGCCACATGATTACGGGAATAGTATTTGTGTGTCAAGTCAGGTTGGATGTGCGATGGCCTGTTCGTTCTGTGCCACTGGCATTTCCGGTTTTATTCGCAATTTGAGCGTCGCTGAAATGGTCGACCAGGTACTATCTTTTGGCGAACCAGTGCATAGTATTGTCATGATGGGCATGGGTGAGCCAATGCTCAACCTCGATAGAGTACTAACATTTTTCGAGATTTTACATGAAGAGCGTGGCCTCAATTTGGGCTATCGACACTTTACCATTTCCACTTCCGGTATTCCGAAAGGAATTAAGGAATTAGCTGATACGGGACTGCCGATCACTTTAGCTGTTTCATTACATGCAGCTGATGATCAACTTCGCTCTAACTTGATGCCGATTAATAAGCGGTTTCCAATCGCCGATGTATTGGCTGCTGCAGATTACTACGCTGAACGGACCGGCCGTCGCTATAGTATTGAGTACGCGCTTATTGATGGGGTTAATGATCATCCGGCCCAAGCTAGAATGCTGGCTAAACTGTTGCGCGGGCGACTTTGTCATGTTAATCTAATTCCTCTCAACCACGTGCCAGGCAAAAACTATGAGAGGAGTGGAACCAAAAAGGTCGAAAACTTCCTAAAGGTGTTGGTCTCTTTCGGGATTGCCGCTACGGTGAGACGTGAGATGGGCTCAGATATTGATGCTGCTTGTGGTCAACTGCGGGCCCGGATAGATGGAGAAGCTTACGGATCTAAGGAGTGATTTCCGGTTGAAAGTTGGGGCTTATAGCTACATCGGAGGTTTGCGGGGTGAAAATCAAGATCGCTATGGGGTCCTCCCCAATCTCTGGATTGTAGCTGATGGTATGGGTGGGTGTAATGGGGGAGCGCACGCTGCCACATTAGCCGTACAGGTACTTTCAGATTTCCCGTTTGATTCTGACCAACCGGACGAGTCAATCCGGAAAGCAATGTCCCAAGCCAATGAGGTGATTTTTCAGGAAAGCAGTTCTGACCCGGCTTTACAAGGTATGGGAACTACGCTCACCCTTGCTTATTTGGTTGGCCAAACAGTTCATATTGGCCATGTAGGCGATAGCCGTGTCTACCTGGTCCGTGACCACCAAATCAGCCAGTTAACTCAAGACCATTCCTTCGTCGGCGAACTGCTCAGAGATGGTACTATCTCCCCGGAGGATGCGCTTACTCATCCAAATCGCAATATTTTAACTAGGGCGATTGGTGTATCCCCAACCATCAACGTTGATCTGTACACACAAGAAATATTGCTTGCCGATGTTCTCATTTTATGTACTGATGGTGTATCTGGGGTATTAACAGATCAGGAGCTATTAGCAATTGTTGAATCCGATGAGGATCCCCAGCGGGTAGCTGAGACTATGTGTCGCCAAGCTGAGCGTCAAGGCGGTACCGATAACGCGACTGCTATCGTCGTTAACTTTTTGCCCCCGGCGGATGGATATAGCCTAGAGTTAGCCTTGGAAAGTTTGGTCAGCCCCGATTTAACTCTAGTTTGATTTTATTGTGATAATTAAAGGACGGAAGCCATGGATCTTTTTGTTGGACAGACTCTAATATCACGCTATCGCATTATCGAGTTAATCGGCGAAGGCGGGATGGCTTTAGTCTACAAAGCCAATGATCTTTTATTAAATAGAATAGTGGCAGTAAAGGTCCTCCGACCACAGTTCGCCAACGACGCGCAATTTGTCGAACGTTTTCGGCGTGAAGCACAGGCTGCAGCTAGCTTATCGCATCCTAATGTAGTCAATATTTATGATGTTGGCCAGGATGGAGCGACATATTTTATTGTCATGGAGTTTGTACAAGGCCGTGATCTAAAAACTATCGTGCAGGAGAGCCATTCGGCAATTACGGTCAAAAACGTTATTGATATCGCCATCCAGATCTGCCTGGCTCTCGAACATGCCCATGCGAAAAATGTTATTCACCGCGATATTAAACCGCATAATATTTTGATAACCGATGATGGCGTAGTTAAAGTAACTGATTTTGGCATTGCCAGAGCAGTCAGTTCGGCTACTCTGACTCAGACAGGGGTTATTATCGGCTCAGTTCACTATTTCTCCCCAGAACAAGCTAAAGGAGCGAATATCGGACCTCAATCCGATTTGTACTCTTTGGGTGTGGTGCTCTTTGAGTTATTAACCGGTCAACTGCCGTATTCGGGAGACACGCCCATCGCAATTGCGCTCAAACATGCCCAGGGAGATATTCCCGGGATACGCAAGCTAAACCCGGCCGTCCCAGTTTTCTTAGAGAAAATTGTCAGGACAGCGATGGCCAAAGATTTGCGTGATCGGTATCAGTCAGCGCGTGAGTTACGCAATGATCTAGAACGTGTTGTCTGGCGTGAATCTGACCGGGCTGCTGCGCCTGTTGTACCAGAGTTGGAGCAAACCAAGGTTTTGCATCGGTCAAGCATCGACCAGGAGGAGAATAAAGTGGCCCGGAAAAGCTCGGTCTGGAAAAAAATATTTTTATTCCTCGCGTTTGTCGCACTGGCCAGCGCAACGTTTTTATTTGTTGTTTACCCATCTTTGTTTAATGTTGATGAAGTGATGGTTCCGCGAATTGTCGGAATGAGCCTCTCGGATGCCCAGAGCACTTTAGAAAGAGTAGGTTTATCTTTACACGTTCAGCGGCGAGTTTTTGATAATGACACTCCCAAAGATCATATTATAGAACAAGATCCGCGTCCTAATCGCTGGATTAAAGTTAACCGAAAAGTAGAAGTAATTGTCAGTATGGGCGCTGAACTAGTTAGCGTTCCAGATATTGTCGGCATGTCACCTCGGGAAGCCAGAGTCGCGCTAAGCAGTGCCGGCTTAACTTATGGTACTGAGCTAACAGATTTTAGTTCGCAAATTCCCGAAGGGTCAATAATGCTTCAGGATCCACCTCCTTTTTCCCGTGTTGAGAAAGGCACTTCGGTCACCGTAACACTTAGCCGCGGGGTGGCACCTGAAACGGTAGTGGTTCCGAGCTTTATCGGTCGTCCGTATGCTGAAGTTATTTTGGAGTTGCGTTCATTGGGCTTAGTACCTGGAAGGGTGGTCGCTGATGCCAGAGCAGGGCAAGGCAGAGCACCTGGGACTGTATTGGATCACAATCCACCGGCTGGGGTGGCTATCCCACCGGGAACGAGCGTGGATTTTGTAATCAGTCCTGAACAGGCTCAGACTCCAGATCCGGAACAACCCGGTTGGTTTGGCCCAGAGGTCCCAGTAGAACCAACTCCGCCGGAAACAGAGTCACCGGTTGCTCCCGAACAACCAGTAGAACCTGAACTCCCGCAGGCTCCCGAACCAGAGCCTACTCCTGAACCCGATCTGCAACCGGAAATTCCGGATGACGAGCCGATTATTAGCCCGGCTGATCAGGTTAAACGGGCTGAGGTGCAGATTCTAGTACCACCAGGCCCGATCAACCAGTTGGTGCAGATCATCGTCATTGACTCCTATCCGGCCCGTGAGGTCTACAGCCGGACCCATAAACCGGGAGAACGAATTGTGCAGATTGTTGAGGGTTACGGCCCGTCCGTAAAGATGCAGGTCTATATCGATGGCGTGATGTATAAAGAGCAATCTTTCCGTGACTGAAAGGGGCAATAGTGTGCCTAGTGGCATAGTTGTCAAGGCTTATGGGGGCTTCTTTTACCTGAAGAAGCTCGGGAATGAAACTAATAATCAACCTTTGCTCGAAGCTACTGTGCGGGGCAAGCTGAAACTTGCCACCTCTAGCTCAGAACTTCCACCAGTTATTGTTGGGGATAAGGTCGATTATGTTGAAGATAACTCCGCGGTGGTGATTGTAAAAGTTCATCCCCGCACTTCAGAACTTATTCGCCCGCCGATTGCCAATATAGATCAAGTTGTTCTGGTCTGCGCTGCTTCCGTGCCCGTGCCTGATCTGCAGCTGATGGATAGAATAACCGTCCGTGCAGAGGCAGAGGTTCTCGATGTGTTGATTGTAATTAATAAAATTGATTCGGCTAGTGAGCGCATTTTAGATGAATTGAATCAACACTTACATGGGCTACCGTACCCAGTAATCTATACCAGCGCGTTTACTGGCCAGGGTCTTTGCGCTTTAAAAGAGGCCTTGCTCAGCCGAATTTCTGTCTTAGCCGGCCCTTCGGGGGTAGGCAAATCATCGCTACTTAGAAAGCTTATTCCGGGTTACGAGCCCAAGATTCAAGCTGTCAGCCAAAAACTGGCTCGTGGTCGGCATACCACAAAGCATGTGGAGTTGCTTGAAATTCCGGGTGACGGTTATATCGCTGATACGCCCGGGTTTAGTAATATTAATCTTGACCAGATTGAACTGGCTGAATTGCCGCTGTTATTTCCGGAGTTCTCAGATTATCTGGTTGATTGTAAATTTTCCAGTTGCTTGCACATTCCAGAGCCAGATTGTGCAGTTAAACGAGCGCTAGCAGAAGAGAAGATTAGTTCAAGTCGCTACCGGAATTACTGCCAAATGGTTGCTGAAATTCAAGCACAGCGCAAATGGTAAGCAAATTACACGGGAGGAAATTGTTATGCTTCAAATCGCCCCTTCAATTTTATCAGCAGATTTTGCCAATCTCGCAAGTGAAATTGCTCAGTGCAGTGACGCCGATGTGCTCCATGTTGATGTCATGGATGGGCGGTTTGTGCCAAATATTACAATTGGGCCAGTCGTTGTTAAAGATATAAAAAGGGTTTCACCGCTTCCGCTAGATGTCCATCTGATGATTGTGGAGCCGGATCAAAAGATCGAGCAGTTTGTTGAGGCTGGAGCAGATTTGATTACCGTTCACGTCGAGGCCTGTCAACATTTGCAGCGCACTTTATCCCTCATTAAAGAGGCTGGAGTTAAAGCCGGGGTAGCAGTTAATCCAGCCACCCCACTTGGTTTTTTGCCCTATGTGTTAGACCTGACTGATTTGGTTTTGCTAATGACCGTTAATCCCGGTTTTGGCGGCCAATCCTTTATTCCGGCTATGATCCCGAAGATTCGCGAAGCCAGGGCCATCCTTGATCAAGCGGATCACAATCCGATATTACAGGTTGATGGTGGTATTAATATTCATACTGCTCGGTTGGCGTATGAAGCCGGGGCCCAAATGCTCGTCGCTGGATCGGCAGTTTTTGGTGCTGCGGATATCCAAGGGGCGATCAAGGCTTTACGTCAATCCGCACTTTCCGAATAAAAAGGGGTCAGGTAGGTTGTGATTTTAGTTTCGGCTGAGTGACCCGTGCGCAGGTAAACCGTTTTGGCCTCAGGCACTGCTATAAACGCATATTGCACCGGCCGAACCAATACTTTCGGGGCAAACCGTTCCTGTTGTTCCTTGAGGCGAATCTGCCAGATTTGTCGTAGCTGGGCTTCAGCTTCAGGGTTAATCGCCGCCTCCTCACGGTGTTTCTTGTGGTAATACTCATTTAGCTCGGCCTGTTCAGCCTCGAGTTTTTGTTGAGCAATTATCGTCCAAGTCTGATCTCGGGTGGCTAACCAGTCAAGTGCCGCCTGTTCTAGCATTGTGTATGATTTTTTGAGACTAATCTTTGGCGCTTGCAGGCCTCTATTATGCTCGGGCCCAAAGTTTTGCACGTAACCAAAGATTTTTTCCCAAGCTAGTTCAAAGACTCTGCCGTTGATGCGGTCGATGACAAAGGTTTTATTTTCCTCCCAGCGACTTTCACCATAGAAGGCAAAAATGTAGGTAATGGCCAAGCTGGGTCGGTATGAGATCTTCGAATTTAACTGGTAGTATTTAACACCTGGCTGAACCAACTGAGGTCGGGACTGAGCTGGTAAAGCCTCGGAGGAGAGGGCGATTTTACATAATAAACCTTTTTGCAGCGCCAGCTGGGCCAGGTAATGGAAACGATAGCTGCCGAGGGTGACTAATTCAGCGGTTTCTCGTTCAGCTAGATCCTGCTCCCGAAAGACAAATTCAAGCTCATATCTGCGGGCCCATGGCCCATCAAGTTTTTTTGCCAAATCATCATCGATGCTGATTTTGACTACCCGGCCATCGGTTTCAATTTTAGCCTGGCAAAGTCGGTAAAATGAACAGACAAAAGAGGCGACATCCAGATCTTGGGCTGCGTTTATAGAATCCATGCTTCCTCCTGCAATTTTTTTCTTTTTTCGCGGACCGTTTGCGCCAACTTTTCGAAATTTTGCTTCATCTCTTCATCATCTTTAGCTTGCAGTACGGCTTTGTATAGCTCACTTTCAAAAGACTTTAGCGCCCCCTCTGAACCGAACAACGCCTCCAACTCGCCAATTACTAAGTTAAACATTTCAATTTTTTCATCGAGCAATCGTAAGAGGTGGGCCTCAATGGTATTGGTTGTTGACAGATTAAAGATCGATACATCCCTGGTTTGACCAAGTCGATGGATGCGTCCTATCCGTTGTTCTAAACGCATCGGATTCCAAGGCAGATCATAGTTGATCATTGCATTGCAAAACTGAAAGTTCAATCCTTCGCCTCCAGACTCAGTGCAGACCATGATATCGACCGTGTTTCTAAACAAATGGGCCGCCCATTGCTTGCGGCTAGCTGAAAGCGAACCATCAAAGCCAACGACTTGGTAACCTTGTTCGGAAAAGAACTTTAACAAATAGTTCATCGTTGCCCGGTATTCGGTGAAGATTATCACTTTGTCTCGATGCTCTTGGATAAGTTCTAAACAGATTTTTGCCTTGCTCGGTGCAGAAATGGCGACAGCTTTCTCCAGTAGTCGGTAGAGTCCTTGTTGATTTTCTGGATCGGCTTTTTGATGCATCCGAGCCAGGGTATATGCAGCAGCCATCGGACTAGAGCAGATCTCACGCTGCAAAGTGATTAAGGGCAAGCCAATTTGTAATCCTAGGTGCTGCGTTTTTTCTCGAACATACCTGGTTATCTCCTGATATAACTCTACTTCAGGTTCGGATAACTCTATCGGAATTGATCTTATTACCCGACGTGGTAGATTAATGCCGGCATCGGTTCGGCGATTTCGGATCATGACTTCTTTTAGTAAGGTTTTTAGTTTTTCTGAATCTCTCGGTTTGCGATCTGTGGTGATATGAGCCTTTTTAAATTCGCGAAAAGTCCCGAGCTGACCGGGCTTTAATAAGGTAATTAAATTATAAAGCTCTTTAAGATTATTTTGTACCGGTGTGGCCGTCAATAACAATAAGTATTTTGTGCTCAAAGAGTTCACCAACTGCCAGTTTAAAGTTCGTTCGTTTTTTAGTTTATGCGCCTCATCGACGATTATCAGATCATAGGATTGACTTAAGACCGCTTGCCGGTTTGCTCCGTGTTTGGCTAGGTCTAGTGAAGCAATGAGCAAGTCGTTGGTATACCAATCCCAATGCCGCTTAGCGATCCAGGCAGTGATATCGAACTTTTCCCGCAACTCTTGTTGCCATTGGCGACACAGGGAGGCAGGGGTTAAAATTAGGACTTTTCGAACCATTTTGCGGAGTAGGTACTCCTTGAGAACTAAACCGGCTTCAATGGTTTTGCCCAGTCCGACCTCATCAGCCAAGATGACCCGGCCATGAAACTCATTGATTACCCTGTATGCGGTATTCAGTTGGTGCTGGTAATATAAGACACCGGATCGCCGCCAAATATCTTTTAAATGTTCAAGTGCTATCAGTTTATGCTCTGTAGCTTTTAAACCTAGCTGGTAAGCCAATTGGGCTAACGAAAAAAAATCCCAGCTTACGTCGGAGCCTGACCTAATAAGCTGTCGAAAGTGGCGGTATCCATCTTTATGGACTAGTATTTTAAAAGGCAAGCCACTTGGATCCGGTATTTCGACCTCCTGATATAGACTGTGGTCATCAGCTTTCAAGTGTTGCCCTGCTTGGAAACGAGCGGTTCCTCGTAAGAGCGGTTGAGTAATAACAATCTCCATTAACACTTCCTCCTTGCAGGCGCTATTATTCCCAAAACAGCGGAAGGCTTTCACGAAGAGGAGTTAGTCTTTCGGGTATTGAATGCTCAATCATTCGGAGTTGGTACAAATGCAGAATGGATTGGTTTTAGTCTACACGGGAAATGGCAAAGGCAAGACAACCGCAGCACTGGGATTGGCCTTGCGTCAAGCTGGACAAGGTGGCAAGGTGCTAATATTGCAGTTTCTTAAATCTGCTACTGACGGCGGCGAGCACAAGGCTGTACGGAATCTGCCCGGCATTGAGATTATTCCCTGCGGCCAAGAGGGCTTTATCATCGGCCAAGCGCAGCCGGAAGATTACGAGCTGGCAGCTAAAGGCCTTCGGCTGGCCAACGAAGCTTTGGACCGCGGTCGCTGCCAGATGCTTGTCTTAGACGAAATCAATGTCGCAGTTGCGCTTGGGTTGGTTTCTGTATCAGATTTATTAGCTCTTATTTCTAAACGGGGCCCGGTCCATCTGGTGCTGACCGGCAGGGAAGCCGCACCAGAGATTATTGCGGCTGCCGATATTGTCTCCGAACTCGTCGAAATCAAACATGATTTTCAAAGGGGCCGCACAACTTTGGCCGGAATTGAATTTTGAAATCTTGTAATGGGGGGAAAATACCATCAAAATTTTCATAACTACGATGGGCTGTGCCAAGAACACGGTAGACTCCGACCACATGGCCGGTTATCTGATCCAAGCAGGCCATCAGATCAGCGAATCGCTGGACCAAGCTGATGCAGCAATCATTAATACGTGTGGCTTCATTCAGCCGGCGGTTGAGGAAAATATCGAAGCCATCCTCGAGTTGATTGCGCATAAAGAGTTAGGAATGTTAAGCTGCTTGATTGTGGCTGGTTGTCTTAGTCAGAGGTATCAGCGAGACTTAGCAGTTGAGTTTCCGGAGGTTGATGGGTTCGTCGGTACCGGTGAGTATGAGCGGATTGCCACGATCTTAGAACAGGCTATGGCCGGACAACGGCCGCAGTCCTATGAGCTCATCCACAGTTACAAGCCTGCCATGCCTAGAATGGTTTTAGAGCCGGGTGCCAGCGCGTACTTAAAGGTGGCCGAAGGCTGTCCGCGCCGGTGTAGCTATTGTGTCATTCCCACAATACGTGGGGGGTTGCATTCGCGCCAGATGAGCGATATCTTGGCAGAGGCCAAAACATTGGCCGAACAAGGAGTTAAGGAACTTATCCTTGTGGCTCAGGATACAACGGCATATGGCTTGGATTTGGCACAACGCTCGTTATTGCCTGACTTGCTGAAGCAGCTAGCAGCAATTCCACAGTTAGAGTGGATCCGGTTCCTGTATGCTTATCCTGAACTAGTCGATGATGAACTGCTTAAAGTAATGGCTGAAGAGCCGAAGCTATGCCCATATCTGGACCTTCCCCTGCAACACGCTTCAGCCAGAATTCTGCGTAGTATGGGGCGTCGCGGAGAGGCAAGCCAGTACTTGCACCTAATAGAGAAGATTCGCAATCGTCTTCCGAAGGTCGCGATTCATAGTACCTTTATTCTGGGGTATCCGGGAGAAACTGAAGCCGAGTTTGCCGAATTGCTCGAATTTGTCGATGAGGTTAAGTTTAATCAGCTTGCAGCATTTACTTTCTACCCTGAAGAAGGGACCAGAGCTGCAAGCTTACCAAATCAGGTTCCGGGTGAGCTCGCCCGCGAAAGGTTGCATAGGTTAACCGATTTGCAGGCGATAATTTCCGCAGAACAAAACCGATTACGAGTGGGTACTGTGGATACTATTTTGGTTGAGTCAGTTCTGCCTTCAGACCATCTTGTAACCGGGCGCAGCAAGTTGGAAGCGCCGGAGATTGATGCGATATTCAGTTGTGAAGTGAGGCCGGATAGCAAGTTGCCCCAAGTGGGCGACTTTGTCCGAGTACGAATTATAGATGCTGATAGCCAAGTGATATCAGCAATATTAGAAGATTAATTGGAGAGGTGAGGGGCAAATGAATTTGCCGACTATGGTTACCACAGCCCGAATCTTGTTAATCCCCGTTTTTATGGTCTTTTTGCTTGTAAATATCAAGTATGGGGCACTATTAGCTGCTGCAGTCTTTATCTTAGCTGCGGCAACCGATGGTCTTGACGGATATCTAGCCCGGAGCCGTAATGAAGTTACCCGTTTAGGAATTTTGCTGGATCCGCTGGCCGACAAATTGCTGATCACAGCAGCATTGGTTTCATTGATCCAGCTGGATCGGGTTTCTGCCTGGGTCGCCATGCTTATTTTAGGTCGTGAGTTCGCCATCACCGGATTACGCTTAGTGGCTGCCGCCGAGGGTGTAGTGATTTCCGCCAGCAAGCTTGGTAAATTCAAAACGATTTCGCAGATTGTAGCTATAGTAGCTGTATTGATTAACTTTCCTGCTAACCAGGCTCTGCTGTGGATAGCTGTGGCCATAACCGTCTGGTCAGGGATCGATTACTTTGCTAAAGCTGCAGCAGTATTTCAGGACTCCCGTGGTTCCAAGAACTGAATTTGCCATTTTCAGCACTTTAAGCCGCTTTTTCCTGGTATTACTTGGAGGAAGCGGCATTTTTCTTGCTGTAGCTATGTTATAATGGTCTTCGGATTGCTGAGTGAATGGGAGGGGGAGAACTTGATGCCCGGACGAGTTAAAAAAATCGTAGTCGGGGTCGCATCATTTTTGATTGTCGGCGGATTGTTATTTGCCGCTAATTATTTCTATCAAAAAACTCAAATTGAGCAACCAATGATCGATATAATCAGCGGAATTGCTGGGGTAGAGGATTTAGAGCTTAGCATTGAAAAAGGCAAACTGGTGGTATACGTGGCGTTAGCACCTAATGCTGAGATCACAACCACTTGGCCTCAAATCGTGGAGGCGGCAGCGGTTGTTGACGATCCTAATCGCTTTTCAATTAAGATCCGCGAGAGTCAGGAGTTGTCAGCAGAGTTAGTTAAGGCTTCAGTAGCCCTAGAATTAGCGGTTCAGGAGTCATTGGCCACCGGTGCTTATACCGCGATTCCAAAGGTCCTCGCCGAGTTGGAAGAGGTATATGGGGTAAATTCACAAGTGAGTCTGAGCAGAGAACAGCTCTTAATTGAGTTAGCAGTTGAATCAGATAAACTGTATCAAATTGTTTCCTTAGCGCAACAGGACAGGGGGTGAGATAAATGCTAATTTCGACGGCGGTCGGTGCGCTTGTGGCCCTCATTGGGTTTTTAGCTTTCAAAGGATTTGATATTACTCCAGTGCTGATTCTAGCAATCATCACGGGGCTTTTCTATCTGATATTGCGCCGTGACTTATCCGGCATTGGAGCAAAAAAGCGCTTTCGGGTCACCACAGGCAGCCAGAATAAGCAACGTCGGAGCGTTAGCTTCGATGATATTGGTGGACAAGAAGTAGCCAAACGAGAATTTTTGGAGGCACTTGAATTTGTCAAAAACGAAGCCCAGGTCAAAAAGTTAGGTATTCGCCCGTTGAAAGGAATCTTGTTAACTGGACCTCCGGGTACAGGAAAAACTATGTTAGCTAAAGCCGGCGCTCACTATACACAATCAGCTTTTCTCTCCGCTTCCGGGAGCGAGTTTGTCGAGATGTACGCTGGTGTCGGCGCTCAGCGGGTGCGTAAAATATTTCAGGAAGCCCGTGAGGCTGCCCGGAAAGCTGGAAAGAATAGTGCGGTCATTTTCATTGACGAGCTGGAAGTGTTAGGCGGGAAACGTGGGTCAAATACAAACCATCATGAGTACGATCAAACTCTCAACCAGCTTCTGGTCGAAATGGATGGGATTGCTTCTGACGACGATGTACGTGTTCTGGTTTTAGGTGCGACCAATCGGCCGGATCTGTTGGATGATGCGTTAACTCGCCCAGGGAGATTCGACCGGATCGTAAAAGTAGAGCTTCCTGACCGAAAAGGACGTCTACATATCCTTAAGATTCATGTTGCGGGTAAGCCGGTTGATTCAGAAGTGAACCTAGACGAGCTGGCACGGGAAACTTTTGGGTTTAGTGGTGCTCACCTTGAAAGTTTAGTTAATGAAGCCGCGATTTTGGCGATGCGCGAAAAAAGCAAAACTATTCGTGCAAGCCATTTCCGCGAAGCCGTAGATAAGGTAATGTTAGGTGAGAAGCTTGATCGTCGGCCCAAACTTGCAGAATTGGAAAGGATTGCCTTGCACGAATCCGGACATGCCATCGCCAGTGAGCTGGTCAACCCGGGTTCGGTCTCCTCTGTGGCGATCACCTCGCGCGGTAAGGCCTTGGGATATATGCGACAAGCGCCCCGAGACGATCAGTACCTGTATACCAAGGAAGATCTTGAGAACCAGATTAAAGTTGCCTTAGCAGGTGCGGTTGCGGAGGAACTGGTTTTAGGAATGCGCAGCACAGGATGTCAGAATGACCTGCAACAGGTGGTCGGATTAACAAAACAGATGATTTCCAGCGGAATGTCTGACCTCGGCACGGTGGTCTTAGCGGACCTTCCAGAAACAGTAGTATACCAGACTGTCCAAAGAATCGTCGGAGAGTTAGAAGATCAGGTGCGTCACGAACTAGCTGAGCGCCAAGATCTTTTGCGTTCATGTACCGACAAACTCCTGGAAGAGGAGAAAATTAGCGGTGCATTCATTCGGGAGTTGTTGCAGAAAACCCTTGCCGCGTGACGGGGGCGAATTACAGGGAGGTAGACGCGATGAACTTAGACAAGCTAAGCAGCGAAGTTGCTGAACGGTTAGGAAATTGCGGGGCAACAGTGGCTACGGCCGAATCATGCACCGGGGGTCTGGTCGCTAATATCATTACTAATCAGCCCGGCAGCTCTGCCTATTTTTTAGGTGGAGTGGTTGCTTACAGTAATGAGCTGAAGATATCCCTCCTTGGTGTCAGTTCAGATCTGCTGATCACTAAGGGAGCTGTTAGCGCCGAAACGGTTGAAGCAATGGCGCTTGGCATACAGAGATTAACCGGTGCAACTTATGCTCTAGCTACTTCTGGAATCGCCGGCCCCGGTGGAGCAACAGCGGACAAGCCTGTTGGCCTGGTCTATTTAGGATTGGCTGGGCCAGCAGGGGTTATTAGTTGTCGAAAGCAGTTTTCGGGTAACCGGATCAGCATTAAGCAGCAGACGACCGAAGCGGTGTTAAGGTTATTGTTGGAACGGACTTAGCTCGGCATAAAGGAGGGGGAGGATGAAAAACTGGCTTCGCTGGGTGATTCCCGGTTTGGTTGCTATTGTCTTCACGATCGTCGCGATTAATTATTTTTCAGCCGTTTCTATACCGATAGCGCCGTTTACCACAGTTGCAGATATCTCGCTATCTCCAAACACCAGCGGGACCAAAATAATGCTTCCTCCGGTCGGAGCAATTGAGGCCAAAACTCACCGTGGTCCGGTGCTGATTGAATTAACTTTGGATGCGATTGATCTTCGGGCCTTGCAAGAATCGTTATCTCACGAGCAACCACAGGAAAAATTATATCAGGATATCACCGCTATCGGAGAGGCGGCTATTCGGCAATTAATAACTAGGGTATTAATCGTTTCGGCTATCGCTGGCCTGATCGGCTTTTTACTAGTCGGACCTCGGCGGTGGCAGAGCGCACTGCTGGGCCTATTGATCGGGCTGGCGGTTAGCTCAGGTCTGATGCTTCTTAGTTACCAAACTTTTGATCTAGCAGCACTGGAAAGCCCTAAATTCACCGGAGCGATGGAATATGCACCTTGGATGATCTCTTTTGTGCAACGGGCCATTTCCGGCCTCGATGATTGGAGCGAACAACTCAACCAAATGGCCAAAAGTATTCAGACCCTGAGCGCACGGGCTCAGGCAGCTTCCGACTTGGTTAATGCCGGCAAAAGCCCTGATGATCTAGTTGTGCTGAATATAAGTGATATCCACAATAATCCCGCCGGTTACAGAATGGTCAAGGGGATTATCGAACAATTTCAGGTCGATTTAGTAGTGGATAACGGCGACACTTCGGATTTTGGTACGGCTTTAGAAGCAGGCTTGGTATCGGGTATAGCAGATTTAGACGTGCGTTACCTTTGGGTTCCCGGTAATCATGATTCTCCTGAAATCATCAAGAAAATGCAGCAAATTGATAATGTCATAGTTCTTGATGGAATCACCGAAATTGCCGGATTAAAGGTAGCCGGATGGCCCGATCCGGCCGCCAGCACCAATGATGTAATCTCTTTGCCCGAAGAGTTAACCGAATATACGGAGTTCTTACGTGAACAGGTAGCCGGTGCCGAACTAGATTTTTTGGTTGTGCATAATCATCGTGTAGCTCAAGAACTGGATGGCTATGCCCCGGTTATTTTGACCGGCCATAACCATAAAGCCGGCTGGACTGAATCACGTCATACAGTAATTGTCAACCCCGGATCTACCGGGGCTGAGGGTATTCGGGGTTTGCAAAAAGAATTGGGTACCCCTTATACAGCTATTCTGTTGTACTTTACTAAAGAAACAACGGGATATTCCTTGGCCAGTTTGGACTTTCTCGAGTTTGCTCCTGATGGGATTGGTTTTAGCTTGAACCGTAAAGCGATAAAAGGAAATGCTACTTTACTGCCGAAATCTAGTGATGATGATAGCACTATTGATTTGGAGAGTTGAGGCTTGTCCGCATTTAGGTCTTTTATCGCGATTACCCTGCCGGCGGAGGTTAAAAGTTCAATCAACCAAGCTGTGCGCCAGTGGAAATCACTTTCTGATCAGGTCAAATGGGTGCCGCCAGATCAGTACCATCTTACCCTGGCTTTTCTTGGCGAAGTGAGCCAAGAGCAAATCCCAGAGATTGCGGAGGCAACGGCTGCACAATTGATCGGTTTGCCTCCGTTTACTATCCAGATAAGCGGTTTTGGTGCTTTTCCATCTCGGAACAGAGCCCGGGTTTTATGGCTAGGCATCGCTAGAGGAACAGACTCGCTTCAGGAGGCATATCGCCGTGTTTGGTCAGCTCTTCAGCCCTTTGGGTTTGCCTCTGACGGCTCATTTCATCCGCATGTAACTCTGGGCAGAGTAAAGACTTCGCTCGGAAATTTGGCCCTTACCAACGTGCCCTCTGAAATTAGCGAGGTGCAAGCTAGTTTTACCGTCGGCCAGGTTGAGCTGATCAAGAGCGAACTGTTATCTGCCGGTCCGAAATACACGCAGTTACACTTTATGCCCCTGTTAGGTTATTAGTGGAAGAGGAGGCTTACAATGTCAAATTTTGATCTGCAAAAAGAAAAAGCCCTGGAAATTGCGATTACTCAGATCGAAAAGCAATTTGGCAAAGGATCGATTATGAAGTTAGGCAGTGAATCTGTTTTAAATGTCGAGGTTATTCCGACCGGAGCGATTAACCTTGACCTTGCGTTAGGCGTCGGTGGAGTACCGCGGGGAAGAATTGTTGAAATCTATGGACCGGAGTCCTCTGGCAAAACAACTGTGGCTTTACATATCGTCGCCGAATCCCAAAAGCTTGGTGGAATTGCAGCGTTTATCGATGCTGAACATGCGTTTTCACCCGAGTATGCTCGCCGTTTAGGGGTGGATCTAGATAATTTGCTTGTCTCCCAGCCAGATACTGGTGAACAAGCACTGGAAATCGCGGAAGCTCTAGTTAGAAGTGGAGCAATTGATGTTGTTGTTGTAGACTCGGTAGCGGCGCTGGTACCGCGGGCGGAGCTAGAGGGAGACATGGGCGATGCCCACGTTGGCTTACAAGCCCGGTTGATGTCCCAGGCCTTACGTAAACTGACCGGTGCAATCAGTAAATCCAAAACCTGTGCCATCTTCATTAACCAGCTCCGGGAAAAAGTAGGGGTCATGTTTGGTAACCCCGAGACGACCCCTGGCGGAAGAGCGCTTAAGTTTTATTCTTCCGTTCGGTTAGATGTCCGTCGAATCGAAACCCTTAAACAAGGGGCTCAAATGATCGGCAGCCGCGTGAGGATAAAAGTCGTCAAAAACAAAGTTGCTCCACCGTTTAAAGAAGCTGAAGTTGACATCATGTATGGTGAGGGCATCTCACGCGAAGGTGCAATTCTCGATATGGCGGTTGAACATGATATAGTCAATAAGTCTGGCTCCTGGTTTTCTTATGGAGATCTTCGCCTTGGCCAAGGGCGTGATAATGCTAAAACCTACCTGAAAGAAAACAACGAAATCCTATCCGAAATCGAGCTTACCTTACGTCAAAAGTTAGGAATGGGCGTGGCTGTTGATCATGGTTCTACAGAGGAGAAGGCAAATTAGTGACAGAGGCTGATCAGCTGCAAAAAGCGCTACAGTATTCGTGGCAATTGCTCTCCCATCGCCCACGGAGTAGTACGGAGTTACGCGGCCGTTTGCAAAGAAAAGGCTATTCTTTGACGGTGGTTGACCAGGTGGTTAAGGTGTTGGAAAGCGCGGGAGAGCTCGACGACTTGGCCTTTTCCCATTTGTGGGTCGCCAACCGGGAATCTTTTAAACCAATGGGCCGAAAGCGCCTACAGCATGAGTTGGCAGCTAAAGGTATTTCCCCCCTGGTAATTAGTGAGGTTTTGGCCGATTACGATGAGGTAAAAGAATATCAACTGGCAGATCAGGTGGCCCAGGTTCAATGGCAGAAGTATATTAGCCGAAATCCTGACCGGCAAGGCACTAAGCAAGATTTACTTAGATTGGCAGCCTGGTTGCAGCGGCGCGGTTTTTCTGCCGGGGTGATAGCAAAGATTTGTCGTTTTTATCGCGAGCAAGATTCGAAGTCCAATTCTTGACAGCGGTAGGGACGAAAGATACAATTGTATTAATATCTAGGATATTAACTTTTGCAGCTTGACAACTAAATAGGGAGGTGAGTAGCATTAGCGGAAGTATAATATTGCTGCTTATTGTAGTGGCAATCATTGCATTTATTAGCGGTTATTTGTTCTATCAATATCTGAGCAAACGCAAGATTGGCTTAGCCCAAGATGAAGCTGAAAAAATTTTGGCAGATGCTGCGAGAGAAGCCGAAGCCAAGATCAGGGAAGCCAATTTAGAGGCCATAGAGATTTTGCTCAAAGGCCGCAATGATTTAGATAATGAGAGCAAAGAACGCAGACAAGAGTTCTCGCGAACCGAAAAACGGTTACTTCAAAAAGAGGAAATGCTGGATCGTAAAGCTGAAGCTTTCGAACAAAAAGAGGCACAATTTCACCGGAAAGAGTCAGAGCTTGAAGCCTTGCGCCGTGATCTTGAAGAGTTACAGGAAAAGCAAAGACTTGAGCTTGAGCGGATTTCCGGCTTGACCAGCAGTGAAGCCAAGGAAATTTTGCTTCGCGACTTAGAGAACGAGCTAAAGCACGATATGGCGATTATGATCAAAGAGTATGAGACGAAGACCAAAGAAGAAGCAGAGAAAAAAGGTCGCGAAATCATCTCAGCTGCCATCCAACGATGGGCCGCAGATCATGTTACAGAGTCTACCGTTTCGGTGGTAGCATTGCCGAATGACGAAATGAAGGGGCGGATCATTGGCCGGGAGGGCCGAAATATCAGAGCTTTGGAGACAGCTACCGGCATTGATCTCATTATTGATGATACACCGGAAGCGGTAATTTTATCTGGATTTGATCCGGTCCGACGCGAGATCGCTAGAATAGCCCTGGAGAAATTGATCGCTGATGGCAGAATTCATCCAGCTCGCATTGAAGAGATGGTGAATAAAGCTCGTAAAGAGGTTGAATCCGCGATTAGAGAAGCCGGAGAGCAAGCCACACTTGATTGTGGTGTTCACGGCCTTCATGGAGAACTGGTTCGCTTGCTTGGCAGATTGCGATATCGAACCAGTTACGGACAGAATGTCCTACAGCATAGTATAGAAGTAGCCCATCTTGCCGGTATGATGGCCGGTGAATTAGGTCTCGATCAAACTTTAGCAAGACGGGCAGGTTTGTTGCATGATATCGGTAAAGCAGTGGACCATGAGGTTGAGGGGTCTCACGTACAAATCGGGGTTGACCTGGCTAAGAAATATCGCGAAAGCGAAACGATTATCGATGCCATCGGGTCGCATCACGGTGATTCCGAGCCGAGAACCTTGATTGCGGTCTTGGTTGCGGCCGCCGATGCATTATCGGCAGCCAGGCCTGGCGCACGTCGTGAAACACTCGAAGCGTATATTAAGCGACTGGAAAAGTTGGAGAGTATTGCCGATTCCTATGCTGGGGTAGAAAAATCATTTGCGATCCAAGCTGGGCGAGAAATCCGAATTGCAGTTAAGCCTGAGACGATTGATGATGCCATGGCTGCTAAACTTGCCCGGGACATTGCTAAACAAATTGAAGCGGAAATGGAATATCCTGGTCAGATTAAAGTGACAGTAATCCGCGAGACCCGTGCAGTAGATTATGCCAAGTAAGTTAAAAACGGGTGCCTGTCGGCACCCGTTTTTTTGACAACATTTACTTAGCAGGATTAAGATGAACCTAACCGAATTTAACATTATCTCGGGCATAAGTGGGGTGAGTTAATTATGTCCAAAGCCAATTACAGCATCTCGGTCTCTGCTAGCACTAGGGATGCCGTTCAAAACAGTATTGGTTTGTTAGTATCCATCCTGGTTCGGTACCCAGAGGTGGCTACCTGCAAACTTTCGCCGGCTGATGGATGCATCCGTTTTACATATATTCTGCGAGGTAGCATTGATCAAGAGGTCAAAGAGACTTTTTCAAGCTTTTTAACCACCTCAATAGCAGCTTTCCATCACCTTCAGTCAATTAGTGTTAACGAGTCTACTCTTAATTTCGCTGAATATGGACAGTTTTCGCTTCTGGAGGTAAAACGCGATTTTTCATCACTGACTCGGCAAGAGATCGCCCTAATTTCTACCCTTGTGGCTATCCATTTTAAGGACCGCCTTGTCCTGGAAGACTATTCCAGCTGGGGCGAAGAAGAGTTAGATGTTCAAGATGAAATAATTGAAAATATGCTTGAAGATACACGCTTTGAAATTGTGCCCAAAGATTTAATCGGTTTCCGGGAGAATGGGCGAGTTCTGGTCTATAACAAAACCAGCTAAACTAAAGGATTATTCCTTTCTTGCACAGAAGGCATACTAGGCGAGAAAGGAGCCTAAGCAACATGCAGACCCTAACTATACTTTTTATCGGAGACGTCGTGGGCAGACCGGGTCGTCGCGCTGTTCACACCGAGGTTCCAAAATTAAAACGCACTCATGGCGTTGATCTTGTAATTGCCAATGTCGAAAATGCCGCTGGAGGTTTTGGGGTCACGGCCAAGGTCGTTGAAGAGCTTCATGCTAGCGGTGTTGATCTCATGACCACAGGCAACCATGTTTGGGATAAGCGAGAATCATATGATTTAATTGATGAAACCCCATATTTATTGCGGCCGCTTAATTACCCTCCCGGTGTCCCCGGTAGAGGGTCATTAGTTTATCAGGGTGCTGGTTGGCGTTTAGGTCTAGTCAATTTATCCGGCCGGGTCTTTATCCCCGGGTTTGATGACCCGTTTAGAGCGGTTAATTCCCTTCTGCAAACTGATCTTACCAAATCAGATCTGATTTTAGTAGATTTTCATGCTGAAGCAACCGCGGAGAAAGTAGCTATGGGATGGTATCTTGACGGTAAAGTTGCGGCAGTTGTTGGCACCCATACTCATGTTCAGACAGCGGATGCCCGTATCCTACCAAAAGGAACCGCATATATAACGGATTTGGGCATGACAGGACCGCTAAATTCAGTTCTCGGTATGGATCGCGATATCATAATTAACAAGTTTCTGACCCAGATGCCGGCACGTTTCGAAGTAGAGAGCGGTCCATATACTTTTCAAGGCGTTGTCATTACCTATGATTTGATGAACCGCCGATCCGTTTCAATTGAGCGAATATTCACAAATGAACAGGAATAAATTTGTCGAAAATAAAGGATTTTTTGTTCTTCCAAATAATTCTATTAGTATCCATCATTATTATATCATGGTATTAATTATAAAGGGGGAGCGGGTCTAAACATGGAAGTATTGAAAGTTTCAGCAAAATCTAGTCCAAATTCTGTTGCAGGAGCTTTAGCAGGTGTTTTACGTGAGCGTGGGGGCGCGGAGATTCAAGCAATTGGCGCTGGCGCACTAAACCAAGCTGTTAAAGCTGTGGCCATCGCAAGAGGTTTTGTTGCACCCAGTGGTATGGATCTGGTATGCATACCAGCTTTCACCGATATCCAGATCGACGGTGAAGAAAGAACTGCGATCAAGCTTATTGTGCAGCCTCGCTAATGCTTACGTAGCAAACTTGCTATTTGACCGATGTCTATTACATCGGTTTTTTTTTGTCTTCATAAGTATTAATCTACTGGCATCTAACCAAAATACATACTGACAAATCGATGAAGAGAGGTGAATCGATTGGCAGTAGTTAAAGTAATTGAGCTGGTGGGAGAATCACCTAATGGGTGGGAGGATGCGATTCAAAGCGCCGTAGCTGAAGCTTCTAAAACCATCCGCAACATCAGTGGAGTGGAAGTAATGAATCTTACCTGTAGTGTTGACAATGGTCGAATTACTGATTATAAATGTGATGTTCATATTGCCTTCAAGGTCGAAGGCACCTAATTAAATTATCGATAGAACTTTAACGGGCACTATTACAGTGCTCGTTTACTCTCAGGATGGTGAACTGATGGATGCTAAACGCACCAAAGCACAACAAGATTACCAGCAAGTAGCCCAAAAACATATTCCCAAACCGAACATCCTCCGTAATTGCTGCAATGCCTTCCTTGTAGGAGGGCTCATTTGCGTATTCGCCCAGGGAATAAATAATCTGTTCTTAGCTCAAGGGTTTACGCCAAGTGAAGCGGGAGCGTTTACGGCAATTACCATGATTTTTTTGGGGGCATTGCTAACAGCTTTGGGGTTATACGATAAGCTTGCCAAGATTGGTGGGGCTGGCTCTGCCGTGCCGATCACCGGATTTGCCAATACGATTGTCTCAGCAGCTATGGATTTTCGCTCGGAAGGTTATGTACTAGGGATGGCCGCTCAGATGTATAAAATTGCCGGTCCAGTTATTACCTACGGCGTGGTCAGTGCTTTAGCCGCTGGGGTAGTTAAATGGATCTTCGTTCGTTGAAGGTGAGAAGATGCAGACTAATCATATCGGTAAGCAAACCGTCGCCTTTCGATCCCTGCCTAGCATTTCGCAGACGTTCAGTATCGTCGGGCCAAAAGAAGGAAGAGGTAACTGGGGCCTTGATTTTGACACCGTGCTGCCCGATGAAATATATGGTGAAAAAACTTGGGAGAAAGCGGAACGAAAGTTAGTTGTTGAAGCCGTGAAAAATCTGGTCCAAAAAGCAAATCTGCAACCAGATGATATCGATTTTTTATTAGCAGGAGACTTGTTAAACCAAATTATCTCTTCAAATTTTGCCGCTGCTTCCTTTCCGATTCCATTTTTCGGGCTATTTGGTGCCTGTTCGACAATTGCCGAAGCGATGATTCTAGGTGCCATGTTAATTGATGGCCGTTATGGCAGTAGAGTAATTGCCGCAGCTTCTAGCCACAATAAAGCCGCAGAGCGCCAGTTTAGATTCCCGATCGAATTTGGAACGCAAAGGCCGCCAACAGCTCAGTGGACGGTAACCGGCTGCGGCAGTTTACTTATTGATGATTCAGCAACCAATCCCAGGATCACCTGTGCTACTGTTGGCAAGGTTGTTGATATGGGATGTAAAGAAACAAACGATATGGGCTCAGCTATGGCCCCGGCTGCTGCTGATACTTTGCTAACGCATTTTAAGGACTTAGCTAAACAACCCTCTGATTATGATCTAATCGTAACTGGTGATTTAGGTAAAGTCGGCGCGGCGATCTTGACGGAATTGATGCAAAACTCCGGATACGGTTTTGTCAATAATTATCTCGATTGTGGAGCCTCAATTTATGCTGCGGATGAAGATGTTCATGCGGGTGGAAGTGGGTGTGCTGCTTTAGCAGTAGGGTTTGCCGGTCACTTTTTTAAACAAATGCAAGCTGGAAAGCTCACCAGAATCTTATTAGCCGGTACCGGAGCTCTGTTGAGCCCATTAACCAGCTTGCAAAATGAGAATATCCCATGCATTTGTCATGCAGTTGCCATCGAGGTGATTTAAAGATCGACTATCTACTTGCTTTTGTTGTCGGAGGGATTATTGTTTCTATCGGACAGCTCCTCTTTGATTTAAGCAAGCTCACTATGGGGCATATAATGGTAATCTTCGTCGTGATGGGAAGCGCTCTGACAGCTCTGGGCCTTTATGAACCTTTGGTTGAAATAGCCGGCGCTGGAGCATCAATTCCGGTTTCTAATTTTGGTTATGTCTTAACCCAAGGGGTCTATGAGTCTTTACTGAGCAACGGGATTTGGGGATTATTGTCGGGTGTTTTCGATATTGCTGGCGGGGCAATTGCAGCGGCAATCTGCTTTGGCTTCATTTTTGGGATAATCGCCCGTCCAAAAGGGTAATTAAGACACAAAGGCCGGCATTGCTTTTCAAGATGCCGGCCGTTATATCTAAAAACTACCTAACGGTCGTGGGTACGAACAGGTCAACAATACCGACCACAAAGGCGGCTAACAACGCTCCCAGGATTGTCACCCGCAGACCTGGTACAAGGAACTGAGCTGCGTAGATTACTATTGCTGAAACTAAAAAACCCACTATACCACGACCATATGGTGAGACGTTTTTACCGAGCATCGCCTGGATCAGGTATCCGAGGGCAGTTATCACCGCAGCAGCAATTAACGCCTGTCCGAAGGTTAAAGCGCTAAAGCCTGGCAGTAAAAACCCTAGAAACATCAGCACTATTGCTGAAGCGATGAATCGTAAAATATGTCCTAACCACTCCATAAGGTTCACCTCCTACTTACCTGGTTTAAAGATAGTTTCCCTCTTCCTACAGGTTTCATTCAGTACATACCTGTAAGTTCTTTTGCTCATACTAGGCAGGTAATTGTAGAGAGAGGAGCCTATTGTTTGCCGGCACAACATAAAAAACGGGTAATTATCGTTACTGACGGTGATTCCCAAGCCCAAAAGGCTGTAGAAGTAGCAGCTATGAACGTCGGTGGTCGTTGTATTTCGGCCAGTTCAGGAAATCCTACTACTTTAACAGCCGAAGAAATAATCGACTTGGTTAGTCAAACCCCCTATGACCCTGTCTTGGTAATGGTCGACGATGATGGCAATCAACACCAAGGTCGTGGAGAACGCGTCTTAGAGAAACTTCTGCACAGCCCTGAGATTGAGATCATCGGAGCGCTAGCCGTGGCCTCAGCAACCCAAAGAGTTCAAGGTATTACTGTCGATTTTTCCATTACTAGAGATGGCAAAATTACGCAAGCTGCTGTAGATAAGGCTGGTTACGAAAGAACAGACAAAGACTCGACAATTTACGGGGATACGGTTGATACCTTAAATTCCCGAAAGATACCGGTAATCATCGGTATTGGTGATATTGGCAAAATGGACCATCATGACGACTATGCCAGAGGTGCTCCTATTACTACCAAGGCAGTTCAGTTTATTCTTAATCAAACCATCAACAGACAAGGATGATCGCGAGAATGCTTACGGTAGGAGTGCCCAGAGCACTTTTGTATTACGATTATTACCCTTTGTGGCAAGCTTTTTTTACGACTTTAGGCGTAAGGACAGTTGTCTCCACCCCAACAACAAAAGCGACGCTTGATTCCGGAGTTTTGGCTGCCGTTGATGAGACTTGCCTGCCGGTAAAAGTTTTTTATGGGCATTTTCTGGAATTGGCAGATTCATGCGATTTAATTTTTTTGCCACGTCTGGTTAGTTTAGAGCCAAAAACCTATATATGTCCCAAGTTCATGGGTCTGCCAGACTTACTGCGTTCATTAGGGTACCATAATTTGCTCGATCCGGTAATAGATTTACGTAATCCCCGTAAATACCTTCGTAATCTCTGGAAGGCCTCTGTGTCCACGGGTAAGGCCGTAGGGATTACCTCAGCAACGCAAATCAGTAGAGCCTTATTAGCTGGGATGAATGCTCAACGTGTATTCCGAACTCAGCTTTACCAAGGTTTAATGCCAACCGAGCTCTTGCCAAAACGTACTGTGCAGCCGACAAAACCTAAAGGTGCAAAAACTATTGGTTTGATCGGCCATCCTTATACCCTCTTTGACGATCTGATCAATATTAACCTGCTTTCTTTGCTTCGTATGCATGGTTACGATATTGTAACTCCAGCGCAGTATCGGTCAGACCTTTTGGACCAGTACGCCAGGTCCTTGCCTAAAGAACTATTTTGGATGTACGGCCGTCGCATGATTGGCGCAGCGCTTTTATGGTCGAAACACAATTTGGTTGACGGTATCATCCAACTGGAGACTTTCGGTTGTGGTACCGATTCGATAACCGGTGAAATGATTGAACGCTTGACACGCCGTTCAAGTCAACTACCCTACATGCTGGTAACAGTAGACGAACATTCCGGTGAAGCGGGCTTTCGTACTAGATTAGAGGCTTTTTGCGATATGATTGAGTTCAAGTCGAAAAGCGCAGTTGTGGAGGCCTAAAGATGTCTGTTAAAGTAACATATCCCCATATGGGCACCTTGAATATCGTGCTCAATGCACTCCTGCGCGAACTAGATCTTGAGGTTATTGAACCACCCCCGATTAGCAAGCGCACTTTAGAATTTGGGACCGTCAATTCGCCTGAGTTTGCCTGTTTACCCTTAAAAATAACCTTAGGAAACTTCTTAGAAGCCCTAGAGCTTGGGGCTGAAACAATAATTATGGCTGGCGGGTGCGGCCCATGTAGATTCGGCTATTACGCACAAGTGCAACGAGAAATCCTAACCGATTTGGGCTGTAAGTTTCAAATGCTCGTATTGGAAGCACCGCAAAATGGCTGGCTACAACTTCTCACGCGTATTCGCGAACTCTTAGGTGGTTTCCCAGTTCGTAAAATTCAGCGAGGCTGGTTACTTGGTATGGAAAAGGCTAGAGCTATTGATCAGGTCGAAGCCGAGGTGGAGAAGACCAGACCAATCGCTAACCAGACTACTGTAGATCGGATTTACCAAAATTTCCTGACCGAGCTTGAGACCGCAAGTTTGCTTAAAGATGTTCAAAATTTGGTTGCACAGTTCAGTTCCGACCTAATTGATTTGCGCCAAGGTAGGCGCTCTAAAATACGCATTGGGGTGGTTGGAGAAATCTATACCGTTCTTGAACCAAGCGCGAACCTGGATATCCTCGAGAAGTTAGGGGCCTTAGGTGTCGAAGTGGTTAGAGACCTTCGCCTCAGTCACTGGATCGACGAACATTTAACCTTAAATGCAAAGAAAAAAGCCCATCTACGCGGTGAATTAGAACAATTGGCGACGCCATATCTGCAATATTTTGTTGGGGGCCATGGACTAGAAAGTGTGGCCCATTCTATTCGCTATTGTCGTGATGGCTTAGTCTCTGGAATTATCCAAGTAGCTCCGTTAACATGTATGCCCGAGATTGTTGCTCAAACTGTTCTGCCCAATGTTAGCCGTGATTTCGGCAAACCCATTCTAACTATTTATCTTGATGAGCAAACCTCAGAAGCCGGTTTACAAACTCGTCTGGAGGCTTTCGTCGATTTGCTGCCTCCTGTCGACATAACTATAAGCAGCTGATAATAAGATGCTGTGGAGGTATCCAAAATGGATGAACACAGCATTGTCCTTCTGTTCATTACCGCTCTGGGGATTCTCTCAAACAATAAATTAATTTCAGCTGGAGCTGCACTTTTGCTGATTTTCAAAGTGCTCCGTCTCGATATCGCCTTGGCCATTTTAGAACGGCGCTCACTAGAGTGCGGACTCGTCTTATTAGTAATTGCAGTGCTTCTGCCATTTAGCACCGGCGAGATTCGGTTGCGCGATATATGGTCGTCGTTGTGGTCAGTTCAAGGAATGGTGGGGGTAGCCGGTGGTGTGGTGGCTTCGTTCATGAACCAAAGAGGGGTGTGGCTACTGCAAGACTCACCTCAAATAATTGTTGGTATCTTATTCGGCACCATACTTGGGGTCACGCTATTTCAGGGCATACCTGTAGGTCCATTGGCGGCAGCAGGCATTACCGCGATGCTGTTATTCTTGGTAAATTGCCTTTTATAGGTGGTGAATTGTACAATGCTTGAAGAAACAACGACGGTCCGGGGGATGGCGACAGTTCGTTTTATCGCCGGTAGTTTTGAAATATGTGCTGCTTTACTGATGCTCCGTTTCGGTAAGGTCAACAGGGCGCTACAAATCAATGCGATCCTCGGTATGGTCGGACCGATTATGATGTTAACCGTGGCTACCTTAGGGATTGCCGGGCTGGTTGGCAGGATCAATCCGTATAAAACAGTCTACATCATCCTAGGGGTGATTCTGATCCTCTTGGCTACTCGTTAGCCACTAATTTATCGGGCTTCACGAAGATAAAGACTAAAAGAGCGGTTAACAATCCGATGGCACCAGCAGCAATAAATAATCCGGTCTTTGACCAGTCTAAACCCAGACCAAATAGTGGCGGGCCGAGCGCAACACCAAAAAACCTGACTGAACCATATACAGAGGTGATTATACCTCTTTTTCTATCAGTGGTGCTACTTGTCACTAGGTAATTTATCGCCGGTAAGGCTAATCCATTACCTAATCCCACGATCGAAACGGCTAAAAATAAGTACCAATTAGCTTTGATCAAGCCCATAGATAAAAGCCCTAACCCAGAAACGGTGAGGCCGACCCAGGTCAGGGTCTTCATCAGCTTGAGCTTTTCTTTAACCTGCCGACCGGTAATGAAATTAGTGATTGACATTACTAGTACTGGAACAGCCAAAACAAAGCCTTTCTTGAACCCGACTATTTTGTACACTGCTTCGAGGGTGTCGGAATAATAAAACAACAGGCCAAATAGTAAAAAGAGGATGATGGCTCCGGATAAAAAAACAATAATCAATTCTTTGCCTTTTTGAACCAAAATATCTTTAACTTCCTTAAAATACTTACTAATAGTCGTATCTTTGCTGGTCTTTCCCGGATCAGAAATAAGTAACCAGATGGCGATTGCAGTTGGAACCGCTAAGACACCATAAACGAAGAACGGGAAATACCAACTGATTAGTGCGGCCGCAGAGCCCAAGATCGGGCTCACCACTTTGCCCAGTCCATTGGAGGCTTCGGCAAGACCAAGAACCTTACTTCGCTCCTCGCCTTGGTATAGGTCGCCAATTAAAGCCATAGCGATCGGATATGTTCCGGCCGCCGCCGCACCTTGAATAAACCTACTGACTAAAATAGGATAATACGGGTTCTTAAAAATTAAAGCACTAATGCCGGCTAGTAAGCCGCCGACTCCATAAAGCATTAAGCTTGGGGCGATAATAGTTTTTCGACCGAAGCGGTCGGAGAGCGGTCCAACGATGATAAAGGCTAAACCAGCCGGGATGGAAAAAGCGGTAATTACTAAACCACAACATAACTGGCTAAGTCCCATGACACTTTTCATTTTTGGTAATACAGGGATTAGCATCGAGTTGCCCAAGACCATGAGAAAAGGGACGGCGCAGATGGCTGTGATAACGGAAAAAGTGTAGTGATTTTTCGAGGAACCTTGTTTAGCCTCGTTTTTGCTCATCATAGATCTCCAAATCATCAGGGCTTTCTTCATTGATAAGTTGAGTGGTACTCCCCTGAATTGGTTGCTTCACTATTTCAGCAATTTCCAAGTCATCAGGGTTTTGTACCCGAGAAAGAAGGTTACTGTCGCCAAGTCGTCCTTGCTTCTTAAATAATCTCCGCTTGTTCCTCACGTTAATACCCCCTCGTAGGCGTTTGACGCTGAATAAGTGCTATGATAAAATTACTTAATTATGATAGACAGAGAGTAGGTACTTTATGAGTCGGCCGAAGTGGATTCCAAAATTTGATCTTGACCTAAGTCTTTCATCAACTGGGCAACTGGAGCTAGCTGGATGTAATCTAGTTTCGTTGGCTAAAGAGTTTGGAACCCCACTATACGTCTACGACGAAGCCGCGCTTCGTAGACGATGCCAACAGTATAAACAGGCTTTTGCTGAATATGAGCCCGGTTATGAAGTTTTATATGCCTCAAAGGCATTTTTGCCCTTGGCGATGGCTGAATTGATCAACGAAGAAGGCCTTGGTCTTGATATCATGAGTGGCGGAGAGCTATATACCGCCCTTAAAGCGGGGCTAGCTCCAGACAAAATTTACTTTAATGGAAATAATAAAAGTGCCTTAGAGCTAGAAGAGGCGATTAATGCTGGCATCCGCGGAATTATCGTTGATAATCTACTCGAGTTAGAGCGAATTTCTGCCATTGCCAAAGCTAACAATGCTGTCCAGACTGTCCTCCTACGGATTAACCCTGGAGTAGAGGCCCATACCCATGAATATATTAAAACGGCCAAGCTCGATAGCAAGTTTGGTTTTTCGCTGATTGACGGCTTGGCTTTGGAGGCTGTTCGCCAAACCCTAGCTGACTCAAACCTTCATCTATTGGGGTTCCATTGTCACATTGGCTCCCAGATCTTTAGTTTAGACTCCTACGGGGTAGCTATCGAAATTATGATGCAGTTCGCTGCTGAGGTTAGATCAAAGCTGGGGTATGTTTGGGAAGAACTTAATTTGGGTGGCGGTTTGGGTATCAGGTACGTTCAGACCGATGATCCGCAACCAATTAACTCATTAATTGCACAGCTGATTGCTGCCGTTACGGCGGGCTGTGCAAAATACTCACTACCGAAGCCGCGATTGCTGGTGGAACCCGGTCGTTCAATTGTTGGGGAAGCCGGATTGAGCTTATATACGATCGGAGCATGTAAAACGATTCCTGGCATACGCAACTATATTGCGGTTGATGGCGGTATGTCCGATAATCCCAGAGTAGCTTTATATCAAGCTAAATACAGTGCTGTGAATGCTTCAAAAGCGAATTTCGTTCCGAATCAGGTTGTCTCAGTCGCTGGGAAATGCTGCGAATCTGGGGATATGTTGATCTGGGATATTTCCTTGGCTTCTCCGGAACCTGATGACGTGCTTGCAGTCTTCTCAACGGGTGCTTATACTTATTCTATGGCCTCTAATTATAATCGCTTGCTCCGTCCGGCCGTGGTTTTCTGCCGAGATGGTCGGAGTAAGCTTGTTGTCCGCAGGCAAACTTATGAAGATCTATTAAACTGCGAATTTTCGCTGAACTGAGGGATAAAATTTGTCACTGTTTGGACTGTTTACGTATGCCTTTGCGTTTTTGTTAGCCCTATCGATGCATGAATTTGCCCATGGTGCTGTTTCATACCGGCTTGGTGACCCTACCCCGAAATATGCCGGTCGGTTAACGCTGAATCCGCTGGCACATCTTGACTTGATGGGCTCATTGGCTTTCCTGATTTCTATTCAAGCTGGCATTGGTTTCGGCTGGGCCAAACCGGTGCCGGTTGATCCGCGATACTATCGTGATTATAAAAAAGGTTTGGTTCTGGTCGGATTGGCCGGTCCATTATCAAACTTCACTTTGGCTTTTGTTTTTTCCCTGTTGTTAAAAATACTGATTAATAACCCTTTCTGGATTCAGTTTCTCTTGATCAACATTTTGATCAACATCAGCCTGGGCGTCTTTAACCTGGTACCGATTCCACCCCTGGATGGATCAAAAGTACTCTATGGGCTATTGCCACATCGCTATACTTTTCGCTGGTATAAGTTCGAACAGTATGGACCATTGATTCTCCTGTTGTTATTGTTTAGCGGGGTAATCCGCCAGATTATTGGACCGATTATAGTGCTTTTACAACGCTTTTTCTTAATGTAAGCAGTACGTACAGGCGAGGTGAGTGGGGCAATGGGATTTTGGGGACAAGTCAGGATTAGAATAAAGCAATTTCACCGGGCACTCACAGCCAAAATTGAGCCGGCGGATCGAGAATTTCTCCAGAAATACTTGGTTGACTATGAAAGGGCATTATTTTACCAGATGGACCCCGTTGATCAGCGTCACTGTCTCGATGTTGCCCAATATGCCTATCAAATAGCAACTGCGCGCGGGTTAGGACCAAAACGGACAATACTGGTCAAAGCAGCTCTTTTACATGATGTCGGTAAGATTAGTGGCCAAACTACCTTATTCACTAGAGTTTTTTACGTATTACGCGGTCGATCTGAACGCCAATCTGCCAGCGCAAGAGCGCGAACATTATCCGGCCATGCCCAGCGGGGAGCCCATATGGCAGCGACGTTTGGGATCGATCCCGAAATCGTCGACCTAATCAGAGGCCATCACAGCGAACCGACTAGTAAGCTTGCTGTTCTTTTACACGAAGCCGACAGTTTGTTTTAAAATCAAGTTACGCTAAATTAGACGGGAGAGACTATGGAATCAGGTGGTTTTCAGGTAGATGACGGTCAGAACCAATTCACAATTAAGCTGCCGGTCTTTTCTGGCCCACTAGATCTGCTTCTACATCTAGTACAAAAAGAACAGGTCAGCATCTGGGACGTTTCTTTAGCTAAAGTCACCGAAGAATATCTGCGCTTCATCGATACAATGCAGGAGCTCAACCTAGAAGTGACCTGTGAGTTTTTAGTGCTTGCCGCTACCTTGGTTCAAATCAAGGCCAGATCGTTACTTCCAAAACCGACCACCACAGTTGATGAAGCAGAATATGAGACTGAAGAAAGCCTACTCCTTCGGCTAATTGAATATAAAAAATTCAAAATGGCAGCCGAAAATTTCGCCCTGCGAGCTGAACAAGAAAATGAGGTCTTCACCAAGTCATATTTGGATTCTGCTCTGCTCGCTCAAGACGAACAACCACTGCCCGCTCCGGAGACTAAGGCAACAATTTGGGATTTGCTCGACATTGTTCAAGAATTATTAGCAGCACAGACTATTGAAGCAGAAGCAAAACCAAAACCGCAGGTTCCACGCGAATTCGTCTCACTGACCGAGACAATCGTTCGTTTACAACGCCGTTTTCAGGGTGGTTATCGTTGCTCATTCCGTGATTTGCTGTTGGAAGCCAGAAACAAAGCCGAATTGATAGCAACCTTCCTGGCCAGCTTAGAGTTGGTTAAACTTGGCTTAATTACCATCGTTAGAAGCGGCGCTTCAAATATCGAACTATTATCAGAGGGGTAAAAAGTGAACATCGCTGAAGCAAAAGCAATCCTTGAAGCTTTGATATTTGCGGCTCCAGAACCAATCACCCTGAGAGACTGTGCTCGCATTTTAGGAATTAGTGAGCGTACAGCCGCTTTACTGATCAGGCAGCTAGATGATGACTATGCTGCCAGACAAAGCGCTCTCACCATTCGTCAGGTAGCGAAAGGGTATCAAATCTGTACGAAGCCTGAGTACGCAGAATATATTAGGGCTATTGGTCGAACCTCCCGTAGCCAGAACCTTTCTCCAGCCGCGTTGGAATGCCTAGCAATTGTAGCATACAAACAACCGATAACCCGAGTTGAAATTGATGAGATTAGAGGCGTACGTTCTGACAGTGCGTTGCAATCTTTGATCGAGCGCGAACTAGTTATGGAAGTTGGCCGCAAAGAAGCTATCGGACGTCCAATCCTTTTTGGCACCACCAACCGATTTCTCGAAGTCTTTGGTCTTAAAGACTTGGCCGAATTGCCTCCCCTCGAAGAAAACCAGCAAATACTTCTGGAATGATACAGTAACCTCAGCTAAATACTAACCCTAATGGTATTTCTAGTTAGCTTGCTGATTTTGATCATCGGATGTGTCATTGCCATCTTCTGGCTTCGGCTGGAGATTGGTGTTATTGCTCTGAAAAACGGTAAAGATGATCAGGTCACCATTGAGATATCGCTGCCACCGCTAATTCATCGGCAAATATCCTATCCGGTAGCAGAATTAGTAGAAAAACAGGGCCAACCGGCCACTCGCTTTTTACGCAAGGCTGAGGTAGGCCCGCGGCAAGAGTTCGTTTTCACCCTTTCCGAGCAACAACAGTTACTCCAACAAGTGAAGTCACTCATCCGCCAAATCCGCAAGACAGGATTCCTCAGAATCAAGCACTCCCCTAACCGGCAGCTTAAATGGGTGGCTTTGAGCGCTGCCATCGCCCCAAACCTACGGATAACCGTCAAGGAATTCACTATGCAGGTCAGAGTTGGATTAGGTGATGCGGCATTAACAGGTATTGGTGTCGGCTTCGCCTGGTCGATGCTAGGCATAGCAAGTAGCCTGGTTCAACAACACCTTCAGCAATTACGTTTTGCTAGTACACCCCGCATCTCCATTACAGCTGCATTTGACGATTGGCTTATTCAGGGTCGACTTCGATGTATAGTCTCACTGCGGGTCGGTGAAATTATCCTTGAGGGTGCCAAACATTTGATCCGATTGCGCACCTTCATGAGGAGGGACTCCAGTGGAAACACAACATCCCATTGAAGGTTTGATGAAAACTGCTCTCGATAGTATTAAAAACATGGTAGACGTAAATACCATTATGGGCGAGCCCGTTGAGACTCCAGATGGAAAGGTAATAGTACCGGTATCCCGGGTGACCTTCGGCTTTGCGGCTGGTGGCAGTGAGTTTGACCCTACTGTCAATCCTGGTAAAGAAGGTAAGAATAGCACCGAGCAAACTGAGACTGGTAAAACGCTTCCTTTTGGCGGTGGTAGTGGTGCTGGGGTATCAATACAACCCATGGGCTTTTTAATCGTGGGTGAAGAAGAGACGCGGATTCTCCCCTTAGGTGGCCAAGCAATTTACGACCGGTTGTTGGATCTGGCTCCGAAGTTTATCGACAAGATTAGACAGAACGGAGCAGATGAACAAGAGGATAAAAAGACAATCAAGTACAAGTCAACAATCAAATGAAGGCAAAGTTAACTCAGCTTACTGCCGAAGGACGGAATTACCGTCCTTTTTCCATCAATTAGGTAAATCAGTAGGGTTTATTATCCTCTTGTCAGAATAATAAGCATAGCACTTAGTCGGAGTAAAACTTATGCGTCTACACAAATTTCTCGCCCAGCAAGGCGTAGCCTCGCGCCGACAAGCCGAACAATTGATTCAACAAGGACGGGTCAAGGTTAATGGAGTAGTCATCACCCAACTAGGCACGCAGATTGAGGCAACAGATCTTGTTGAAGTAGATGGCCGCCAAATAAAACCGGTAACCGAGCTCGTCTACTTAGCCCTCAATAAACCGAGCGGTGTTATCACGAGCGTTCGCGATACCCATAACCGCCCAACGGTTCTCCATTACATTCCCGCCAAATGGCAGCGCTATCGCTTGTTTCCAGTTGGCAGGCTAGATTATGATACCGAAGGGTTACTACTGTTAACTAATGACGGAGATTTCACCTACAAACTGACCCATCCGCGTTTTCAGATGCCAAAGACCTATTTGGCTAGGGTCAAAGGCAAAGTGGGAGAGTCAGCTATTCGCCGACTAAGGACCGGCCTGTTACTTGATGATGGGCCCACACTACCGGCTAAGGTGCGAGTCGTAGAGGTCAGTGAGAATACTTCACTACTTGAACTGGTTTTGGTTGAAGGACGTAAAAGGCAGGTCAAACGGATGTGTAATGCGGTTGGGCACCCGGTACTTAAGCTGGTCCGCACCCGCTTTGGAGATATCTCCCTAAAAGGTTTGGAGCGTGGCCAAGTTAGATCGTTAACCCCAGATGAGGTTGCCAATCTGCTAAGACAGGCTTCTAAAGGAGGACATAACTTTGAGTAAAGTGAGGGGAATTCGCGGAGCAACCACCGTCGAAGCCGATTCACCGGCCTTAATTATCGAGGCGACGAAGGAATTACTTCAGGCGATGGAGAACAAAAATCAGTTAGTATTAGAGGATATTGCTGCTGCAATTTTTACTACTACCCCCGACTTACGTTCAGTGTATCCGGCTGTGGCCGCTAGGGAGATGGGTTGGACTAGCGTGCCCCTCTCATGTTTTGCCGAGTTGGAGGTATCGGGTTCACTTCCCAAGTGTATCCGAGTTTTATTATTAGTTAATACCGAACATAACCAGGCCCAAATGCAGCATGTCTACTTACGCGGCGCACGGGTTCTCCGCCCGGATTTACTAGGAGGTAGTGCAGTTGAGAACAATTAAAGAACTTAGTAGGCGGGAGCTCGACCAAATAAGGCCTTACGAGCCTGGCAAACCTATTGAAGAAGTCAAAGCAGAGTTTGGACTATCGAAGATTGTCAAGCTTGCCTCAAATGAAAATCCACTAGGTTCTTCGCCTAAAGCTGTTGCGGCCATAGGTCAAGCCTTAGGCGAATTACATTTCTATCCTGATGCCAATTCGACCGCATTAAAAGCCGACCTGGCAGCTCGCTTCAACCTTAGCCCGGCTCAGATCGCAATAGGCAACGGATCAGATGAGCTGATCAAACGTTTAGCCGAGACATTTCTGACCGGAGAAGATGAAATCGTTGTTGCCAAGCCTACCTTTAGTGAATATCGGTTTGCAGCTCAGTTGATGGGGGCGCGTACTTGCGAGGTTCCTGGCCGGGACGGTTTCCTTGATCTTGAGGGGATGCGCCAGGCGGTCGGTTCAAAGACTAAAATGGTTTTCGTTTGTAACCCTAATAACCCGACCGGAACCTATGTTTCAAGCCAGCAAATTGAAGACTTTGTCTCCCAATTACCCCAGGATGTTCTCGTGATTTTTGACGAAGCCTACGCCGAATATGCAACCGCAGCCGACTACAAGAGTGCGCTAAGTCTATTGCCACGTTATGCGAATGTAGTTGTATTACGTACTTTCTCGAAGATTTATGGACTGGCAGCTTTAAGAATCGGCTATGCCATGGCTTCTGAAGAGATTATCGGCTTATTGGAGAAAGCACGCGAACCATTCAATGTTAACCGATTAGCTCAAATTGCCGCTCGTGCCGCTCTTAGTGACGACGAATTTATCATGCGGTCTCGACAGTTAAATAGTGCGGGAATTGATCAGTTGCTAAAGGGGTTTTCTGACTTAGGGTGGGAAGCCTTACCTACACAGGGTAATTTCATTTTGGTTGACACAAAATCTGATGCTCGTGCTCTTTTTGAGCAATTATTAGCCAAAGGAGTTATTATCCGGCCTGCAGATATTTTTGGGTTACCAAGCTACATTAGGGTTACAGTGGGCACTGAGGAGGAAAACTCTCAGTTTTTACAAGCGGTTTCCGAGATATTTAAAGACCAGGAGTAGTGACGTACGATGAGCTTGGCCAAATTGGCAGAGTGGGGAGAAGAAAAACTTCCAACCGTGATAAAGGTCGGTGAGGTTGAAATTGGCGGTGATAACCCGCCAGTAATCATCGCCGGCCCTTGTTCTGTCGAAGATCGGGACTCTGCATTATCTTTGGCGGTTGCCCTCAAGCAAGCTGGGGCTCAGCTTTTTCGCGGCGGTGTTTTCAAACCCCGGACTAGCCCGTACAGTTTCCAGGGCTTAAAAGAAGCAGGTTTGCCGATCTTAGCCGAGATTCGTGCAAAGACCGGTTTACCGATTGTGAGTGAAGTTCTGGCCCCCGAGCACGTCCCAATCGCCAGCGATTATATTGATATTCTTCAAGTTGGTTCGCGGAACATGCAAAACTTCCCGCTACTCCAAGCAGTAGGGCGCACCAACAAACCGGTACTACTTAAGCGAGGATTAGCTGCTACGTTAGATGAATGGCTCTTTGCCGCCGAATATATCTTGGCTGAAGGAAATACACAGGTTATTCTTTGCGAACGAGGGATCAGAACTTTTGAGCCCTCAACCCGAAACACACTGGATATTAGTGCGGTGCCATTAATCAAATTGCGCAGCCATTTGCCGATAATTGTTGATCCTAGCCATGCTAGCGGACGTTCAGAGCTAGTCATGCCGCTCTCAAAAGCGGCAATCGCCGTTGGGTCTGACGGGATAATGGTTGAGGTTCATCAAAATCCCGGACAGGCGTTGTCCGATGGGGCACAGTCCATTACCCTAGAACAGTTTCGGCAGCTAGTCAAGGCTTTACGAAAGATCGAAATGAGATAAGTATGAGGTAGGCATGAAGCTAACGATTGATCCATCCGTTCTCCCGCAAAGTGTTACCGCAGCATTAACGGTACCAGGGGACAAATCTATTTCCCATCGAGCCTTAATGATCGGAAGTATCAGTACCGGTATTTCCGAATTCACTAATCTGCTTGAATCTGAGGATATCGAAGCAACCAAAAATCTTGTGCAAAGTCTGGGAGTCACCGTCAAAAAAGAAAACAGCTCCATACTGGTACATGGGCGGGGATTGGCTAATTTTACAGAGCCCAACAAGGTATTAGAGATGGGAAACTCCGGAACTACGACCCGGCTTGGGCTGGGCCTAATAGGTCCAAGCAAGATTTTTGCGGTTTTCAGCGGCGATTCCTCTTTACATAATCGTCCTATGGATCGGGTGATTAAACCACTGTCAGCCCTGGGACTCTCCTATGTTGCCAGAGCCAATAATTCCAAACCCCCTGTAGTCTGTCTACCAGTCACCAAAATAACTCCGGCAACTGTAACCGGCACGGTTTCTAGTGCCCAAGTGAAATCGGCCTTTTTATTGGCAGCCGCCCAAATCAACGGTGTTAGTTGTTATTTCGAACCAATTCCTACCCGAAACCATACCGAGTTGATGCTGAAAGCAGCAGGTGCAGATCTCGCTATTTCCGACAGCAGCATTAAGCTTACTGGTGGAAAACCTCTGGAGCCTTTGTGCTTTCAAATACCGGGGGATCCTTCTTCCGCAGCTTTTTGGACAGTTGCCGCTTTGATTCTGCCAAATGCCAAAGTAACTATCAAGAATGTTGGGGTCAACCCGCGCCGGATCGGTTTTGTTTCGGTCTTGCAGCGAATGGGTGGCAACATTACGATGAACAATCGGCGGATCTGGGGTGGGGAAGAGGTGGCTGATCTACATGTTGTGAGCTCAGATTTGCATGGTTGCGAGATTTTTCCTGAAGAGATTCCAGATCTAATCGATGAAGTTCCCATTCTGGCTGTAGCAGCCGCAGTGGCCAACGGCAGTACCCGGATCAGCGGAGCCAGCGAGTTACGAGTGAAGGAATCAGATCGCATCAAATCGATAGTTACCGAATTCACTAAACTTGGGATCAAAATTACCGAATTTTCAGATGGAATGGAGATAATTGGTTCACCCATTATTAGGGGTGGAAATGTCGGAAGTCATCACGATCATCGCATGGCTATGGCATTGTTGATTTTAGGGCTAGTTGCTGATTCACCGCTCACAGTGGATGGCGCTGAGGTGATAGCTATTTCTTACCCAGAATTTGAGGTCGCATTTGCCACTCTATTCGGAACTACATCATTACAGAAATTTTTAGACTAGGGGAGGAACGACCATTGCCCGGCGGAAGAATTACCATTGCAATTGATGGGCCATCAGGAGCAGGCAAAAGTACGATATCTCGGTTATTAGCTCAAGATCTCGGCATTATTCATATTGATACAGGTGCAATGTATCGCGCTATTACCTATAAGGCCTTAATTACTGGCATTGATTTAAGGGATGAAAAAATACTTACCGAATTGGCACTAGACACCGCATTGGATATCATTCCAGCCCGGGGTGATCGCCCACAAATAATACTCATGGATGGCAAGGATGTGACTCAGGAGATCCGCAGTAAGGCTGTTAACGAAAATGTTTCCGAGGTAGCAAAAGTTGCAGGTGTTAGGAGTCGTCTACTTCATTTACAGCGTAAACTCGCTGCCGAACACTCGGTAGTCATGGATGGACGCGATATTGGTACGGTTGTGCTGCCTTCAGCTGACTATAAGTTCTTTTTGACCGCGGACGTAGAGACCAGGGCGTCCCGCCGCTACCACGAAATATTTGGCGATCAGGAAAATTCCGCAGAATACGAGAGAGTTAAAAACAATCTGCTGGAACGTGATTCAATTGATTCATCGCGTGAATTTGCACCACTTCGTCAAGCGAAAGATGCTATTTTAATAGATACGACCGACTTAAATATTTCGCAAGTGGTTGAAAAGATTAAAGAATATCTTTGTAGGTGAGTTCATGTTTTATCGATTTGCTAAGGCATTGCTGTCGATTTTACTTTGGCCCAGATATCGCATCCGAGTCGTCAACCCGGAACGCGAACCGAAATCTGGTAGCGTAATTGTTGCAGCCAACCACCATAGCGCCTGGGACCCAATCTTTGTTGGGTTGGCGCTGCGGCGTCAGCTACACTTTATGGCCAAAGTTGAACTGTTTCGGTTCCCGGTTTTAAGGCATATTTTCTATTGGCTGGGAGCTTTTCCGGTTAATCGCGGTAAAGCAGATAGTCGGGCGATCCGTTCTGCTTTGGAGATCTTAAAAACTGGTCAAGCTTTGGCAATGTTTCCTGAAGGAACCCGGGTCAAAGAAGGCGAAGCCGCCGCTGCCCAAAATGGTATCGCTTTACTGGCATCAAGAACGGGGGCGCCTGTAGTTCCTGTCAGAGTGGTGCGCACCGGAAAGCAGATCGAGGTAAGACTTGGAACCCCGATTAGCTTTGAAACGTCGGACGAAGGCGCAAAACCTAGTAAGAATGATTTGTCCGAATTCAGTCAATTTGTGATGGAGAAGGTGCGCAACTTATAATGCAAACCGCCTCCAATGAGAACTTTAAGAAGGATTTCAACTGATTATGCAGAAGTTGCATTTTCGTAGCTTAGATATTTTATTATTTAGTAAATAATAGGGATTGAGGGGCACGGATTTGAAAATAACCCTTGCGGAAAGCGCCGGGTACTGTCCTGGGGTAGATAAAGCAGTTCAATTAGCGATCCAAACCGCTAATGAGAGTGGACGAGATGTTTTCTCCCTTGGACCGATAATTCACAATCCGCAGGTAGTTGAGGATTTACAGTCTCGTGGTGTCCAAGTTGTCAATGACCTTGCTGAGCTCCCAAAAGGATCAACCATTTTAGTTCGCTCGCATGGCTTACCACCACAAGACCTTGACCGAGCTACAGAACTGGGCTTACAAGTCGTCGACGCAACTTGCGTCTTCGTCAGACGGGCTCAGAATTATGCCAAGCAGTTATATCAAGCTGAGTACAAGGTGGTGATCATTGGCGACCCCGGACATCCGGAGGTTATCGCCATTGCAGCACATACAGATAATACAGCAATGGTCATCAGAGCGCCTAGTGAGCTCGACATCACCCGATTTCGTTTGACTGATAAAGTTGGGGTAATTGCTCAAACAACTCAAAGATGGGAAAATCTCCAAGCCTGTGTCGCCAAGCTGATTCCCCAAGTTTCAGAGTTGCGCTTTTACTCCACTATCTGTCCGGCTTCTACGAAAAGGCAAGCAGAGGTCTCAGACCTCGCTCAAACCAATGAAGTTGTATTAGTAATCGGGGGGAAAAACAGCGCCAATACCACCAATTTGGCTAACATAGCCCGCAACACGGGGGCACGTACTTATCATATAGAAGATGCCGGGGAAATTAACCCGGAGTGGTTTCGAGGAATTACGACCGTAGGGATTACCGCTGGTGCCTCGACTCCAAGATGGATTATTGAGGGGGTTATTGCAAGAATGGACGAAATCAAAGACCTGCAATCAGCAAACATTACCGCAGGGGAGGTCTCGGAAGAGGCAACCAACGAAGGAGAGCCAGATGCTTACCAAGTGATGTCTGACGCCCTTCAAGAGGCTGGACCCAAGTTGGAGAAAGGGGCAACCGTCAAAGCCAAAGTAGTCCGGGTCGAAACGGATAAAGTTTGGGTGAACGTTGGCGATAAATCAGAGGGCATTATCCCGTTAAATGAACTCGGCGGCTTCAAGCCGGATAATGCCGGTCAACTGGTAGCCGAGGGTGATGAATTTGATGCCGTGGTCATCAAGGTTGAAGATGAAGATGGCCATCCAATCTTATCAAAAAGACGGGCTGACCGTGACCGTGACTGGCAAAGAATCCTCACAGCCAAAGAAGGGGATGGAGTCATCACCGCCACCGTCAAGGCCGAAGTAAAAGGCGGCCTGCTGGTAGACTTGGGCATCCGCGGATTTGTGCCTGCTTCACAGGTGTCAGTTCGCTATGTCGAAAATCTGAGCGATTTTATCGGCCAAGAGCTTCCGTTTAAAATTGTCGAGGTTGATGAAACACGTAAAAACGTAGTTCTATCTCATAAAGAAATCGAAGAAGAAGCTCAAGAACGAGCCAAACAAGAGGTCTTTGAATCCCTGCAAGAAGGTGAGACCATCACCGGTCGGGTAAAGAGACTGACTGATTTTGGGGCCTTTATCGAAATCAAGCCAGGAGTAGAAGGGCTTTTGCATGTTTCCGAGATAGCCTGGGAACGTGTTCAGCATCCTTCCGATGTTCTCACCGAGGGAGAAGAGGTACAGGTCAAAGTACTTGGGGTCGACCGTGAGAAAAGCCGGATTTCCCTAGGGCGGAAACAAGTTCTCCCAGATCCTTGGACCACCTTGGCGATGAACGTCAAAGAAGGTTCCGTAATCAATGGGGAGGTAACTCGTGTCGTTGATTTCGGTGCATTTGTGCGGATTGCCGAAGGCATTGAGGGTCTGGTACACATTTCCGAGTTAGCTCACCACCATGTGGCCTCTTCTGAAGAGGTAGTCAAACCAGGTGACCAAGTCGAGGTTAAGGTGCTGAATATTGATCCTGAGGCTCGCAGAGTAAGTCTCTCGATTAAACAGGCCAAACCTGAGCCGAAAAAGGAACCTGTTCACTCTAGGTCAAAAGTCGAATCAACCGGTGTTACACCGGCCAACTCCGAACCGGAAACCGGTGGGTACACTATTGCAGATCGCCTTGGCGATATCTTCGGCGATTCCTTTAAAAAAGACGAATAATAGTCGCCATTTTGCTGAGCAAGGGCTTCCAAATTGGAGGCCCTTTTTGCTTTTCGGATACCAGTAATATTCAGCGGGTATCCTATAGAGTGATTTTACAAACGGGAGCCAACATCATGAAAGTTGTCTATCATTGTTACGGGGGTAGCCATGCATCTCCAGTTGCTGCCGCTATCCATTTACATACTCTACCAGCTGAAAGGATCCCGACCAGACAAGAAATCCTCTCGCTAAACCTGTTCGATAAAGTTGCTCCCAAAATGTACGGCACACTCATCCCATTAGGCATAGACAACGAAGGGAATGAGATTTTTGTCTTAGGTGCGCGTAATGCTTCCGACATCCTGTTGAAAGTACTTAAGGGGGTAACTCGGATGATCGGTGAAAATCACCAAGACTATCTATTTGTAGATGTAAGACCTTGTATCAATATCTGGATGCGAATTGGCGGATTCCTTTCCCGTTCAGTTGGGTTAGTTTTTTTTGGGCGCCCCATTGTCACCTGGGGCGTTCGCAAAGCCTATCCTTCCATAGCTGACTTGGTTAGCCAGACCCGCTCCCGATTAAGGCAAAATAAGGTAGGTTCGAGATGAAACTCAAAATAATCTATCACTGCTACGGGAGTGCGCATTCATCGGTCGTGGCGGCGGCCATCCATCTTAATTATTTACCCAAAAACCGCATTCCGACCAGTTCGGAAATCCTGAACATTCCCCACTATGACCGGACGATGACCAGAGACTTGGGAACACCATTTTTGATCGGTGTGGACCAGTTAGGGCATGAAGTTTACATTTTAGGCCGTAAAAAAGCCGCACAAATGGTGGAAAACTTGATCAGAAGCATATTACAGTATTACAGTCATTCACCCAATGAAATTCTCTTAGTTAATGCACTCGAGCGCCTTAGCATAATCACCACTATTGGTGGAACGATGTCTCGCGGTGCCGGAATAATTAGTTTAGGCCGACCGCTAACCATCTGGGGTATTAAACGCAGCTATCCTAACTTTGTAGCCCTCGTTAATACCGTCCAAGATCGGGCTGCTCAGATGGTACAGGATAATTCTAGCAGCTAAAAGGATTAGCAAAGATAGATCGAGAATTAGAGGGCGGAGGTGTGGGCGTTTGACGCTGACCGGTATTCGAATCCATGCTGTCCAACCGGGTTCCCTCTCAGATGAGCTTGGTATTAAGGCCGGAGATTACCTAGTTTCCGTAAACGGGATCCGGCCTCGGGATATATTAGAGTATAAAGAAATAATATCCGTTCCGGAAGTACAGATCCAGATTAGCACCGCTGATGGACATCGGGAGTTAACAGCCAGAAAAGACCCCCATGCCGAGCTGGGCTTGATCTTCGATTCGAGTATTTTCGACCGACTTAAAACCTGCCGGAATCAGTGTTCTTTTTGTTTTGTGCACCAATTGCCACGTGGCTTGCGCAAATCATTGTATCTTCGGGACGATGATTATCGGCTGTCATTTTTAGAAGGTAGTTTCATCACTTTAACTAACCTGACTGAGGCGGATTTTGAGCGGATTATTGCTAGCAGACTCTCACCGCTGTATATATCGGTACATGCATGTGATCCTCAGCTGCGGGTCGAACTGATGGGAAATCCTCGGGCCGCAACTATTATGGCGGATCTCAGTCGGTTAGCCGCCGGCGGGATAAAGTTTCATTTGCAATTAGTATTAATTCCCGGCCTGAATGACGGTTCACAGCTGGTGAACTCCCTTGAACAGCTAGCCGAGCTTGGCGAGTCATGCTTATCAATCGCTGTTGTACCGGTTGGCCTAACCGGATTTCGTACGAGTCTAACTGCACTGTCTTCTTTTGATGCGCTGAGTGCTAGACTAGTATTGGATACTGTTCACTCATGGCAATCCAAGTTTTGGGCCCAACGTGGACAAAGGATACTTTATGCTGCGGATGAGTTTTACTGGTTAGCCGGATACCCGATACCCACAACAGCTGAGTATGAGGATTATCCCCAGCTTGAAAATGGTGTCGGACTTACCCGACTTTTTTGGGATACTTTTTTAGCTCATTATCGACCGGGAGCAATAAACGAGAAATACTTGCTGGTTACTGGAGTATCCGGTGCAAAAGTCTTGCAATACCTCGTTTTGGGCTTTAACCCACAGCTACAAAGCCAAGTGAAAATCGTTAGCGTTCCTAATACACTGTTTGGCGGGGCAGTTACCGTCACCGGATTACTCGGTGGCCGAGATATTATCAGAACCTTGCTAAACTGGCGTAAATTAGGTTATAACAATAATTGGAAAGTAATCATACCGGAAATTATCTTGAATCGCGATCGGCTGACCCTAGATAATTTGACAATCGAGGATATTGCCCAAAGTACAGACTTTACAATAAAAACTGTTGCTCCAGACGGTCGTCAGCTAGCAAAACTTTTATCCCAACCAAAAAAGACAAAGTATACGAGGTGGCTTAATGAGTAAACCAATCGTTGCTATTGTTGGCAGACCTAATGTTGGCAAATCAACCCTTTTTAATCGGCTTATCCAAGAGCGCTGGGCGATTGTAGAGGAGACTCCCGGAGTGACTCGGGATCGTATTTATCGCAATGTCGAATGGAGCGGCCGCCACTTTATTTTGGTTGATACCGGTGGAATCGACTTCCAAGAAACAGCTGCTTTGAGCGATCAGATTTCAAAACAAGCGCAACTGGCGATAGAAGAGGCTAATCTGATCTTGTTTGTCGTCGACGGGAGTGCTGGGGTGACGGCTCAAGACCACGAGGTCGCTCAGATTTTGCGCCAAGCTAACAAACCGGTAATCGTGGTGGCCAACAAGCTCGAAAACAATCTCGATAGCCAACACGTTTTCGAGTTTTATGAGTTTGGCTTCGAGCGAATTTTCCCGCTAAGTGCATTGCATGGACAAGGCACCGGTGATTTGCTGGACGAAATATTGCAGTATTTGCCGGTGCAAGAGGAGATTGATGAGCCGACTGTCACCCGATTAGCTATCGTCGGACGACCAAATGTAGGCAAATCTTCCTTGATTAACGCACTCCTAGACGATGAACGGGTCATCGTCAGCAATATCGCCGGCACGACAAGAGACGCGATTGATACCCCTTTTAGCTGGAAAGGACAGCATTATACATTGGTTGATACTGCTGGTATTCGACGCAAACCGAAGATCACCGAATCCATTGAGCATTATAGCGTTTTACGCGCGATGCGAGTTATCGAGCAGTGTGATATAGCGGTAATAGTTCTCGATGCCAACGAACCGGTAACTGAGCAAGACCAACGGATAGCCGGATATGCCCATGAGGCAGGGCGCGGAATTATCATCGCTGTCAACAAATGGGATACCATAACCAAAGATTCAAAGACCTACCTTGAGTTCGAGAAGGAGATTCGCAACCATTTTGCGTATCTTTTGTAT
>CAZAAT010000006.1:0-25258 GCA_964483175.1 uncultured Bacilli bacterium
ACCTCAAGTGGCGGTCGGTTTTTTGATGCAGTCGCCGCTCTGTTGGGGATCAGAGACCAGAGCACCTACGAGGGTCAGCCGGCTATTGAATTGGAAGTTGCCGCCATCAACTCTCACTTAGCAGGTAACTGGAACACGCGGCTGGAATTTGACGTTAAACAAGATCAGGAAGGTTTGGTGGTTGATCCAACTCCACTCTGGGCGGATTTGTGGCACAGATGGAGGCGTAAAGAAGATCCTGGGGAATTGGCAGCTCGTTTTCACCATACCATGGCGGCGGCGATGGTCAAATTGCTGATGCTGTCGGCTGAAAATGAGGGGATCACTACAGTAGCGCTTACTGGTGGTGTTTTTCAGAATCGGTATTTAACCGCGCAACTGATTACGGCCTTGGGCGAACATGGGTTTACAGTCTTATTTCCACGTCTCCTACCGGTAAATGACGGTGGTATTTCGGCCGGCCAAGCCATACTTGGCCATATAGTCGTTAAAGGAGGAGTTATTGATGTGCCTGGCGGTGCCAGCTAAGGTAAGGGAAATCACAGGTTTCATGGCTAAAGTTGAAATTTACGGTAACATTCGTGAGGTAGGGATTCGACTCGTCCCCGATGTGCAAATCGGTGACTGGGTGTTAATCCATGCTGGATTTGCCCTAGAAAAGATCGATGAAGAACAGGCGATGGAGACCCTGAAAATCCTTGAAGAGATGGCCGAGCTCGTTGAGCGTGAGGAGGCCGGTGCATGAGCGAGTATCTGGCCAACATTAATGACCGGTTTCGTGATCCGAGCTTAGCTAAGCAACTTCTCGAGCGAATTAATCAGGCAGTCAAAACTCTCGGCCGTCCGATTAACCTAATGGAGGTTTGCGGAACCCATACGGTTAGCATCTCGCGTAATGGTATTCGGCAAATTCTGCCGGAGGGGCTTAAGTTATTGTCTGGTCCTGGTTGTCCGGTTTGTGTGACCGCGCAAAGGGATATAGATGTGATTATCGAAGTAGTGAAAGATCCGGAGGTAATTCTTACCACTTATGGTGATATGATTAAGGTCCCGGGCACAGTATCCAACCTTCAAGAGGCCAAAGCTATCGGACGTGCGGTTAAGGTCGTTTATTCTCCGTTGGATGCCCTGAAAATCGCTACCGAAAACCCGGATAAGCTCGTGATATTTTACTCCGTGGGTTTCGAGACGACCGCTCCGATGGCGGCTGCTACCTTGGAGCTTGCGGCCGCTCAAGGTGTGACCAATTTTAAGGTTTACTCGGTACATAAAATGGTTCCACCTGCATTGGCAGTTTTGCTTGATGCCGATGAGGTCAAAATTGACGGTTTTATTCTACCTGGCCATGTTAGTTCGGTTGTTGGTGGCGAAGCCTACCGGCCGGTCACTGAAAAATATGGGGTTCCGGCGGTTATTGCCGGTTTTGAGCCCTTAGATATCCTACTAGGCATTGAGCGGTTGGTAATCCAGCTGGTTAAGGGCAGAGCGGCGGTAGAGAATGCCTATTCTAGGGCAGTAAACTGGGAGGGCAATACCGTGGCCAAGCAGATTTTGGCCCAGTTTTTCCAACCGGTTGATGCCGACTGGCGAGGGATTGGTGTAATCCCTGGTAGTGGCCTTGAGTTGGCCGATGAGTTTGACGCGTTCAATGCCCGCAATACCGAAGCTATTGCCGCAGCCTCTCATAGGCTAGTCGGGTTTAAATCTGAGATCAAAGGTTGCCGGTGCGGAGACGTGCTTAAGGGGATTATCCTGCCATACGAGTGCCCCTTGTTCGGCAAGGCATGCACCCCGAGCCATGCTATTGGCCCGTGCATGGTCTCGAGTGAAGGTTCATGTGCGGCCTACTACAAGTATGAACGGCATAGACAGGTTGTTTGAGGTGAAGTTACTATGAACGAGCGGATTTTACTAAGCCACGGAGCCGGCGGGGGTGCCAGCCAACGCTTGCTTGACGAACTATTTTTTCGCGTACTAGGCAATGAGTTTTTGATGCAAAAAAATGATGCCGTCGTTTTGCCAACAATCCAAGGAAGAATAGCGATGAGCACAGACTCGTTCGTTGTTCAGCCGCTCTTTTTTCGCGGCGGCAATATCGGTAAGCTAGCTGTTTGTGGTACAGTCAATGATCTAGCTGTCCAGGGAGCTACTCCGTTATATCTGACATTGGGTGTGATCATTGAAGAAGGATTTCTCATGGAGGATTTGACTAGAATAGTCGAATCCATTGCCCAAACTTGTGCAGCGGCGGGCGTCAAGATTGTCTCTGGAGATACTAAGGTAGTGAATAAGGGGCAGGCCGATGGTATTTATATCAATACCACAGGCTTAGGGTTGATTCCCGAGGGGCGAAATATCAGCGGTTCTCTGGCCCGGCCGGGTGATGTAGTTATTATCAACGGCTTAATTGGCGAGCATGGGATGGCGATAATGTCCGAACGGTCTGGGATCAGTTGGGAAACCGATCTGACCAGTGATTGTGCTCCGTTGAATGGGCTAATAGACCAGATCCTCTCGGTCTCTGGAGATGTCCATGTGATGCGTGACCCCACGCGGGGTGGAGTGGCCACCACTCTTAATGAAATAGCGGTCCAGTCTCAGGTTGGAATTCGGCTTAATGAGAGTGATCTCCCTATTTCTGATGGAGTTCGCGGCGCCTGCGAGATGCTGGGATTTGACCCGTTATATGTAGCCAACGAAGGGAAAGTTTTGGTGATTGTACCCCAGAGCCAGGCCGATGTAGTCCTCTCTGCGATGCGGGATCACCCACTAGGACGTCAAGCCGCGATAATCGGTGAAGTAACAGCTGATCATCCTGGTTTGGTCACGCTTCGTACCGGCCTTGGCGGCGAACGGATCTTAGATATGATGGAGGGTGAGTTACTACCTCGCATTTGTTAACGGGCAATGTTCTGGGAGGGTAGGTAATGCGGTTATTACTTGCGGATGATAGTATGACAATCCTCAAAGTTGTCGGTTCGTTCCTAAAACAACAAGGATTTGAGGTTATCACCGCCTCTGACGGGGTTGAAGCTACCATCAAGGCCTCAACTCAGAAACCGGATCTCATTCTGTTAGATGTGATCATGCCTAAAATGAACGGTTATCAGGTCTGCCGGCTTTTAAAAAATCAACCAGCAACAGCCCATATCCCGATAATTATCCTTACATCCAAAGATCAACCGCGTGAAAAATTCTGGGGTTACCAAACCGGGGCCGATGAGTTTGTTACCAAAGGATTTGATCAGACCCCTTTGCTAGAAGCGGTTAAACGACACCTACCTAGTGAAAAAGAGGTCGCGGCGACCTGCGACAGCGCCGAGAAACTGGTTGAGAATGAGTTTGATATTTTGGCTCGATCCAATGATCTCTTGGATGCCAAACTCTTTGAAGCGACCATAGTGAATGAGATCGGTAAGCTAGCCAGCAGTTTGCAAACTCTCGAGGAAACTGCTTCTGCTTTATTTGCCTTGTTGGCCAACCTAACCGGATACGAAGCTGGTTTACTGGCCTTTTCCCATGGCGAGCAAGGTGTGATTTTGAGCAAAATTAGTCCTGGAGTAGGCAAAGATTATTTAAACAGGTTCCGTCATTACCTTGAGGCCAGACTAAAGAACGAGCATCCTGAGAGCATTCCACCAGGTGGATATGATTTGGAAATCCTGGACCGGGCCAAAACTGGCATTGTTCCTGAGGTGGGCAAGAAAGTCTTTGACCCCGGGCGGATTGAGGCAGTTTTCTTGCGCTCTAAAGGAAAGGTTATCGGAATGCTTGCGATTACAGCCGAACGGATTCGCCCGGCCAAGTCGGATCGAGAGATTCTGGAATTGTTCGCAAGTCATGGCACGATGGTCCTGGAAAATGCATGGTTATATGAACAGGTGCGTCGCTTATCGATTATGGATGGTTTGACTAAGGTGTATAACCGCCGCTATATCGAAGAGCGGATTCGAGAGGAGATAAATCTTAGCCAACGGCACAAGACGAATCTTTCAGTAATCATGTTAGATGTTGACTTCTTCAAAAAGGTCAACGACACATATGGCCACCAGGCTGGTGATGAAGTTTTAAAGCATCTGATGGTGGTCTGCCGTAGTGTGACCCGGGCCACTGATATTCTGGGTCGCTATGGTGGAGAGGAATTTGTCGTAGTTTTGCCGGAAACCAATATTAAGGGAGCTGAAATAGTTGCTGAAAGAATTCGAGCAGCAGTAGGCAATGATCCCTTTCCAACCTGTGCCGGTAGGATTCCGGTGACAATTAGTTTAGGTTTGGCTAGTATTCCTAGCCGGTTTATAAACTCGGCCGAAGTCCTCATCAAAGCAGCTGACCTCGCCTTGTACCGAGCCAAAAGGTCGGGGCGCAATCGGGCATGTTGCTATGATCCTGGTCAAGATGGCTATCTAGTTGACAATGAGTAGGAGGCAGCAGATGAAAGAGTTATTAGCTGGAAAAACTTTCTTGATAATGGGAGTTGCCAATCAACGCAGTATCGCGTGGGGGATAGCCCGTTCTCTGCATAATGCCGGGGCGCGGCTAGTTTTCACTTACCAAGGTGAGCGTCTGAAAGAAAATGTGGCCAAACTGGCTACTTCGCTCGAAGCGCAGGATAGTCTGTTGGTGCCCTGTGACGTTACCAGTGACGAAGAGATTGCCGCTGCTTTTGCCCAGATTAAAGAGGAAATCGGTGTTCTACACGGTGTAGCTCACTGTATTGCTTATGCGCGCACCGAGGATTTGGAGGGTCAGTTTGTTGATACCTCTCGGTCCGGCTATGCCTTAGCCCAGGATATCAGCGCGTATTCCTTGGTTGCGGTTGCCAGAGCGGCTCGCGAACTGATGACTGAGGGGGGAAGCATTGTTACGCTCACCTACTTGGGCGGCGAGCGGGTTGTGAAAAACTATAACGTTATGGGTGTGGCTAAGGCTGCCCTAGATGCCGCGGTCAAATATTTAGCTGCAGATCTTGGCCAGGATCGGATCCGGGTGAATGCCATCTCTGCTGGGCCGATACGAACGCTGGCGGCGAAAGGCATTGGTGATTTTAACCAAATTTTTAAAATTATCGAAGAGAAAGCTCCGTTGCGCCGAACCGTTACTCAAGAGGAAGTTGGCGATGCGGCTCTGTTTTTGTTTAGTGACTTGTCGCGGGGGATAACCGGCGAAATTATCCATGTTGACGGAGGTTTTAATATTCTCGGCCTGTAAGTGATATCAGTATCTTAGCGGCATAGGATTTCCTAGAGGAGGATTCCTATGCCCGCCTATACTCGCTGGTACTATCTCCTGTTTTTACTGGCTCTCCTAGTGGTCGTCGCCCAGGGAGCCGGTCTGTTTTCTCGGTGCGCGATCCAAGTTGATTTGACCATTCCAGGTCGCGACTTTCCTAATTCCGGACGGGTGTACGGTCTGGTCTGTTCTGTCTTCGGTGATCCTCTACCGGGAGTTTCGGTGACGTTGGCCAAACAACACACGGTTACCGATGAAACAGGCGCTTTTTTCTTTGAATATATTCCCATGGGAAATCAGTTGATCCGGCTTGATTGTGATGGTTACCAAATCTTGTCCCGGCGGGTTAAAATTGATGCGGTCGATAATCTCCTAGAATTCAAGTATGAGTCCGGATTGTTTCCTGCCAATTTTGCAGTTGACTTCCATATTTATTATACGAAAGAAAGCCTTGAGCAAGGCCGTTGTTTTGGTGAAATTGGTTTTGCCAATGGCAGCAGCGAGAACTATTACTTATCCGATTTGGTTATTTACAGCCCTTTAGGTGTTGAGATTTTAGATCTGTTGCGCACCGCAGAGGATTTCCGGGCAATCACCGGTACTCGTAGTGACTCGAACTTTATCGCCAAGCCCAAGATGGCTGTACTGGTCAGGCCGGGCGAGTTTTTTCGGATCAATCTCCCCCCGTTGGCTAATCCGCTGACGGATGCGATCTACTCTTTAAAATGCGTTTTTTCAACTCAAAAACAATGGGATGCCGGTAGTGCAACTATGGAAATTCTGGAAACCGTATGCATTCTTGATGATGATTGGAACCCTCATACTTAAATAGTAAAAATCTAGTGTATAATTAGCATCTCAAGCGGGAACCATATGTGCAAGAGGTTTGTAGTGACCGGACTAAGACTAGTACGTGTTCGATTCCCTCGGATGCGTATTAGTCGAGCAAAGGTTATTATGGGTTCGCGGCGGGATCCATAATAGCTGGAGCGAAGGTTATCATAGGTCGGTCGCGGGTTTACTGCAGCCCGAAAGGTTGTAGTAGGCTCAAAGGCTAGATCTATGGTAGCTGAGTTAAGACTATCACTGGTTCCGCAGGCTTTTCGAGTTGGTGATTTGTATCAGTCGAAAGACTGATGCAGGTTGCTAAGGAATCTGTGATGGTCGAGCAAAGGTTATCATAGGTTTCGTAAGGGTCTGTAGCAGCCGAAAGGTTGTTGCGGGTTCTGTAGGGATCTATGGTAGCCGGAGCGCAGGCCACTACAGGCCTCTTTCTGTTTTTTACCAAGGTTAAAAGGTAGAGGATTACACTTCGGGGAGTAGAAAACTACTGTTGTAGATCTCTTGAGGAGCGTAATTGTGACTAAACCCGTCGCTGCAAACCGAAGTGTTTTAAAAATAATAGCATACCTTGTTTTTTGTTTTTTATTGGTACTTTCGTTTTCCCAAATGACCCAGGCCGAAGAGGCCAACCTTGAATTCTATATTAACGGACATCCCTATCCGGTTACTCTTCAGCCCGGGGAGACCAGCGGGGAATGGCTGGTATCATTGCGGGAGTTTGCTGAACAGACCGGGTTGACCCTGGGCTGGTTAGAGGAATCAAAAACGGTCCGGGTCAAAGATACCACCATTATCGCTTACTTGCAGGTTGGGTCCGCAGTGGCCTTAGTCAACTCTAATCAGTTTTTTCTATCAGAACCACTGAAATTGGTAAATGATCGGCTGATGGTTCCCCTAAGCTTTCTCACCGAAATTTTTGGTTATGAGACGGCGGTTTTTCCTGACCGAATTGAGTTATCAATTTCGACCGAACTGCTTACCGGGCTTAGCACCACTATCCAGCAGGGCAGACCCGTGGTGAGCCTGCGAACAACGGGCTTGCCCCGGTTTGAAACCTATTTACTGGCCTCGCCGGATCGAATCGTTGTTGATTTTTATGATACGCGGATTGATTTAAATGGCGACTTTGACGGTTCATTTCCCGAAGAAACCGGGATTCTCGGTATCCGGTGGCACCAATTTAGACCTAATGTGGCCCGGGTAGTTATTGATCTGGCCCGCAGTGTCGGTTTTGAGGTGCTCCCAGCCCCGAATGGGCAGGGTTTGGACATTCAGCTATATAAACAAGTGCAGGCCGTTTCATTTCAGCGGATTTTTGGCAAGGCCCAGTTAGAGATCAAAGGTTCGGGACCGCTAAACTACTCGGTCACAAATCTTCATGATCCGGAGCGATTAGTTATTGATATCGAGAAAGCTACGCTAACGACTGCGATTCAGGAGATTGAGCTGCCAGCTGATCCTTTGGTCAATAAAATTAGGGTTAATCAGTTTTTGCCTCATATCGTGCGGATAGTCTTGGAGCTCAAGAATCCCGCCGGGACGGTTGCAGCTCAAACCGCCGACCCGAACTCATTACTTTTAGAGCTGGTTAAAAAGGTAACCGGAGTGCAGGTTGCTCCGGTAGACGGGCGTTTGGCCTTCTTGATTCAGGGGGCGGGGATCGATGAATATGTGGTCGAGTATTTTCCCGACCTAGCCCAAATCCTTGTTGATATTCCTTCGGCCATGCTTGCCACCGATCAACCACGGTTGGTATTTGAGCAAGGGCCGGTTAGCGATGTTAAACTATTACAAATCGCCCCGACGGCGGTTCAAGTACAGATTGGGCTGCGCGGTTATCGTGGTCATGATGTGCTCGCCAATAGTCAGGGGCTTCGGGTACTCGTCAATGAATCACCCCTAGCTGGCCATAAAATCTTAATTGACCCGGGTCATGGGGGGCAAGATCCTGGGGCCATTGGCTGGACGGGGTTACGCGAAAAAGATGTTGTTTTAGATATTAGTTTGCGCCTGCGTGACCTGTTAGAAAACCAAGGGGCGCAAGTAATTCTAGCCCGGGACGATGATCGCTACATCTCGCTACTGGATCGAGCTTGCTTGGCTGAGAAAACCGGAGCTGAAGTTTTTGTCAGTATTCATGTTAATTCTTCAGTTAACAGAGAAGCTAACGGTACGGAAACATATTATTACTATGCAGACCCCAAGGGGCAAGAATTAGCGACTCTGATTCAGCGCGAGATGCTAATGGGCCTAGATTTGAGTAATCGCGCCCCTAGACCGAACCGAGACTTTGTTGTCCTTAAGGAGAACACGGTGCCCGCTGTCTTAACCGAGGTTGCCTTCATTAGCAATCGCGCCGAAGAAAAGTTGTTAAGTCAGCCCGAGTTTAGACAGAAGGCTGCCGAAGCGATATTTAGAGGCTTGGTAGCATATTTTGCCGGCCCAACGTGGCAGTATCGTGATCTGTTAGCGGCCCCGGTTGTGGACCAACAATTCCAGGAATTTTTGGCCCCTCCAGTAGCTCCGGGGCTTAAGCCCGAAAGCAAGGTGGAGGAGAAAGAAGAATTTAGCTGGCAGCAGATTCAAGTTACTCCCGACAAACCTGGAGCCGGTATAGTGGATAAGGTTCAGGTGATACAAATACAATAGCCATGATGGAGAAGAAAACAGGGATGAAAAATAAACCGATCGGAATTTTTGATTCAGGGCTCGGCGGACTAACAGTAGTCCAGGAGGTCTGGAATTTGTTGCCTGCGGAGCAGATACTCTACTTCGGTGACACTGCCAGGGTGCCATATGGCGGCCGAAGTGAAACGGAGATCATCGAGTTTAATCGACAGATCATCGATTTTTTGGTCCACGAGGGGGCAAAAGCGATTATCTTCGCCTGCAATACTTCGACAGCGTTGGCGCTTTCCAAGATGAGAGAGCAATTTGCTGTGCCAATGTTCGGGATTATTAAGCCGGGGGCTAAGGCTGCTGTGGCTGTGACTCACAATAAGCGGATCGGGTTACTCGCGACCCAGGCTACCGTTAACAGTGGCGCATATCGTGAAGCGATAGTTGCGCTCAATCCTGAAGTGACCTTGTTTGAGCAGGCCTCGCCCAAACTCGTTCCGCTAATTGAAGACGGTCTGGTCGATATGTGTGCTGTCCAAGGGGCTCTTAAAGAGTATCTTACCCCCTTAAGCCAATTGGAAGTCGACACTCTGATTTATGGGTGTACTCACTATCCCTTCTTGCAAGCTCAAGTAGAGCGCTTGTTTCCCGGTCAATTTAGCCACATCAACCCGGCGCGGAGTTGTGTGTTAGAGGTTAAAGAGTATTTAGCGCAGAATAAACTGTTCTCTGAACAAAAGAACGGCACAGACCGCTATTTTGTCAGCGGTGAGCCCGGCAAGTTCGGTCTTATTGGCTCACGTCTGATTGGTCAGGTGCTTCCTACTCCGGGAAAAGTGGATATAGAAAGCTGGGGATAAGATTGTTCACAGATTTGGGTGAGGGTAAAAGGTGTGCCTTGGTCGGCCTTGGTCTAACCAACCAGGCAGTCGCTCAGTACCTGGCCAAGCTCGGGGTTTCCTTGGTAGGGTATGACCAGAAAACACGGTCAGAATTAGGATCGGTTGCGCCAGCCTTGGAGGATATTGGCGTTGAATTACGGGTTGGACCAGATAGTTTTTCTCATGAATTGACAGGGTTTGATTATATTTTTGTTTCCCCCGGCATTAGGGCAGATATTCCGATGATTAGCGCCGCGGCGGCCGGCGGGGCAATAGTAACCAATGAAATAGATTTATTGCTGCATTTAGCTCCAGGATTTGTCGTCGGCATTACGGGGTCAAGTGGGAAAACAACAACCACTAGTTTGGTCGGGCATATTCTGCAGCGAGCTGGCCGTTCGGTACTTGTCGGCGGAAACATCGGCGAGCCGTTGATTGCTCGGGTGCCTGAGATGACAGCAGAAACCATACTTGTTTTAGAGCTTAGCAGCTTTCAACTGATGAATGTGCGTAAAAGTCCTGAGCTCGCCTTGATTACTAACATCACACCTAATCATTTGGACTATCATACTTCCATGCAGGAGTATATCGAGGCCAAAAAGCGGATCTTTTCTCTCCAGGATAATTGTGGTGCGGTGGTGCTAAATGCTGACGACCCCCTGGTGATGGATTTGGCCATTGATGCCCCCGGAGAAATATTCACTTTTTCCCGGCAGAGACGGGTTAATCACGGGGCCTGTTTAGATGGGGATCAGATTGTCTTGATAGATGGTGAAAGCGTCCGTCCGGTCTTGTCGATTTCGGAGATTCCGTTGCGGGGAGCTCATAATTTGGAGAATGTCTTGGCGGCGACAATTCTCGCCAGCCGCTGTGGCGTAACGGTTGAAATTATTCGGGAGGCTATCCAGGATTTCCAGCCGGTCGAGCATCGCTTGGAGCCAGTTCGGGAGCTAGGTGGGGTCAAATATTACAATGATTCAATTGCGACCTCACCGGCTAGAGCTATTGCTGGAATCCGGTCTTTTAGCGAACCGGTGATTTTGATTGCCGGCGGGTACGATAAAAAATTACCATTTGACGAGTTTGTCAGAGAGTTGCCGGGGAGGGTTCGCCATTTATTGTTGCTAGGGACTACTGCCCCACTGATCGCCGAACTGATTGATGATCTATCCGACGGCCCGGACTATACTCTCTGTTCGAGTCTACAAGAAGCTGTCGACAAGGCCCGGGAGATTGCCGCTTCCGGAGAGGTGGTGCTATTATCGCCGGCCTGTGCAAGCTTCGACATGTTCCCGAATTATCGAGAACGGGGTCGCATTTTTAAAGAATTGGTATTCAGATTACAATAACTTAAACTGCGTCTTAACAAGGAGGATTTATTGATGCGTACTGATGGACGTGCTCCTGGAGAGCTTCGCCCAATTACGATAATACGTAATTATCTTAAATATCCCGAAGGATCGGTGCTGATCGAAGCGGGTGATACCAAAGTTATCTGTACCGCTAGCGTTGAAGAGCGAGTGCCACTGTGGCTAAAAGGAACCGGAAAAGGCTGGATTACGGCAGAGTATGGGATGCTTCCGCGTGCTACCGAAACGCGAAATATGCGGGAGGCCAGCAAAGGCAAGCAAGGCGGACGGACAATGGAAATCCAAAGGTTAATCGGACGGGCGCTGCGGTCAGTGGTTGACTTGGCGGCTTTGGGTGATCGGACCATCTGGGTGGACTGTGATGTCATTCAGGCGGACGGGGGTACGAGGACCGCCTCGATTACCGGCTCATTTGTGGCCTTAATAGACGCTCTCCTGCATGTTTGGCAGACCAATGACAACTTGAATTGGCGGACATTGCCTGTCACCGATTTCCTCGCGGGGGTTAGTGCGGGGATAGTTGACGGAGTTCCCCTGTTGGATTTAAACTATGCAGAGGATTCGACTGCGCAGGTAGATATGAATTTTGTGATGACTTCCGGCAATCGAGTCATTGAAATTCAGGGAACAGCCGAACAATACCCGTTTACTCAAGCTGAGTTGGGGCAGTTGCTGGCCTTGGCGCAGCAAGGCATCTCCGAGCTGATTGATCTGCAAAAAGAAGCTCTGGGAGCTGATGCCGCCAAAGTAGGGAGATGGTCGCTTGCGTAAGTTGATCTTGGCTTCGCGCAACCAACATAAAATCGTCGAATTGCAGGAGCTGTTGGCCGGGTTAGGCCTGACGATACTACCGGTTCCCGCTTCGGCCCCAGAGGTGGTCGAAGATGGGGAGACTTTCCAGGCTAATGCGGCGAAGAAAGCCGAGGCGATTGCGGCCTATACTCAAGAGTGGACTTTGGCAGATGATTCTGGCTTGGAAGTGGATTTTCTGCGGGGCAAGCCTGGTGTATTCTCGGCGCGGTTTGCCGGGGAAGACGCTACTGACGCTGAAAATAATGCCAAGCTTTTGGGCTTGCTCAAAGATGTGCCACCAACTGAGCGCGGAGCACAATTTCGCTCGGTGATCGCTTTGGCCCGCCCAGGGCACCCAACCGTATTTGTCGAGGGGATTTGTCGGGGCATGATCGCCACGGAGGCCCGAGGCTTTAATGGATTTGGCTATGACCCCTTGTTTTACCTGCCGGAGTTAGGGAAGACCTTTGCCGAGCTAACACCGGAGGAAAAAAACCGGATTAGCCACCGTGCTTTGGCGATGGCCAAGGTCAAGGAGGTTATCGCTCAAATTTTAACTGGGACTGATTGTTGACAGGTAAATCAGCTCATGTTATCATAATAAGGCAGTTCAGGAGACTGCACCATTTCTCCTGGTGGATCGGGGCGTAGCGCAGTTTGGTAGCGCACTTGCCTTGGGAGCAAGGGGTCGCTGGTTCGAATCCAGTCGCCCCGACCATTTTTCTGCGCCTGTAGCTCAGGGGATAGAGCAACGGACTTCTAATCCGTGGGCCGTAGGTTCGATTCCTACCAGGCGCGCCATTAACAGTTAAATATGGTGGGTGTAGCTCAGCTGGTCAGAGCGCCAGGTTGTGGCCCTGGAGGTCGTGGGTTCAAGTCCCATCACTCACCCCAATAAGTTTAAAATAGGACTTTCTACTGGCAGAAAGTCCTTTATTCTATCGGTATCGGCATACTGACTTTTTGGGTTATACTAGAATAGAGGTGCAACCGTTCGGAGGCGAATATGCAGAAAATAACCCTTAAGATCGCTGGAATGTCCTGTGATCATTGCAAGACGGCCGTAGAGGAGAAACTGGAAAAGCTTGACGGGGTTGACGATGTTACGGTCAATTTGGCTGAAGGTATAGCCAAAATCGTTTATGATGCCGATGAAGTCGGAGTCGGCCAACTCCAACAGGCGATCGTGGATGCCGGATACCAAGTTATTGAGCTCTACTAAGCATTTGCTAAGTCACTCTTGCGTAAATTGCTTAGCTGTGCTATGATAATGACTGCGGTTTGCGAGAGTGGCGGAATTGGCAGACGCACTAGACTTAGGATCTAGCGGGTAAAACCGTGGGGGTTCAACTCCCCCCTCTCGCACCATAGAGAATGGGCGGAAGTAGTTCAGTGGTAGAACACCACCTTGCCAAGGTGGGGGTCGCGGGTTCAAGTCCCGTCTTCCGCTCCAAGTTTGAAAAAAGTGGAGTTCTTGTCAGTGCAAGGACTCCTTTTGGTGTTATTTTGGAATTCTTTTAGTTAGAGGGAATCGTATCGTGTTTAGCGAAAGTTTTTCAAGAAATAGCCCTTGGTTTACAGATACTAGTGTCATGGCATAGACTAAGGAGAGGCAGGAGGAAGCCGAATGCAAACGGAGTTGAAAAAATTAGAGAACAATACTGTTGAATTGACCGTGGAAGTTGAAGCAGAGCGGGTTAACGAAGCAATTGAAAAAGCCTACCGGAAACTACGCACCAACGTAACCATTCCAGGTTTTCGCAAAGGGAAGGCGCCCAGGGCATTGGTCGAGCGCCATCTGGGTAGCGGAGTCCTATATGAAGAAGCAATAAACCAGCTATTCCCTGATGCTTATGGTGAGGCTCTTGATAAGGAACAGGTTGAGCCGATCGATGATCCAGAACTAGAGCTTGTCCAGTTCGAAGAGAACAAGCCGTTTATTTTCAAGGCCACCGTCGAGGTTAAGCCGGAGGTAAACTTGGGTCAATACGTGGGATTAAAAGCAACAAAGGTTGTCGAAAATGTTAATGAGGATCATATCAACTTGGTTCTCGAGCAGATGCGGGAACGCCAAGCCGAACTGGTTTCCTCGGAAAAACAAGAGGTTGGCAAGGGCGATTTCGTAGTGATTGACTTTGCAGGTTTTATTGATGATGAACCGTTTAGCGGTGGATCAGGCAAAGATGTGACCATGGAGGTTGGAGCTGGTAAGTTCTTGCCAGAGTTTGAAGAGGGTGTTGTCGGGGCTAAGCTTGGGGAGGAGATCGAGGTTCCAGTCACTTTCCCGGATGAATATGGCGCTGACTTCCTTCAGGGCAAGACGGCCAACTTTAAGATAACGGTCAAAGAAATCAAGGAAAAGAAGCTACCGGAGTTGGATGATGAGTTTGCCAAAGATGTGAGTGAGCACGAAACTTTAGCTGCGCTTAAAGAAGAAATCAAAGAGGCTGTGGCTAAAGATAACGAGAGGGTAGCTAGCCGAAGGCTCGAAGATGAGCTGGTGAAGATGATTTGTGAGGACTCTGAGGTAGAAATTCCGGATAAGATGGTTGAACGTCAGATTGATCGGAGGGTCAATGACCTTAGCATGCGCCTTTCCCAGCAAGGATTTACCCTCGAAGCCTATTTGGAGGCTGAAAAGATCTCCGGTGACCAGTTGCGTGATGAGTTTCGCGAAGGAGCGGCCCAAGACGTCAAAACCGCCTTGGTTTTAGAAGCAATCGGCAAGAAAGAAAATATTTTGATTGATGAGTCAGATTATGAAACTAGGATAAAAGAAATTTTTGGTGCTAACGATGAGGATTTACCAAAATTAAAGGCTCGGTTGGAACATGATGGGGCCAGCCGACGTTTTAAAGATCAGTTGCTGGGAGAAAAAATATTACAATTTTTAGTCGACAATGCGGATGTTACCACCGAGTATAAAGATACCGATGATACGGATATCGTAGGTAAAGTGGAGCCTCAACCGGTCGACTAAAGATACAGGGAGGAAGTAACAACGATGAGCTCATTAGTTCCGATGGTTGTAGAACAAAGCAATCGGGGAGAAAGAGCCTACGATATTTTTTCCAGATTGCTGAAAGAACGGATAATTTTCCTTGGGGGACCGATTAACGATACCGTAGCTAATTTGGTCATCGCTCAGATGTTACATCTTGAAGGCGAAGCGCCCGATAAGGATATCTACTTATATATTAACAGCCCTGGCGGCGATATTTACTCGGGCCTTGCCATCTACGATACTATGCAGTATATTAAGTCGGATGTCTGCACAATCTGTGTTGGGATGGCCGCCTCGATGGCAGCGCTACTGCTCGCCTCGGGCACCCGTGGTAAACGATCTGCCCTACCGTATTCACGGATCATGATTCACCAACCGTTAGGTGGCGCTCAAGGGCAGGCCAAGGATATTGAAATTCGGGCGAAAGAAATCCTATACCTCAAGTCAGTGGCAAATGAGATCTTGCATAAACATACTGAACAGGATCTGGCTAAGATCGAAGTTGATACGGACCGGGATTATTTCATGTCGGCCCAAGAAGCGAAGGAATATGGGATCATTGACACGATTTTCACTAGTAAACGCGAGGTTGCCAAATAGTCTTATCGTCAGGCCCCATTTTAGATGAGGTGATTCAATGTTTAAGTTTGGAGATGAGAAGGGACAGCTAAAATGCTCTTTTTGTGGAAAGACTCAAGAGCAGGTCAAAAAGCTGATTGCCGGTCCAGGGGTCTATATCTGTGACGAGTGCATTGAGCTCTGCACGGAGATAATCGAAGAGGAGTTCAACGAAGATGCCGAGATGGAGATGGGCAATATCTCCAAGCCCAAGGAGATAAAGGCAATCCTTGATCAGTATGTGATCGGTCAAGAAGAGGCCAAAAAAGTTCTCTCGGTAGCTGTTTATAACCACTACAAACGGATTAACAGCAACCATAAAGCCGACGAGGTCGAGCTGCAAAAGAGCAATATTCTGATGCTTGGCCCCACCGGATGTGGGAAAACTTTACTCGCCCAAACCCTGGCTAAAATTCTCAATGTTCCCTTTGCGATTGCGGATGCAACTTCATTGACTGAAGCCGGCTATGTTGGGGAAGACGTTGAAAATATCCTATTAAAGCTGATCCAGGCGGCTGATTATGATGTTGAACGGGCGGAAAAGGGCATCGTTTATATCGATGAAATCGATAAGATTGCCCGAAAATCAGAAAACCCCTCAATTACTAGGGATGTTTCCGGTGAAGGTGTCCAGCAAGCGCTGTTAAAGATCCTAGAGGGCACTATTGCTAGTGTCCCGCCGCAGGGAGGGCGTAAGCATCCGCACCAGGATTTTATTCAAATTGATACAACCAATATCCTGTTTATCTGCGGCGGTGCTTTTGAGGGCATCGAGAAGCTGGTCGAAAACAGGATCGGTACAAAATCGTTGGGCTTTGGTGCTGATGTACGTAAGCGCGAAGAAAAGCCGATCGGTGAGATTTTGCGGCAGTTATTGCCGGAGGATTTGCTCAAATTTGGCATGATCCCCGAGTTTATCGGTCGGGTTCCGGTGGTCGTAACCTTAGACCAACTGGATGAGGAAGCCTTAGTACGGATTCTCACCGAACCCAAGAATGCCTTGGTCAAACAGTATCAGCAGTTGCTAAGCTACGATAATGTCGAGCTCGAATTTGCTCCGGAGGCTTTGACGGCGATCGCCAAGAAAGCCATTAGTCGCAAGACCGGTGCTAGGGGACTGCGGACAATTATCGAAGAGATCATGACCGATGTCATGTACGAAGTTCCTTCTGCCGAAGGGATCGAAAAAGTTGTGATTAACCAGCAAGCCATTGAAGGCGAGTCGTCACCCTTGCTATTGCGGGCGGAGCCTAAATCTAAGGAGGTTGGGGCTTAATACCCCTGCCTCATTTTAACAAGCTGATACCAGGATAATTGCAAAGTCGCCACGTGTATACTAACCTCAGAAAATCAAAGAGGGGGTAAGCACGTGGCGGCTAGTTTTATTAGCATCTTAAGCCTTTTTTTTACGATAATCATAGGACTCTACTTCTGGAACCTCCTCCGGACCCAGCAGTCAAGTCGGTCAGCTGTGGAAAAAGAATCTCGCAAAGAACTTGATCGTTTGCACAAGCTGCGCCAGATTCAGCTAACCGAGCCGTTAAGTGAAAAGACCAGGCCAACGCAGTTTAGCGAGATCATCGGCCAAGAAGATGGTATTAGAGCACTCAAGGCGGCTCTCTGCGGTCCCAATCCGCAGCATGTTATCATATATGGCCCACCCGGGGTGGGCAAGACCGCCGCTGCCCGGATTGTCCTGGAGGAGGCAATAAAAAATCCATTATCACCTTTTACCGAAGATGCCAAGTTCGTTGAGGTCGATGCGACTACAGCTCGCTTTGACGACCGGGGCATCGCCGACCCTCTGATGGGTTCGGTACATGATCCGATCTACCAAGGGGCTGGTCCAATGGGTATGGCAGGGATTCCACAGCCAAAGCCCGGTGCGGTTACCAAGGCTCACGGAGGAATATTGTTCATCGATGAGATTGGTGAGCTTCACCCCATCCAGATGAACAAATTGCTCAAGGTGTTGGAAGATCGCAAGGTCTTTCTGGAGAGCGCCTACTATAGCCCGGAGGACACAGCTATTCCGCCGTATATCCATGAGGTCTTCCAAAAAGGATTACCTGCGGATTTCCGCCTCGTTGGGGCGACAACCCGGACACCGGAAAACATTCCTCCGGCGATCCGGTCTAGATGCTTGGAGATCTTCTTTAGGGCCCTATTGCCTGAAGAAATTGAAATCATCGCGAAAAATGCTGCCAAGAAAATCGAGTTCAAACTAGAGGAGGGAGCACTGGCGGTAATCACCAAATACGCTACCAATGGGCGTGAAGCAGTAAATATGATCCAGATTGCCGCTGGTCTAGCCCTTACTGATGGCCGAAAATCCATCACCCGTACCGATGCGGAGTGGGTAGTAAGTAGCGGCCAGTATACTCCCCGCCCAGAAAAACATATTGCTGCCTATCCACAGGTTGGTTACGCCCATGGCCTTGCGGTTTATGGCCCCAATATGGGGATGCTACTGGAAATCGAAGCTTCAGCGATCAAGGCCGAACCGGGTAAAGGTCGTTTGACAGTTACCGGAGTGGTCGATGAAGAGGAGATCAGTGGCCACAATAAGCGGATCCGTAGCAAAAGCTTGGCCAGAAATTCGGTAGAGAACGTATTCACCGTTTTACGCAGCAATCTTAATGTTAACCCGTATGACTACGATATCCACATTAACTTTCCCGGCGGGACTCCGGTGGACGGTCCATCTGCAGGTGTGACCATGGTGACCGCAATTTATTCGGCGATTACCAACAAGCCGATCGACAATAAAGTAGCGATGACCGGTGAAGTTACGATCCATGGACTGGTTAAGCCGATTGGCGGGATCATTCCGAAGGTAATGGCAGCCAAAAACGCGGGAGCTGAACGGGTTATCATCCCGCAGGAAAACTGGCAAGATCTCTTTAATAAACTGGATGGGATTAAAGTCATCCCAGTTACCAAGATCGAAGAAGTCATTGACGCAGCCATTTGTGTGCCTACTGTGGCCGAAAAAACTAGTTCGGTAGAGTGGGAACCAACCGAAGCCCCGGTCTTCGGGCAAGCCTCAGCCTCCTCCGGTAGCTAGGAGGAATTGCTACCCTCCTAAAGAATAGTATAATAAAAAATGGCATTTAGGCTTCCGCCGAGGGAGTGGCATAGATGGCACACGATACAAAATTGGCAGGTCAGCAAGTAATTAAGGATCGACGTTCGACCGATGATGACACCCTTGAGGTTCCTTTGGAGTTACCACTCCTCCCCCTCAGGGGAGTCATCGTCTTTCCCAATATGGTTGCCCCGCTTGATGTTGGTCGGGAACGGTCGGTTAGTGCGATAGAAGAAGCAATGGTTCTGGACCGGATGATCATTTTAGCCGCGCAAAAAGAGGCTTCCATTGCAGAGCCGGAGCCAGATGATATTTATCGCGTCGGCACCATAGGTCAGATTAAACAATTGCTAAAGCTGCCTGATGGTACGGTTAGGATTTTAGTCGAAGGAATTCAGCGGGTAAAGATTGAGCGTTATATTCACACCGAACCTTTTTATAAGGTGCGCTTGGCGATCATCGAAGAAGAATACGAAGATGATTTGGAGCTTGAAGCGTTAACCCGGGCAGTTCTGGAACGGTTTGAGGAGTACTCGCGGCTTAGCACCAAGATTCCGGGGGAACTATTTTCCTCTATTTCAGGCATTAAAGATCCCCTGCGCTTAGCGGATAGTATTGCCTCGCAATTGCCGATTTCTATTGAACTTAAGCAATCAATCTTGCAAAACCCTTCGGTACGCGGTCGGTTTGAAGAACTATTAGAAATTATTAGCAAAGAGATTCAAATTTTAGAAGTTGAAAAAAAGATCCATGTTCGCGTGCGCAAGCAAATGGAAAAATCCCAGAAAGAGTACTACTTGCGCGAGCAGATTAAAGCCATTCAAAAAGAACTGGGCGAACGAGACGAGCGGGCCGCGGAGGTTGCTGAGTATCGGGAGAAGATAGCCAAAGCCAAGTTGCCAAAAGAGGTCGAAGAAAAAGCTTCCGAAGAGCTGTCTAGGCTTGAGCGGATGCCTCCTATGGCCGCGGAGGCGGTAGTTGTTCGCACCTACCTTGATTGGTTATTGGCGCTTCCCTGGACCAAAAAGACCAGGGACCGTCTGGATATTAACTTGGCGGCTCAGATCCTTGATGAGGATCATTATGGATTAGCCAAAGTCAAAGAGCGGATTCTTGAGTTTTTGGCGGTCAGGCAATTGACCTCCAAGTTAAAAGGGCCGATTTTATGTTTGGTCGGTCCACCGGGGGTCGGTAAGACTTCACTGGCTAAGTCGGTTGCCCGCTCCATGCAACGGAAATTTGTCCGGTTTTCGCTTGGCGGGGTGCGCGATGAAGCCGAAATTAGAGGACATCGGCGTACTTATGTTGGTGCGATGCCCGGCAAAATTATTCAGGTGATGAAGCAGGCTGGAACCAAAAACCCGGTGATCTTACTCGACGAGATTGATAAGATGAGTACCGATTTCCGGGGAGATCCCTCGGCCGCATTATTAGAGGTGTTGGACCCGGAACAAAACAGCAATTTCGGTGATCACTATCTCGAAATTCCGTATGATCTTTCTGATGTGCTGTTCATCACTACAGCAAACTTGCTCGAAAATATTCCGCGACCTTTACAGGATCGGATGGAAGTGATTACGATTGCGGGATATACTGAGGAAGAAAAGCTCAACATCGCCACTGGTTTTGTGGTCCCCAAGCAATTGGAGGCCCACGGACTAAAACCAGAACAATTGAGTATCTCCGATAATGCGATTTTAAACATTATTAGAGAGTATACGCGCGAAGCGGGCGTCCGAGGCATGGAACGCGAAATTGCCGCGCTCTGTCGAAAAACCGCTAAAGAGATTGTCCAAGGCGAGACTGAGAGCGTTAAAGTGACCTTAAGCAATTTAGAAAAATACCTGGGTCCGCCCAAGTTTCACTGGGGTGAAACTGAAGAGGAGAGTTTAGTCGGGGTGGCTAATGGCTTGGCCTGGACCGAAGTGGGCGGCGACTTGATGTCAATCGAGGTAGCGGTTGTTAATGGTAAAGGCAAACTTACCTTAACCGGTAAACTTGGTGAAGTAATGAAAGAGTCAGCCCAGGCCAGCTATAGTTATATCCGTTCCCGGGCCGAAAATCTGGGGATTGCCCAGGACTTTTATGAAAGCAAAGATGTTCATATTCACTGTCCGGAAGGAGCAATTCCTAAGGATGGCCCGTCAGCAGGAATTACTATGGCAGTCGCTCTGGCATCAGCCCTGATGGGTGTGCCGGTGCGCAAAAATGTGGCCATGACCGGTGAAATTACTTTACGGGGCAGAGTACTTCCGATCGGTGGGATAAAAGAAAAGGCCTTAGCAGCCTATCGAGCAGGGATAACCACGATAATCCTTCCTGATCGGAATCGCCGAGACGTACAGGAGATCCCTGCGAATGTGCGTAATAAGCTTGAATTTAAGTTTGTCAATCATATGGATGAAGTTCTACAGATTGCTTTGGAGCGGTAGAACGCCTGTTATGAGAGGGTTAAGTCGTAGTGGAAAATCTTCCGGAAATAGGGCAGAGAGTCAAAGTTCGCATTGCCGAGCCAGACCAGCCGTGGTATTCTAGTCGTATTGAGGACTATGATGACGGAAAAATAACGATCAGCGCACCTTTATATAAGGGGACAGTAGTTGCAATTAGATTGGGGGCTCCGGTGCAGGTCGGATATGAGCAGCCGGATGCTCTCTATTCCTTCACGAGCCGGGTCATTGCCAGGCGGGTTTTAAAAACTAGCGACCTACGCCTTTATGATTTAAGTCTGCCGACTGCAGTGGCCAGATTTCAACGTCGTGAGATGTTTCGACTGCCGATAGTTATTCCGGTACAGTTTTCCGTATCGACACTTCCTGAGCGGGATACAACTATTGATCTCAATGAAGTCCACCAGGGGTGCGCTCTGGATATTAGTGGCGGAGGGGTCAAACTGGCAGCTGATCTGAGATTCCCTGTTGGTTCCTCCTTGGAATTGACTTTCCTGGATCAAATCTTCGATCAAGTGATTAAGGGTAAAATTGTTAATTATCATGAGCTGGAAAACCCAGAACGGTCGGAATACAAATATCACTACGGGGTTAAGTTTATTGATCTAGACCCACGAGTGCAGGATAAGATTGTTTCCGCGATTTTCGCGGAGCAACGCCGAAGGCGCCAACGCGAATTAGGAGACACGTAGAGATGCGACCGGGTGGTCGCTTTTATTTTCAAGGGTGGGAGGTTTATTGATGTTCGAAATAACCGCAAAGGAATTACTAGCTCCCGGTATAGTCCGAATCCTTGTTGCTGCCCCACAGGTGGCTGCAAAAGCGGCCCCAGGTCATTTCGTGATTGTTCAGGCCACCACTGATGGTGAACGGATCCCCTTGACCATTGTTTCTGCCCAAGATGGTTGTATTGAGTTGATTTTCCAGGTCATGGGCGTCTCTACCGCACTGTTGGCGGAGTTGGAGCCGACAATGGAGCTACCGACTTTACTCGGGCCTTTAGGGGTTGCTCCAGAGGTACAGCCTGGTGAGGGGAGAGTCCTCTGCGTGGCCGGTGGGGTCGGGGCCGCTCCAATTCTACCTCGCGCCCGTGATTTTCATGAAAAGGGGCGGGAAGTCTTGACTATTCTTGGCGCGCGCAGTAAAGAATTGCTACTGTTAGAGGATAGACTAAAAGAGGTAAGTGCCGAGCTGCATATCTGTACCGATGATGGCAGCGCCGGACACCATGGATTTGTGACCGACCTGATCTCCGAAGTGAGCCAGAAGCACGACATTGAGGAAGTTCTGGCCATCGGGCCGATTCCGATGATGGCCGCTGTTAGCAACATTACTAAGCAGCTTTCTTTACCGACGACTGTCAGCCTGAATGCCTTGATGGTTGATGGGACGGGCATGTGTGGTGCCTGCCGGGTTACTGTTGGCGGAGAAACTAGATTTACCTGTGTTGATGGGCCGGAGTTCGATGGTCATCAGGTGGATTTCGCCGGACTTGCTAAGCGTCTTTGCCAATACAGCGATTTTGAGCAGTTGGTTTATGACCGTTATCAGAATGAGAGGGGTGACTGCCAATGTCTAAAAGGGTAAAAAACCCTAAGTTACCGCTCAACGAACGCCGCAGCACTTTTGCAGAAGTGGCTCAAACCATAACCCCCGAACTTGCCCAGCAGGAGGCAGAGCGCTGTTTGCAGTGTAAGAATGCACCTTGTGTCAAAGGTTGCCCGGTGGGGGTGCCAATCCCGGAGTTTTTAGCCCAGGTTGTACAGGGGGAGTTCAGCAATGCGGCTCAGACTATTTTGGCCAAAAATGCCCTGCCTGCCGTATGTGGGCGGGTTTGTCCCCAGGAGTCACAATGTGAGGGGGTCTGCATTCGCGGAATCAAGTCTGAGCCAGTGGCAATCGGAATGCTGGAGCGGTTTGTGGCCCAGTTCGCTCCGGAACAGTCCGGAGCAATCGAACCGATTGCACAGTTGCGTGGTAAAAAGGTTGCGGTGATCGGTTCCGGACCTGCGGGTCTGACGGCAGCGGCGGATTTGGCCAGGGCCGGCTTGCAGGTAACTGTATTTGAAAGTTTGCATGCGGCCGGTGGGGTTTTGCGCTATGGCATTCCCGAGTTTCGTTTGCCCAAAGATATCTTGGAGGCAGAAATTGATGCGATTAGGGCGTTAGGGGTAGAAATCAGATTAAATACTTTGGTTGGTAAAACCGTGGACTTGGCTGATTTACGGGAACAAGGATATCAGGCCTTTTTTATCGCGTCGGGGGCTGGTCTGCCGAGTTTTCTAGATATTCCGGGGGAGAACCTAAATGGGGTTTACTCAGCCAACGAGTTTTTGACTCGGGTTAACTTGATGCGGGCTTACGAGTTTAGAGTTTCCGGAACCCCGGTACGTACTGGCAAGCGAGTTGCTGTCTTTGGAGCGGGGAACGTGGCAATGGATGCAGCCAGAACAGCCTTGCGGTTGGGTGCGGAGGATGTACGCATTGTCTATCGACGCAGCCGAGCAGAAATGCCGGCTAGACTAGAAGAGATTGAAAATGCCGAAGAAGAAGGGGTCAAGTTTGAACTTCTGGTCAGCCCGGTGGAGTTTATCGGTGATGATCAGGCCTGGGTTGAGGCTGTGGTGTTACAAAAGATGGAGTTGACCGAGCCCGGGCCGGATGGTCGGCGGCGGCCGGTACCAGTACAGGGCTCCGAGTTTACTCTGCCAGTTGATACTGTAATCATCGCGATCGGGCAGAGTCCTAATCCGATTCTGTTTCAGACGATCCCGGAGTTGCAGCTCGGCCCGAAAGGTAATGTACAGGTTGACGCAGATGGACGTACAAATATTCCAGATGTATGGGCCGGAGGGGATGCTGCCACCGGTGCAGCCACCGTTATTCAGGCCATGGGAGCCGGACGGACTGCAGCGCGATCGATAATCAATTACCTATCCATGGAGGTTTAAAGCGTGCTCAGTGATATTGAAATTGCTCAACAAGCCAAACTGCGCCCGATTACAGAAATCGCGGCCGAGTTAGGAATTCTTCCCGAGGAGCTGGAGCCTTACGGGAGGAATAAGGCTAAAGTTTCCTTGTCCTTGCGTGAACGAGTCAAGAATAATCCTCGCGGCAAACTTATCTTTACTACCGCGATAACTCCGACACCGGCTGGAGAGGGGAAAACCTGCACCTCGATCGGATTGACACAGGCGCTCGGTGTCTTAGGTAAAAAAGTCGCTGTGTGCCTCAGGGAGCCTTCATTGGGCCCGGTTTTCGGGATCAAAGGAGGGGCTGCAGGGGGCGGATATGCTCAGGTCGTTCCGATGGAGGATATTAATCTTCATTTTACCGGAGATTTTGCGGCAATTACGGCAGCGCACAATTTACTGGCTGCCATCGTGGACAATCACATTTACCGCGGTAATCGGTTGAACATCGATGTAACTAAACCTGGTTGGGGCAGGGTCCTTGATGTCAACGATCGTCAGCTGAGGCATATTGTCATTGGGTTAGGCGGCAGGGGCAATGGTATTCCCAAGGAATCAGGCTTCGAGATCACTGCGGCCTCAGAGATCATGGCGGTTCTTTGTTTAGCCAAAGATTTTGCGGATCTGAAAAAGAAATTAGGTTCGTTGATAGTCGGCTATGATCGTGATGGTAGGCCGGTTTTGGCTCGTGAGTTTAAGGCCGAAGAGGCGATGGCGATTTTGTTAAAGGATGCGATTAAACCGAATTTGGTCCAGACCCTTGAAGGGCAGCCGGCATTCATTCACGGTGGACCGTTTGCGAACATCGCCCATGGGAACAATAGTATTATCGCTACCGATTTAGCATTGCACTTGGCTGATTATGTTGTCACCGAAGGCGGCTTTGCCGCAGATCTTGGTGCAGAAAAGTTTTTTGATATTGTTTGCAATATTTCGGATCTGAAACCGGATGTTGCGGTTCTAGTCGCGTCGGTGCGGGCCTTGAAAATGCATGGAGGCTTATCCTTGGCCGAGTTGGCGACGGAAGACTTGGGCGCGCTAGAGGCTGGTTTGGCCAATTTGGGGGCCCATTTAGACAACCTGGCCAAGTTCGGCCTGCCGGTTGTGGTGTGCATTAATCGTTTCCCGGGCGACACACAGGCCGAGCTAGATTATGTGCTTTCCTATTGTGCCAAGAGACAGGTCAGAGCTGCTATTTCGGATTGTGTGGCCAAGGGTGGACCGGGTGGGCAAGTGTTGGCTGAAACAGTCTTAGAGGTTCTGAAAACTGCTGAAAATAATTTTGCACCCCTATACCACCCGGCAGAGCTCGTTAAGGAGAAAATCAATCGCTTGGCGACTCAGATTTATGGGGCAGAGGATGTTCATTACTCAGTTCAGGCAGAAACCCAG
>CAZAAT010000006.1:25268-46253 GCA_964483175.1 uncultured Bacilli bacterium
TGCGCAATGGCTTTAGCAATTTGCCCATTTGTGTGGCCAAAACCCAGTTTTCGCTTTCAGATAATCCTAACTTGTTAGGAGCCCCTAAGGGGTGGAAACTAACGGTGCGAGAAGTCAAGGTTGCGGCTGGTGCAGGGTTTATCATCTGTTATACGGGGAAAATACAAACCTTGCCTGGTTTACCGGCCCATCCGGCAGTCGAGAAGATGGGCATTGATGATCAAGGCAGGATAACCGGCCTGTCTTAGCAGGACATCCGGTTAAGAAAGATGAATACTTTGTACGTCGTTTCTAAACCTTAATCTCAGGAGGAGATCGTGTGGAACAAACTTTTTTCTTTGTTAAGCCCGAGGCTGTCAGACGTGGGCTGGTAGGCATTGTCATTCAGCGTTTTGAAGCTCGTGGCCTAAAATTGGCTAAGCTAGCGGTAAAACAGCTTGATCCGCAAGTTGTCGAGGAGCATTACGCTCACCTCAAGGACAAGTCCTTTTTCGGCGAGTTGGTTGAAACAATTACCGATGGTCCGGTAGTCATGGGTGTCCTCGAGGGTGTTGATGCGGTTAAAGTAGTCCGCAATATTGTCGGGGCCACCAATCCACTGGAAGCCGCACCCGGAACTATCCGCGGTGACTACGGTACCGTACTGCCGCACAACGTTGTTCACGCCTCAGATGCAGTTGAAACCGCGGAGATCGAAATTCGCCGCTTCTTCGGGTAGATCGATGGATATCTCTAGCAAGATTATTGATGGGAAAGCTGTAGCAGCCTTAGTCCGCAAGGATGTGGCCGCCAAGGCAGCCGAATTTGAGGCGTGGGCCGGGTTTGCTCCCGGCCTTAGCGTTGTCTTGGTCGGTGATGATCCTGCGTCACAAGTCTATGTTCGTTCCAAAGAAAAGGCTTGTCAAGAGGTTGGCTTTAACTCACAAGTGTTCCGGCTTCCTGCCGAAACTCCTCAAACAGAGTTGTTAGAGCTAATTGACACCCTAAACAAGGATCCCCGGGTTCATGGGATCTTGGTACAGTTCCCAGTACCTAAGGGGATTGATCCTACTGTGGTAATCAATGCCATCGATCCGGCCAAGGATGTGGATGGGCTTCATCCGGTCAATGCAGGGCGTTTAGTATCCGGCCTGCCGGGATTAGTTCCTTGTACCCCGAAAGGAATCATGCGACTGATCCAAACTACCGGAGTTGATCTTACTGGGAAAGAAGCTTTGGTTATTGGCCGCAGCAACTTGGTGGGCAAGCCGATTGCCGCTTTGCTATTGGCGGCCAACGCAACTGTTACGGTAGCCCATTCGCGTACTGTAGACCTGCCCAAACTCGTCCAGCAGGCAGACCTTGTAGTAGCTGCCGTCGGACGCAAAGAACTTGTCCGTGGGAAGTGGCTGAAATCTGGTGCGATCGTTATTGATGTTGGAATGAATCGCTTCGAAGGAAAATTGTATGGCGACGTGGCTTTTGCCGAGGCTATTGAGGTAGCATCAGCCATCACACCAGTACCTGGTGGAGTGGGTCCAATGACAATTGCCATGCTGCTGGAGAATACCTTGGAAGCTGCTATTGCCATTCAGGAGGCAAAGACTAGTGTCCACAACTGATCGAGATCAGCGTAGTGAGCTGTTTGCAAATCTTTCACCCGAACTCAAAGAATTGGTAGCTCGCAGACAGATTGTTAGTTACCGGGCCGATGACGTTTTCGAGGCCGAGGATTATCTGATTTCCGAAGTGCCGATAACCTTGGATGTCAATGGTAAAGAGTTCGTGACGCTGCTATGCACCCCGCTGATGTTACACGAGCTGGTAGTTGGTTTCTTGTTTACGGAGTCGCTAATCAAAAAGAAAAGCGATATCCTGAGCTTTCAGGCGGATTTGGACAAACAGCGCGTGAGTGTGGAGTTGGCCGGCAAAAATCTCCTAGCCGAGAAGTTGTATGGCAAACGGACTATTACTACCGGCTGTGGTCGGGGAACAATCTTTTATCATGTTGCTGACTCTCTTGGCACCGCCAAAAATGAGTCCACGGTAACGATTAGCGCTACTCGGATCAGCGAGATGATGCGCGCCTGGCAGGAGGTTAAAGGGTTATTCCTTTTGACCGGCGGGGTTCATGCTGCCGCCTTAGGTGATGCCGCGGGAAACATTCTGGTAATGGCTGAGGATATCGGCAGGCACAATGCTGTAGACAAGGTGCTTGGCCGGGCTGTGCTGGAGGATTGGGATTTGTCCGATAAAATAATCATGACCAGCGGGCGGATTTCATCGGAAATGCTGATTAAGGCCGCCAAGGCACGGTTGCCGATTGTGGTCAGTCGTTCGGCCCCTACTGAACTCGCTCTAGCCATAGCTACGGAGTTAGCTGTGACCGTTGTTGGTTTTGCTAGAGGCCGCAGACTCAATGTTTATACTGTTGCCGAGCGAATTACAGCATAATTTTTGTCAACAGCAGGAAAACGGACCATCGAAAACTAATATCACTAGAATAATTTTCCTAGTATTTGAGGAGGCTAGTTCGATGGCATACAAAATCAATGATTCATGTATAATGTGTGGGGCTTGTGAGCCGGAGTGTCCTACCGGTGCTATTTCCGAAGGTGATACTCTATATGTGATTGATCCTGACAAATGTATTGATTGTGGCGCCTGTGCCGATGTTTGTCCGGTTGGAGCGCCGGAGCTTGAAGATTAACACCTTTCATCCGAAATGCTGACAACGGGGACAGTAGTCCTCGTTTTTTTTTAGGGGGTCTTTCAATGGCAACACACTTATACCTTGTTAGACATGGTGAGACCGACTGGAATAAAGACGGGAGGATTCAAGGTCAGCAAAACCCGCCCCTTAATGAACTGGGCCGACGACAAGCGAAAGCGGTTGCCGAGTACTTGACCGCGATTCGCTCTGATTATGATTGTCTTTATAGTAGCGACTTACTACGGGCTCGCGAGACCGCTGAGGTGATTGCTGCCAAGTGGGGAGGCCAAATAATTCTCCGGAGTGACCTGCGCGAACAATGCTTCGGAGTTTGTGAGGGTTTTCTGGCTGAAGAGGCTCTAACCAGGTTTGGCGTCGATATTCGCGCCTATCTGCGAGACCCGGCAGGCACAAGCATCCCGGGTGGGGAGGACCTTCGTGCCATGGGGACTAGGGGTTTACGGTTTTTGGCTGATCTAAGAGAGAAACATCGGGGCCAAGCAGTGATCGTAGTGAGTCATGGTGGTTTGATTAAGACTCTGCTAACTCTGATCTTGGGCATGCCGTTACATTTTCGCAACCGGTTGGAGATCGCTAATACTGCGGTTTCAGAGGTGCGCTTGGTTGAGACAGGTGATAAGGTCTTGGCTCTGAATATTACTCACCATCTGGCACAAGTTTTTTAGCGTAACGCAATAAGGAGTTGCGTTCGTTAGTGACTTCTTCGGAGATCACCGCATCAAGGAGTTGGTCAAGAATTTGGCCGATGAGAGGTCCCGGTGTCAGCTGGAAATTTGCAATGAGGTCATCACCACCGATGGCCAGATCACGAAGGGAAAAGACTTCCTCACCTTCGAGCATGGCACTGATCCGATCACGTAAGATGTTCCAAGGCCATAACCTGCGTTTGGCTTGTGGGCCTAAGCCGATAATATCAGCCTTACGCACCTCCATTAGGGATAAGACTATATCAGGTCCTACTTTGGCAATGAACCTCCGGAGCGCTTTGTCAGAGGGAGCGTCCGGCCAGTAAAACATATGTTCCCTCACCAGGGTGACGATGCGTTCGCGCGACTGGCTTGGCCACGACCAGCGTCGCAAGATATCCTCCGCTAGTTGGGCTGATATCTCTTGATGACCCCAAAAGCGGCGAACTCCGTCGGCGGTTTGGATAGTGATCGCTCCTTTGCCAAGATCATGCATTAACATGGCGGTGCGTACCTCAAGATCATCAAAACAATGTTTCATGGTTACGATGGTATGACCGTATACGGTATAGGCATGATATTGGTTCTGTTTAAGACCATAGCAAGCCATTAATTCCGGAAGAATCCCGTTAAGCACCCCGGTAACTCGCATACGCCTGATTGCTTTATATGCTAAAGGATGAGCTAAAATCTGTCGCATTTCGCCTCCGATCCGCTCTGGAGGCAAGGTGGCAACCTGCGGAGCCAGTTTGCAGATGGCCTCTTTGAGGTCAGAATCCAGCCGTAAATTGAGCGACAGTTGAAAGCGAAAAGCCCGGAGGATGCGTAATTTATCTTCAGCAAGCCGTGAACTGGCTTCACCCACAGAGCGGAGAATGCCTTGCTGTAGGTCGGTTAGGCCGCCAAAAAGGTCTACCAGACCGGTTCGAGGATGATACGCCAGGGCATTACAGGTAAAATCACGTCTGGCAAGATCGGTTGAGAGCTCAGTGGAGAACTCCACATAATCTGGGTGACGCCCATCTGAGTAGGGGCCTTCGCAGCGAAAAGTTGTGATTTCAACGTGTCCACAGGCTTGAGTGGGAACAGTTATCGTGCCGTATTTGGCGCCGGTGGAAAAGGTATTGGCAAATAGACCCAATATTTCCCCAGGGTGGGCGGAAGTGCAGATGTCCCAATCTTTAGGGGTTAAACCCAGACATAAATCTCTGACCGCACCGCCTACGATGAAGGCTTGGTGATCCGACTGTTCTAGTCGGTTAATAATCGCAATAATTTCTCCGGGAAGGTCAAATTTTAACGGAGTATACATGAATTTATCATTCCCGTCCGGCCCGACAAAATCCTCTCCCCTTGACAGTCAGGTTTTTTACAGTATATTATGTAACTAAATTATTAGCAGGCCCTTAAACAGCAATGAATGGGAGTAGTACTGTTGATATCAACCGGATCAGAGAGGCGGTTCACCGGCTGCAAGACCGCCACGGATTGGTCACAGGAAGTCGCCCAGGAGCTGCGGCAGTGAATTTTAGTAGTTGCCGCCGACCGCGATGCGTTAGATCGTATCAGAGTGCGCCGCCAAGGCGAACTAAGGTGGTACCGCGAATTGCTTTCGTCCTTAGACGAAGGCTTTTTTTATTTAGTTTTTAGCCACTATATCTGCAGGAGGTATTAGCGAATGCAAGCAGGATTGCCGAAAGTTTATGACCCTGCCAGCACCGAGACGAAATGGTATGAGTATTGGGAAAAGCAGGGGTATTTTCACCAAGAGGTTGATCCGGCCCGTCAGCCGTTTTGTATCGTGATCCCACCGCCAAATGTAACCGGCCAGTTGCACATGGGTCATGCTTGGGACAACACCTTACAAGATATTCTGGTCAGATGGCACCGGATGCTTGGCGATAATACGCTATGGGTACCGGGCACCGACCATGCCGGGATTGCAACCCAGGCAAAAGTTGAGGCAGCTCTCGCCGAAGAAGGTCTTTCCAAATATGATCTAGGGCGCGAGGATTTTGTGGAAAGAGTCTGGGCATGGAAAGAAGAATATGGCGGGCGAATTATCAATCAGCTAAAAAGGCTTGGTTCATCATGTGATTGGCAGCGGTTACGTTTTACCATGGATGAGGGTTGTTCTCGGGCGGTCCGCGAGGTTTTCGTCAGCCTGTACGAAAAAGGACTGATTTATCGGGCTGACCGCATTATCAACTTCTGTCCGCAATGCAACACGACACTTTCTGATATTGAGGTGGAGCACCAGGAACGTCAAGGAAATCTCTGGCATATTCGCTACCCCTTGGCTGATGGAACCGGTTATATTACGGTTGCTACAACCAGGCCGGAGACGATGCTTGGTGATACAGCTGTTGCGGTGCATCCAGATGATGAACGCTATCAGAGCCTAATCGGTAGAACGGTTATTCTTCCGTTAATGAACAGAGAAATTCCCATTATCGCTGATGAATATGTGGAGCGGGAGTTCGGTAGCGGGGCAGTTAAGATCACTCCGGCTCATGATCCAAACGACTATGAGATGGGCTTGCGCCATCACCTACCGAAAGTCACGGTGATCGGTAAAGATGGGAAAATGACCGAAGAGGCCGGCGTTTATGCCGGATTAGAGCGCTATGAGGCTCGTAAACGCGTGGTATCTGATTTAGAGGCTGATGGGTATCTGATTGAGGTAGCTGAACACGAACACGCGGTTGGCGAGTGTTATCGTTGTGGCACCGTTGTCGAACCACTAATCAGCAAACAGTGGTTTGTCAAAATGGCTCCGTTGGCCGAGCCTGCCATAGAGGTGGTCAAAACGGGCCAGATCCGCTTTGTCCCTGAGCGTTTTGCCAAGATCTACCTCAATTGGGTGGAAAATATCAGGGATTGGTGTATCTCCCGTCAGCTGTGGTGGGGTCACCGTATTCCAGTGTGGTATTGTCAAGAGTGTGGTGAGGTTATTGTCTCCCGCGAAGACCCAACCACTTGTGCCTGTGGCAGCGCTAATTTGGAGCAAGATCCGGATGTTCTGGATACTTGGTTTAGCTCTGCACTCTGGCCATTCTCGACTTTAGGCTGGCCCGAAGAAACCCCTGAACTCGCCCATTTCTATCCGACGTCAGTGCTAGTGACCGGATTTGATATTATTTTCTTCTGGGTCGCCAGGATGATCTTTATGGGGCTGGAGTTCGCAAAGGATATTCCTTTTCATGAAGTCTTTATTCATGGCCTGATGCGCGATGCCCAGGGGCGTAAGATGAGCAAATCGTTGGGTAATGGCATTGATCCCCTAGAGGTTATCGAAGAATATGGGGCTGATGCACTACGGTTTAGCATTGTTACCGGAGTGGCTCCAGGGTATGATATGCGCTTCCGCATCGAACAGGTTGCGGCCAGTCGCAATTTTGCCAACAAGATTTGGAATGCCGCTCGGTTCGCTCAGATGAACCTAGCTGATTATACTGGTGGTCTCCTGCCTACCGAAGAACTCGTCTCGCTACCTTTAGAGCTGCCAGATCAGTGGATCCTGGACCGCTATTCGCAGGTAGCTACCGAGGTAAACCGCCAATTAGACCGCTATGACCTTGGCGAGGCAGCCAGGGTATTATATGAATTTATTTGGGCCGATTTCTGTGATTGGTATATTGAATTGGTGAAAGGGCGTTTGTACGGCAAGAGCACTGCCCAGAGTAAACAGGTTGTCCAAGCGGTGCTGACTTACGTCCTTGAAGGAACCATGCGCTTGTTACACCCGTTTATGCCGTTTATCACTGAGGAGATTTGGCAAAGCCTTAAGATAGGCGGAGATACGATTATGACTACAGCCTATCCGCAAGGGGAGTCAGTGCTGAGTTTCCCTCAAGCGGCGCATACGATGACAACCTTCATTGAGGTGGTACGGACCATCCGTAACGCCCGGGTTGAAGCAGAAGTCCCTCTGGGCAAACGAATTGAAGCAATATTACTTGTCGAAGACCGATTGCTGGCTGATTTTGCCTCAATTGAGGCCGAGTTCTCGGCTCTGGCAAGTCTCTCGCGGTTATCGATTCTTCCTGCCAATTCGCCTAAACCGGAGAAGGCACTGAGCGCTTTGGCGGCTGGGGTAGAGATTTACCTGCCTCTGGCGGGAATGCTCGATGTTGAAAAAGAGCTCGAGCGGTTAACGAAGGAACGGGAGCGCTTAGTTCAAGAAGTAGCTAGGGCGGAACAAAAACTAGCCAATGAGGCTTTTATCAGTAAAGCACCTGCTGCGGTTGTGGAAAATGAGAAAGCCAAGTTAGCCGCGTACCAGGCCGACCTGGCCAAAGTGAAGGAGCGGATTAGCGAAGTTGAAAGCCTTTGATTCTAGGTGGCGCTTAGGCTTGGAACGAATGTATCCGTTACTGACCGAGCTTGGTCATCCCGAAGGCAGACTGCAGATCATCCAGGTAGCAGGTACAAATGGCAAGGGGAGTGTTTCTTACCTCTCAGCCGGTTTGCTTAATGCGGTAACTGGTGATACGGTGGGTTTATACACCTCACCGCATCTGGAAAAGCTAAACGAGCGTTTTCAGATCTTCGATGACGAGGGTCGGCATCCGCTCCCGCTCGAACAAGTGGAGATGGCCTTGGCCCGCGTGGCTGAGGCTGCGAGAAAGCTGCCAAGTTCTGTGGGGCCGTTGACTGAGTTCGAAGCCTGGACCCTGGCGGCAGTATTGCTTTTTACCGAAGTCGGCTTAACCAATGCGGTTTTTGAGGTTGGCCTTGGCGGGCGTTTAGATGCTACGACGGCTCTTCCTGCAAAACTAGCAGTTATTTGTCCGGTCGACTATGACCATCTTGATCGGCTAGGAACCGATTTAGTTAGCATTGCCGCAGAAAAAGCAGCAATTATCCGTCCGGATCAACCCGTAGTTGTTGCAGAACAGCTGGCGGAGGTTGCCTCGGTAATTGAGGCGGCAGCGTTCAAACAGCGAGCTCGGCTAATATCGGTCGTCGATCGTTATAAATTGTTGAGTTTTACACCGACCGGAACTGATTTCGAGTGGCTTTCGGTTGACGGAGACAGATACTCCTTTAGCCTCGGGTTAAAAGGGCGTCAGCAAGTAATGAATGCCGCGTGTGCATTGTTGGCAGTGGAGGAGTTTCACGGGTCTGGTCAGCTAACTCAACCAGACGCCCTCGAGCGGGTCTCTCGGTTCTTGGCTGAGGCCAGTTGGCCGGGGCGATTTGAATTACTGGAGAGCCATGGCCAGCAGGTCCTGCTCGATGTTGGACATAACCCACAAGCGATCAAGGTATTTTTACAGAACCTAAAGCTGTATTTTCCCAACACGCCGGTTTGGGGGGTCTATGGGTCTTTGCAGGATAAGGATTATCAGGCGGTGACTTCGTTACTCAGTGAGTATCCTTTTTCCGGGTTGGTCATCACTGAGCCGTGGAGCGACCGTAAAGTAAAAAGTAGTGATCTGGCAGCACTTCTCCCAGAGAGCATGCAGATAATTCCCGAAGCTGACTTGGAAAAGGCTGTTGAACTTGGGCTTAATAAGGCCAAGTCGGAAGGGGCCCTCTTAGCAATCTTCGGGTCCTTTTTCCTGGTGGGTCCGGCACGTAGTAAACTATTGCCGAGTGCGTACAAATGAATGCGAGTCGGATTATCATAATCGGTGGAGCCTACGGCAGCGGCAAATCAGAGATCGCCTTGAATTTGGCCCGACAGGCGGCCGAGACCGGTGAACGGGTAATCTTAGCCGACCTTGACTTCGTCAACCCTTATTTCCGGTCGCGCGAACAAGCCGGAAACCTTCCTGAGGCAGTTGAGGTCATCTCCACAATCCAAGGGTTTGAGACAGCAGATTTGCCGGCAATTTCCGGACGAATTACGGCGGCCATCCGCCTAGACCAGGCGCGCTTGCTCATTGATCTTGGCGGTGATCCGGTGGGAGCCAGGATTTTGCGCAGTTTTGCCGACGAGCCACGTCTTCAGGCCGCGGATTTTTGGTTGGTGATTAACCCATACAGGCCATTTACCGCCGAAGTGGAGCAGATTAGCAAATTAGTCAAGGCGCTAACTGAGGCTGCCGGGCTTCGGCCGACGGGTATTATCGCCAACCCTAACCTATTAGGTGAAACTACTTTCCAACAAGTATCTAGCGGTCTGGAAGTGGTTAAGCAAGCAGCTCTCGCTGTGAATTTGCCGATAAAGGCTTTGGCCATTGAAAATTCGTTGTTAGCTAAATATCCTGATCTGCAGAAAGACCTTCCGGAGCTGGAAATTTTTCCACTTCGGCGCCAACTATTACCGCCGTGGCAGACTTAGGTTTAGGCAGGAAATCAAGAAAGTGATTCCGTAATACTCCAAGAGACTAAGGAGGTGGTAAGATGGCGGGTAAACGAGTGAAGAAAAAAAAGAAGACAAAGACTGGTAGTTCGTTTGGCATCAGCCTAATCATAGTGGCAATTATTGCGATTTGCGCAGGTTATTTTCTGGGCAATTACTTTATCAAGATGGCTATAGCCCCAAGTAATACGTCGAGTCAGGCTACCAGTTCGCAGACTGTCAGGACTGTAGTTGAGCCTGAACCCGTTCAGAAACCGGTGGAGCCGTTGCCGGCAGTTAGTGAAGCAAATCAGCCAACTCAGCCCGCTTCTGGTGAATTGTTAGTTAGGTTGGACGAGGCACAATATACCGGTACTGTAGAGTTGCCTCAGGAAACCGAAGCAACCACCGGCGATGGTTTGCTACGGGTGCAGGTTGGGTCTTTTGCTAGCCGTCCGGAGGCGATGACCTTAGCCCAACAGTTGCAGGCCGATGGTTATCAGACCTACATTACAACCGATAAACCGTACCGAGTCCAGGTTGGGGCATTTGCTGATCAGGCGTCGGCAAAGAACCTTGTAGACCAGTTGATTTCCCACGGCTATTCCCAAGTGATCATCAAATAGACCGATCATAATTGGGGCAACTTAAGTATGAGGTGGATATATGACTCCTGGTACTACAGTTGCTCTCGCTACTCTTATTGGTACGCTCAGCCGATTTGTCTTCTTAAAAGTGGACTATCGTCAATACCCCAGTTATCCTCAAGGGTACCTGATTCATTTATCATTAGGCGCTATCGCTGCTTTTCTTGGTGCGGTAGCCATTCCCGCCTTGGCCAGCAAAGATTTTGCTGCTGCTACGTTTCTGGCTCTTGCTGCCCAACAGTTTCGTGAAATTCGCAATTTGGAGCGAACCGGGCTGGAAAATTTAGAAGAGATAGAGCTTGTGCCCCGTGGCCCTGCTTACATTGAAGGTATTGCTAGAGCCTTTGAAGCCCGTAATTACATCGCGATGTTTACTTCTTTATTAACTTCAGGAGTACTTTATCTGGTACAAGCAAGTGGGTTATTAAAGGTAAGTCTGGCGGTTTTTCTTAGCTTGCTATTGGTGTTGTACCTTAGAGATAGTTTGCGCGGGGCCAGAGTTGGCGATTATGCTGAAATTACACCCGCGCAATTATCGTTCAAGGGTTCCGTCTTGTATGTCGATGAAATAATTATTATGAATGTCGGCAGCCCTCAGGCCAGGGAAAAGATACTAAAACATGGGCTCGGAGCTGTTTTAACCCCCCGAGATATTAACGCCCGAGTTACCTTAGCAAATGTTGGACAGCGACAAGCTATTGTACACGATTTAGCGACGATACTAGGTATCCGTCGTGATCAAGATGAACCTGAGTTCACCCCGATGGCTCGTCTGGATCATGATTCTGGTAAAGTAGGTGTATTCACCATTCCTGTAAACAAGGATGCAGAGGCGATGCGAGTCGCCATCGCCCATGTCCCATTGCTTGAAAGTGCGAAACGTCGACCGAGCTCAGCCATTTCTGGACGGCTAGCTGCTCGGCGGAGTGGGAGGTAGTCAAATGAACGGAGGCGACCAGATTGTTGCGGCGGTCGTAACTAAAGAAACGCGAGAAAAGTTAGCAGGGGATATCCTGGTATTGTTGGCTCAAGATGATGCTGAGTTGCAAACAATAGCAACGTCACTAGCTCGGATTACCAATAGCATGATTCATGAACTACCAACGGGGGTAATTCTTCTTGTTAGACACTAATTGGGGGCTAATTTGAGTAAATTGCTAATTGCGGTCATTTACGGCTTGGTTTCGGGGTTTTCGAGCTTGTTCGGGAGCGCCCTTTGTTTTTTCTGGCCATTCTCCAAAAGAGTACAGGGCTTGATCATGGGTTTCGGCTCAGGTGCTCTAATCGCTTCAGTGAGTTTTGGCTTGATGGAGGATGGTTTTCGCCATGGCGGAATTGACTCGACAGTCCTAGGACTGGCTGTTGGGGCCGGGGTCTACTACCTTTTTCATCTCTTGTTCTTGCGCCATTCTGCCCCCAAAGGGCTGCATTTAAAGAGTCCTGCTGAACACTCCGGTTTAAAAATTTTGCTTGCGAGCGTGCTAGACAGCCTACCGGAACAATTTGCAATTGGTGTCGGGGTTAAGGCCGGTTCCAGTCTTGGCTTCCTAGTAATGATCGGCGCGGTAATCGCCGGTATCCCGGAGGCGATGGCCGGAACAAGCAAATTAGCCGAATCTTGGGGCCCCGTAAGGATTCACCTCTTTTGGCTGGCTTTAGGCGTAATATCCACCATTGTTACGGTTATCGGCTTTTTAGCTGCCGGGGTGGTACCGGGCGACTTTCTCGGTTTCCTGTTGGCCTTTGCGGCCGGATCTTTACTGGCCATGCTTTCAGACACCATGCTGCCAGAGGCTTTAAAGAACGGCGGCAATGTAATTAGCTTGGCTACTGTAGCCGGCTTTATGATGTCTTATATTGTTTCTCGTCTCTAACTAGCCACACCCTGCCGCCGCTGTGCTCATAGTATGAAGCATGGCGAGGGGGTTGGAAAATGAACATACTCTGTTTGAATGAAAGAACCGATTATATTTCTAAGGGTTTACTTGCTGTGATGGAACAAATGGGGGATAAGGTTACCATCTTTCCTCTAAGTAGAGTACCCTGGAATCACCAAGAGAGAGCTCTTAAAGAACTGCTTAGAAAATCAGATTTCCATTTCGTCTTCACTCCCGGATGGTCAATCGGTGTCTTCAATGTCGGGGCCTTCTTTCGCGCCCTACGTCAGACAAAGACTTACCATGTTTATTGGGCAACCGAGGATCCGATTTTTTTCGAAGAAGTTTCCATGGTTTTTGCTCCGGAGAGTGACTTCATTTTTACCACTGCCCAGGAGATGCAGGCGCGCTACCAAAGCATGGGGATCCCTTCTGATACCCTCATGTTTGGGGCTAATCCGAGATTTCACTATCCCACAACTCCGGTCCCGAAGTATTGCCATGATATTATTTTAGTAGCCAATAACTACCCTTGGTTTCCAGCGGAAAAAGGTTTTCGCAACCACGGCATCCGGACGATATTACTCCCATTGATTGAAAAAGGCTACGACGTCAGAGTTTACGGAACGGAGTGGACCGATACCACCAAAGAGATCCACATTCCTCCCGAATACTTCGGGGGATACTGTCCCTATGAAGAAACTCGTCATGCCTATTCTTCGGCAAAAATTGTGCTTGGAATCCAGTCGGTAAACACCTCCCCTACCCAGACTAGCTGTCGCACCTTTGAAATTATGGCTTCTGGAGCATTTTACTTGACCGTGCATACTCCCTCACATGAGAACCTGTTTAAAAAGCACGAGCATTTGGTATGGTCGCAGTCACCCGAAGAAACCGTCGAGCTGGTCGATCATTACCTCCGCAACGAAGAGGCCAGGCAAAAAGTAGCCCGGGCAGGAATGGCGGAGGTGCTGGCCCGGCACACATACCAGCACCGCGCCATACAATTAAAAGGAGCGCTGAAAAAGCACCTTAACAGGAAGCCTTTTTATCGAATCATGAAGTAGGGATGTCAGTTGTGAATATTGTAGTGGTTGGTTTAGGCTCGGTTGGCCTGCCAATGGCGGTTTGGTTAGCTAATAAAGGCTACTCCGTATTAGGAGTAGACTTGAACAAAGAGCATATTAAAGCGATTAATTTAGGGCAAACGGACTTATTAGAGGTTGTTCCTGGTGACGGGGATTTTAGCACCCTATTACGAGACTGTTTGCATAGCAACTCATTAACCGTAACCAGCGAATATCAACGCATGAGCGCTGGGGAACATATTTTTCTCGTAACGGTAGGTATTCCGGTCAATTCCGATGGAAGTTGCGATTATGGTCCATTATCGTCTTGCCTAGCCAATCTGGTAAAAATGATTCGCCGTGGCGATTTGGTCATGATCAAAAGTACCTTAGTTCCGGGTACGATGTATGAGTTGATAATACCCGCTCTCAGAAGCAGTGGACTGATCATCGGGGAGGATATTGCGGTGGCGTATTGTCCCGAACGGTTAGCCGAGGGAAGCGCCTTGCTTGATTTTGATGGGGTTACCCGTTTGGTCACCGCTGAGGATTCGTTTAGCCTGAAACGAGCGCTGGCTTTTTGGCGCCAAGTGTCCACAGCGGAGTGTATTCCGTTACAGACTTATCTGATCGCGGAATTAGCCAAAGTACTGGAGAACTTGCATCGAGATGCCAATATTGCGCTCAGCAATGAGCTATTTCCACTGGTCAATCAGTTGGGACTAGAATTTGGCGAGCTGGAGGCGGCGGTAAATACACATCCGCGCGTGAAGATGCTCAGTCCAGGAGCTGGTGTAGGTGGGCACTGTCTGCCCAATGCCCTGTATTACCTTGTGCCCGTGGCTGCTAGATACGGAATCCCCTTGGATTTGGGCAAGTTAGCCAGGAAAATCAATGCGAACCGGCCGGAACAGGTTGCTCAATCGGCGATCGACCTCTGCCGAAGTTTGCGTGGGGAAGTCGGGCCAATGGTAATCCTCGGGGTGGGAATGAAGGATAACTGTGCTGATACTCGGTATAGCCCAGCTTTAGATTTGGCACGGATCCTACAAGACCAAGGTGTTGAGGTTCGGTTATATGATCCGGTGGTATATGAAACAACCGATGATTTACAGGCTGTCCTGGCAGGGGCGACAGCCGCCATAGTTACTGCTTACCAGTCGGGCATGGGTAGCGAGGAGATTCTCGCCGCAATCGCGGCACAAGAAAAACCCCCTTTGCTCCTTGATTCCAGAGGGAAAATCTCCAAGATTGCAGCTGCCAAGCTAGGGGTAGAGGTCTATTATGTCTGAAATCCTACAGGAGTACGCCAATCAGGTGGTTTTAATTACCGGAGGTGCTGGGGCAATCGGATCTCACTTGGTCAAAGCCCTCTTGGCTTTAGGCGCTAAGGTCGTCGTGTTTGATGACCTTTCGTCAGGCAGACTAGCAAATCTAACGGCAAGCCCTAACCTGCGATTTTTCCGTCTTGATATTACTGATGATGCTGAAGTTTCCCGGTTGTTTTCACGTTTTCGGCCCAAGTTTGTATTTAATTTGGCGGCTCACTATGCTAACCTTCGGTCAATTCAAGAACCCCGGCGAAATCTAGAGGTTAACGCTTTGGCGGTCCTAACTTTGCTAGAGTGTTGCGTGCGGTGGAACAGCAGACGCTTTATCCAGGCTTCATCTTCGTGTGTCTATGATCATCAAGCAAAATTACCCTTAACCGAGGAAGCAACGCTCAAACAGGATACACCCTATGGGATTTCCAAACAAGTTGCCGAGGAGTATTGTCGCTTTTTTGCGGATTTCTATGCTTTCGAGGTCACGGTTTTAAGATACTTCAATTCGTTTGGCCCCGGAGACTATCCGGGGGTCTTCCGTAGTGTTATCCCCAACATGTTCGAGCGGGCTATCAAAAACGAACCTTTGGAAATAACGGGTTCTGGGCGGGAGACCCGAGATTTTACCTTTGTCACTGATATCGTCCAGGGAACTTTACTGGCTGGAGTTTCTCCAAGGGGCGCCGGCGAGGTCTTCAATATCGCTAGTGGTGCTGAGACGCCAATTTGGCACTTAGCCGAACTGGTTAATCGAATTTCCCACAATCGAGCCGGTGTATCCTATGTGCCCAAAAGGCCTTGGGACTTAACCACCCGCCGGCTGGCCTCGATTGAGAAAGCGCGTCGGTTATTGGGATATCAGCCAACGGTGTCGTTGTTTGAAGGCTTACAGCGAACATACCACTGGTTTACCCAGGTTGTTGCAGAGGTGTAAAAAGAGTGAAAATCTTGTTTACAAATAATCCGCCGGTAATCGCGTATGGCTTGGCCCAGGGGTTTGAGCAGATCGGCGAAGAGGTGGAAATACTACCGGTTTGGCTAACGCCTTGGGATCAACAGGAGCAGTTGATTGAAACAGCGATCAACCGATTCAAGCCGGACTATCTCTTCACTGAAGGAGATCCCCCGAACTTTAACCGGACTATGATTTTAGCGGCCGCACGACGCCACGGCATACCAGTGATCTACTGGGCGATTCAGGATCCGCTGTGGTTTAAAGAGGTCTCCGAATATTGCGCTCTCAATGCCGATTATGTCTTTACTACAGCCGCAGAATTGTTGCCCGTTTACCGTCAGATGGGCAAAGCAGCGAAGTTGCTGCTTTTCGGATGTAACCCGGCCTTTCATCAGCAGGTCGGCCCGGTAACGGAGTATCAAAGCGAGGTTTGTTTTGTCGGAACGAACTACTATTTACGTGCTGATGTCAGTCGGTGGATGCTGGAGCCGTTGGTTGAGGCGGGGGTCAAGCTAAAACTCTGGGGGCAGGGATGGAGCAACCCTCAAGAGAAGTTTCATCTTCCCAACTCCTATGATTGCGGCATTTTGCCGTATAATCTGCTTCCCCAAGTATACAGTTCGGCCAAGATCGTATTAGGGATGCATCTTGATGCGTCTTCAACGACCCAGACGAGTGTCCGCACCTTTGAAGTATTAGGTTGCGGATCCTTTTACTTGACCCAATATACCCCCGCTCATGAACATTTGTTTACCAAGGGGATTCACCTCGAGTGGGTGAAGGAGCGAGCCGAGGTAGCAGAGCTAGTCCGCTACTATTTAACTCATAATGAAGCCCGGGCCAAAATCGCCAAAGCCGGCCAAGAGTATGTTTACGCCAAACATACTTTTGCCCAGCGGGCCGCGGAGGTGAAAGAGGCGATTACCCATGCGTAGGTTAATTGTGAACGCCGATGATTTTGGCCTAACTACCGAAGTGAATAAAGGGATAATCGAAGCCTACCGCAATGGCATTGTTACCAGTACAACGATCATGGTGAACATGCCTGGTTTCGCCGATGCGGTGGAAAAAATCCGTTGCACTCCCGGATTGGCGGTTGGAATTCACCTCAACCTCACCTATGGGGTCCCGGTATTAGGCGCGGATCAAGTTCGCTCCTTAGTCGGACCTGATGGGCGCTTTAAGCGCCGTCCGGACCAGGATGAGCGGATACTGGAGTTAGTTGTCGAGCTTGCCAAAGAGTTGGGAGTGACGGTGCGAGCTTTGGAGCCGGAGAAACTAGTGGTGCGAGGCTTGGTTCCCAAGGCCAGGTTTCAGAATTATTTTGGGGAATCCGATGGAGTTCGTAAGTTAGTTGAGCTGATCAAAGCGTTGCCGGAGGGTGTGACCGAAATCTGTTGTCATCCCGGATACTGTGATGTCCAGCTCAGGCAAGTCTCGACACTAAATGAGATTCGGGAACGAGAACTGGCGGCCCTGACTGCTGCGGAGGTCCGGCAAGCGATCAGCGAAGCCCGGGTTAAGCTAGTCAATTATCGGGAGGTTTAAGATGGAATACCAAAACTATTTTGCCGAACGGTACAAGAGTGAGGATCCCTGGCTTTTTGAAACAAGTCTGTACGAAAAAGTTCGTCATGCCGCGATGGTTGAATTTGCTACCGCAGGCTCTCCTCGCACCGTCCTCGACTTAGGATGCGGTGAGGGCCATTTTTTGACCCGTCTGCTCAAGAAAGCGCCTGAGCTTGCGGTAACAGGGGTTGAGCTAATCCCGGTAGCGGCTGAGCGCTGTCGACAGCGACTTGCCGGCTTTTCCCACAACATTATTACCAGTGATTTAATCGATTATCTAAAGTCTCAGGAACTCGAAATCTTTGATGTGGTCGTCTGTGGCGATGTCTTATACTATTTGGAACCGTCAGTTGTGCAAGAGGTTGTCATCCCGCAAATCAGACGACATCTGAAGCCAGCCGGGTCGGTAGTGTTATCCTATACCGATGTCAATGACCATGGCTGGTTGTTTGACTTATTTGCAGCCGGTTTTGTGGCTAAAGAGCAGATCTATATCAAACCCGGTATCAACCCACCTCCGTGGCCGTGGGTGGTAGCGCTTTTTAAGGATGATCGTTGATGAAGATCATTATGGGACTAAATGCGCCGTGGATCGGGGGAATGCGCACCCATGTAATGAGTCTGGCCCAGGCCTTAATTAAACGAGGGCACAGCCTGATTTTAGTGACCGATCCCGGAGTGCTTGAAGATGAATTGATAGCTCGAGGAATCCCATACGTTGTGCGCCGTAAGACTACGGGCCAGATGGTACGGATGTTAGCGGAGTTGGTCGAGAGTGAACGCCCGGATCTAATCCACGCCCATCCGGCTGATTTTATCTTCGAAGGCTTTTTAGTCTCACAGTTAATCGGAGTACCCTTTATGGTAACGATGCATGGGGAGTATATAATGCACTTCACCCGCGACCCACTCGGTTGCCGGATCGGCAGCGTAGTAAGTAAAGTTATTGCGGTGAGCGAGCAAATCAAAGCGTATCTTGAGCGTCACTCAGTATTGGAGGGAGAGAGGATCGCCGTAATTGCTAATGGCATTGATTTTGGCGAATTTACTCCTCGACCAAATCCTGCTGAGTTAAGGAGTCGCTTTGGGATCGGCCAGGACGAAATCGTCATCATGTACCTGGGACGATTAGACTCGGATAAGGCCCAGGCAATCACCGTGACCGTCGGTGTAGTTGACCTGCTATACAAGTTCGGAGAGGCGGTTAAAGGGGTCTTGGTAGGCCAAGGCGACCAGTTAGATTTCTTGGCTGGTCGAAAAAACCTTGTCTTGACCGGATTTCGCCGTAATATACCTGAGCTGCTTTCGATGGCTGATGTGGTTGTAGCGACCGGCCGATCAGTTTTAGAGGCGTTAGCTTGTGGTAAACCCGTGATTGCCATCGGCCGGGCTGGGCTGCATGGTTTAATTACAGTCGATAATTGGGAGCAGGCCGTTAAAACCAATTTCGGTGACCACGGTTGTCTACGACAACCTGACCTAAGTCTGGTATTGGCCTACGTAAAGATGGGCCTGGCAATGAGCGAAGAAGAGCGTTTAAAGCTCCGCCAACTTACCCAGGGTCGCTTTGATCTGCTCAAAGTGGTCTCGGAGTTGGAACAAGTTTATGCGATGGTGGCAGGAATGACAAGATAATTCAGACATTTGCAGGAGTCCAGCAACCTTAAGGGGAATATATGCGGTAATTCCAAGCAAAATACTAGGGATTAGTTCAGAAAGGATGAGCAGCGATGTTTCAGTCTTCGATTGTTGATGCGATCGGGAACACTCCACTGGTTAGGTTGCGCAGGGTAACTGCAAGTAAGGGTGCTACCATTCTTGCCAAGCTCGAGGGGCAAAACCCCGGTGGTAGTGTTAAGACCAGAATTGCCTGGAACATGGTGGTTGAGGCAGAGGCGCGTGGAATGCTCCGGGCGGGCGGCTCAATTATCGAGGCAACTTCGGGTAATACAGGAATCGGTCTGGCACTGGTCGCAGCTAGCCGGGGCTATCAATTAATGCTAGTAATGCCGGAAAGCATGAGTGTCGAGCGGCGCAAACTGCTTAAGCTTTATGGTGCTCAACTCGTTTTGACTCCGGCTGAGGAGGGCATGGCCGGTGCTGTTAAGAAGGCCAACGAGCTAAAAGAACAGTATCCGGAGGCCTTTATGCCTCGACAATTTTCAAACCCCAATAATCCATTGACCCATTATAAAACTACCGGGCCTGAGATTTGGGAGCAGTGTGCGGGCAAGATAGATGCTCTGGTTGTCGGAGTTGGCACAGGTGGAACGCTTACCGGGGCCGGAAAATATCTGCGGGAGAAAAACCCTGACCTCAAAATTTATGCGGTTGAACCCGCCGGCTCTCCCGTACTTTCTAAAGGGACGAAGGGATCCCATAAAATTCAGGGGATCGGCGCCGGTTTTGTACCAGAGGTTTTGGATCAGTCCTTAATCGATCAAATCATTACTGTCCCCGATGACCAAGCTTTTCTTTTTGCTTCGCGCTTGGCAGCGGAAGAAGGTATTTTGGCCGGGATTTCAAGTGGTGCCGCAGTTTATGCTGCTTGTATAGTCTCGGCTGAGCTAGGGTGGGGCAAACAGGTTGTTACTGTTTTGCCGGATACAGGTGAGCGCTACCTTTCTGTCGAAGGATTCTAGCATGAGTTTACATGCCAAATATGAGGAGCTACTTAGGTTACTGGAGCAGCCGGCGGGACTGGTTATAGCCTTCTCGGCGGGTGTTGATAGTACCTTACTCTTAAAAGCTGCAGTAACGGCCAACCGCAAGGTTCTGGCCGTAACTGCGGCTTCTGCTCTTCGCCCCCAACGGGAGGCTGAAGAGGCCGAGGTTCTTTCCGGCTTGCTGGGGGCAGAGCATCGCTTAATAGTGACAGACGAGCTCAGCCTTGAGGGTTTTGCACTTAACCCGCCAAATCGCTGCTACATATGCAAGAAAAATTTATGTCGCAGTTTAGTCGAGTTAGCACGGGCGGAAGATTACGAAATGGTAGCAGAGGGTAGTAACCAGGATGATCTGGGTGAGTACCGACCCGGGATGCAGGCAGTTAAAGAATTTGCACTAGCCTCGCCACTTGCAGCGGTCGGGTTAACCAAAGCTGAGATCCGTGCCCTATCGCACCGACTTGCCTTGCCGACTTGGGACAAGCCCTCAAGTCCGTGCTTGGCCACTCGATTTCCTTATGGCACCTTGCTCACCAGAGAGCTGTTGGCTAAGGTGGAAATGGGTGAAAATCTCTTGCGAGAACTAAGCTTTACCGAGTTTCGCCTGCGTAGTCACGGAGACCTTGCTCGTCTGGAGGTCAGCGAAGCTGATTTTGCCAAGGCCATCGCGCTTAAGAAGACGATAAGCGAGCGGTTGCGGTCACTTGGTTATCAATATATCTGCCTTGATTTGGCCGGCTTGTCTTCCGGGTTTTTTGACTTGGATTTTGCTTAGTAGCATACCTGCTGCTCCTGGGGTAATCCTATAACCGATTACTTGAAAAAAGGAGTAGCACATGGGATTACAGCTAATAGCTCTGGCTGTAGCAGCCTTGGCTGGTTTGGCCATGGCCGTTCAGGGGACGTTGAATACGGCATTATCAAAGGTTACCGGACTATTAGAAGCGACATTTTTTGTCCAAGCCGTTGCTGCGGTATCGTCCGGGGTTTTGCTTTTCGTTTTTGGTTTAGGTCAGGGAAATGTGACCGCATTTACCAGGGCTCCGTGGTATACATGGCTCGGTGGAGCAATTGGGGTGGCTATCACCTACTGTGTGGTCTATGCTATGCGGAGGGCGGGTGTAGCTTCTGCTACGACGGCCATCATTGTCGGGCAGATTTTGACGGCTGCGCTCATCGATCATCTAG
>CAZAAT010000007.1:0-45345 GCA_964483175.1 uncultured Bacilli bacterium
GTCGAACTTGGCGATTAAGCGCGGATCTACCGTGATCAAACCGGTATTTGCCCTAGTATTGGCCGGAATCTTTTCTAAGTTGGTGATAAACTACCTCTAGGGAAGTCTCTAGAAGGTAGGTTACTTCTTTTGGTAACAAGCGGTGATCTCGCCAAAATAGAGAGTGTGGTAGTCTCCCTTGGCATACCACTTTCGATAGCTTTCAGTCAAGCACGCCGGATCCATCTCTGATTTAAATACAACTTTGCACTCATAGTGTAGGTCACAGTCGGCGATCACAGGTGCTGAAACGGTTTGCCCAGCCGAGGTTGGCAGGTTACACACTGAAATCTTATCGATCTCGCGCCCGGATTTACTGCCACAGAATTTCAACTCTTCTTTTAACCCTGACAAGGGGATACTGACTGTGAATTCGTCGGCCTGTTCCAAAAGACCAAAGGTATGGCGTGAAGGGCGCACCATAACCATCATTATCGGTTTGCCCCAGATATAACCGATGGTACCCCAACCGATGGTCATCGTGTTGGTTGTTCCGTTCGCGGAAACCGTTAAAAAAGCACCCTCGTTGGCGAGAGCTGTGATCGCCTCGCTCATCCGTTCCGTATAACTGATCTTGCTGAACATAGCTACCTCTCCTTTATTTCTAGTTCAACGGCTTTATTCAGGGCCGCCCAAAGCCCAGGCGCTTTTTTCTTCAGATTTACGGGTCGCCCCTGGTTATCGATGATCGGATGGACGGTTTCTCCGGTGGCTAGAAGCTCACCAGCCCGGGTAATGCGATAGGCGAATTCGATGCGAGCCGGGGACAGACGAGTAACAACCGTTTCTACCGTTACTAAATCATCATATTTGGCCGATCTGTGATAATGACAATTTACCTGGCGGACAGGCAGCATAAAGCCGTCGGCCTCCAGTTGAGTATATGCGAAGCCTGCCGCGCGCATCAATTCGGTACGCCCTATCTCAAACCAGACGAAGTAGTTGGCATGATACACTACTCCCATGGCATCTGTCTCTTGGTAGCGAACTCGTAGGTCAATCTTGTGCAAATGACCACCTCCATTGATAATTTCTGTGGTTATTTGCTTTTACCAATTGGGTATGGTAGAACGCAATTGTTTCGGATTTGGCGACTCTAGTCTCTCCAGCAAGCTAGCACTGATCTCCTTGATGCTCTCGCTAGCCGGTGACCAGGGATAGAGGGCTATTGCGGGTCTGGTTGCTTTGAGGCTCTTTACAGCCGAAGTATCTTCGGGGATTGCTCCTAAATAGTCAAGGGAGACCCCGATAAATTCCTTGGCGGTTTGGATGAACCGGTTAGCATAATCGGCTGCCTCACTTTGGTCAGTAGCCCGATTGATGACAATTCCCGCTGGAGGCACCCAAAACTGGCCGGCCATCGCTTTGATTAAACCATAGGCATCAATGACTGAGGTAGGGGTATCGTTGATCACCAAGACCACATAGTCGGCACAGTATAAAAAGGTCGTCGTATTGGCGGAGAGCCCTGCACCGGTATCTAATATTAAATGATCGCAGAGCGACTCCAGGTTACCAAGTCCAGCCGCTAATCGCTGCAGTTGCCAAGTTGACAGGTCGGCAAAATCCTTGCTTCTAGCAGCACCGGGAATAATGGTAAGGCCACTCGAGATCGGATATAGGATCTCCGTGTACTCCTTGTCTCCCATGATGACCGAGGATAAATCAAGGCTGGGGTGCAAGCCAAGCGATGCAGCCAGGTTAGCAGTTCCCAAATCAAGGTCAACAAGGATGGCTTGCCTATTCATGGTGGCCAGTTGCCACCCTAAATTAAGGCTAAAAAAGGTCTTGCCTGTACCGCCTTTCCCGCTGGCGATCGCAATTATCTTTTTGGGACGCGTTGCCACCGCTGCTATAAAGGGGATGTCCTGATCCAGGGCAAGATATAAAAGTGGAAAAGGCTTAAGTTTGCGGTTCACAATTGTACCGCTGACACTGATGTCTCCGTCTGGGCCGGATAAAATGGCGGTGAGAGCAGAACCCGGATTGGGCCAAATCGTTTTACCCTCAACTGCCGGTGCGAGTAGAATCAAGGCTTTATTGTCAAGACCAAGAATCCGGCTCTGAATCCGACCTCGTCCGGGTAAATCGAGGTATATCAGTTTATTGGGCAGCCATCCTGGGTGTGGCAATCTTACTTCACCTGCAACAATGATATATCTGCTTTCGACAGAAGGCTTGTCCAACCCTCCTTAAGTCTGAGGGCACCTAACGTGCCCTCCATACGTACTATTTTAAGACATTGTCAACATTGTATTGATCTGAGCCTTTCGGGACAAAAGTTTTACAGCATGTTTCCATGCAGGTTCCACACGGGGTGGTATCGGCTGTTGATGCCTGGGGAGCGTCAAAAGAATCCGGCATACTTGCACCAACTGCATCCGAAGTGACGAGGATCTCCTTCGCGGTGCAGTGATTGCCCTGCCCCCAATAGTGGCAGTTGTCGACAGTGCAATAAATCTCATGGCTGTTGGCCACAAATCTCACCTCCAATCGATAATTATGATGTCTGAGCACAAGGCTTTTTACTCCTATTTGGGGAATCAAAATGAGAAGCAAAAAACAGGGCTATTGGAGCAAAAGGAGAGGTTGGATTTGTCTAAGCAAGCACGGAGTAACCAAGCCCTTGGCCTGCTGTTAATGTTGATTGGAGCTTTTTTCTTAGCTTTAAATCTCGGTTGGTTGAGCTTAAGCCAATCCGGTATCTGGCCCTTTTTTATCATCGCCCCGGGGTTGCTATTAATGGTGTTGGCTATTAGCACTTCCGCCAGGAATAGCATATTGCCAGGAGTTATTCTGACCGGAGTGGGGCTCTTTTTTTTACTGCGCCAGTGGGGGCTGCTGCCGTGGAGCATGGATTTATTATGGCCGGTGTTCCCTGGTATCGTCGGCATTGCCTTTATAGCTACCTATCAGGTGGCTGGTCGGGATAAAGGCCTACTGCTTCCCGCTTTCATTTTGCTTACTATCGCGCTTGTTTTTCTGGCCATCAATTTCAATTTGTTAAACCGCAGGTATTTGGAGTTCTGGCCGCTACTGTTGGTTATCGCAGGGATCTATCTGCTAGTACAAAGATAAAAGTGGGAAAGGCCAGATGGAGACCACCTGGCCCATGAAAGGTAAACCCAGCATAAGTGCTAGTGCATTTCCGTTGCCCCAGAGAGTTCTTCCAAAAACTTATGGTCTAAGTCAATAAATTTTCTTGCGGCATTGGCAAGTGCATTATAAAACCTGTGCTTTGTTTCCGCTTGAATAGACAAACATAGCGCGGGGCCCCAGGTAATTAAATGTTGTTCAAGAAAGCTAAATTGAGTTGCTAGATTTTCCATGGTATCAGTTGGTTCGTGTGCCTGTGTGGCATGATAGGACAAATAATGCATGAACTCGAGTTCAACGGCTAAATGATCTGGAAATTCCAATACATCTACTTTTAGCCCCGCTTGGCGATAAAAACAATTAACATCAAGGGTGTTATTTCCGAGTGCTTTGTGTTCGCGATAGGTAGCTTCGGTAATATAACATTTGGGTTTGTAATCAAATAGTCGGACGTATTCTGATTGGATATCTTGCAAATCACTTACTCTGATCTTAGCGGCTTCTTGAGACAGAATGGCCAAAGAGTCATGAATGTTGAAAGGTAGATTGTCTCCAATTAAGTCGATGATGCTATTGATTTCATTAGCAAAAAAGTTTATGGTTTTTTCTTCAGGATAGAGAAAACCCATCGACAGAATCTTATACATTTGACTTCTGGCACAATTGATGTTAAATAATGAGTTCTCATGGGTGCTGTTAGCTACTGTTTCTGTATGTATGCTCATGGTTTACCTCCTCATAGTTGTGATGATTTGGAGGGCCGGAAGGCCCTCCAGTTAATTGGATTGATGGGGTTTAGTCGATATAAAATACTTGAGGATCTGTCCCTGATTCTGACTTAAGTGGTTTTGCTTTTCCTGATGCAATCATTTCTGCTACTACTGAATTGGGATCCTCCAAATCGCCGAAATAGATGCACTGCGCCGGACAAAGCTCGGCACATGCTGGCATTGTTCCTCTGTTGAGACAATAATCACAGTGGTCGGCGCAGCCCTTTTCTTTGTTGATAAATCGAGCATCATAGGGGCAAGCGGATACGCAAGCTCCACACTGGATACATTTTTCTGCGATGGTTAGTACACGTCCGTCGGCTGCTTTATAAATAGCTCCCACCGGGCACGAGTCTAAACATGCAGGTTTGTCGCAGTGATTACAATGAGTCGGATAGAAGGTTCTTCTTACGTTTGGATATTTTCCGATTTCTTCTTCGACAAAGGTTAGACGATGATACTCCGTGCCATATTTTTTACCGACAGGGAGGCCATTTTTGACTTTACATGCTACAAAACAGGTTCTACAACGAACACATTCCTTGGTGTTGATTACCATTGCGTATTTAGCCATTTACAATCCCTCCCCTATATTTCCTTCGTACCGTAGAGTTTCAGTATCTCTTTAAAATCACCGGTTTTAATGTAATTTTGTTTGATCTGAATCTCTTCCGGTGTGGCTTTGCGAACTTTGACAATAGCGTAGTTCTTTCCGATTCCACCAGCGTATGGGCTGATGGAGTCGGGCAGGAAGTGTCCGTGCGGTAAGCCAATCCGTGCTTTTTCAATCATTGATTTTGAACGATGCCCTGCTCCGAAGTGAGTAAAACATGTTGAAGGGTGAATTGTCTCAGTAACGCGGGCTGGAACTACGTCTCGAGTTCCTCGTGGGACTTCCTCGTAAATGCGTGGATCATCCTTCTTAATTGGCCCTACAGATTCAACAGTTACCCAATCTCCATCTTTGATGCCCAGTTCCTTGGCTTTATCGGCGTTAATGTAAATAGGTTCGAAGGGCATACCTCCCTCGAGCGCGTCCTCCATGAGAATCCGATTGTTCTGGGTAGCATTTCTCTGATGCCAGGATGCTTTGCCATTTGAGAGATAAAACTCATCGTAGTTTTTCGGCCCAGCAATATCAATATGCTTCGGTACTGGATAAACCCCAGGTAGTTGATACCATACAGATTCTTTGTTGAAATAGCACTCTTCAGCTAGTTCATTTGAGTAAAGTTCGAATCTGCCGGAACGAGTCTTGATTGGCTGAAACAACACGTCATAGTTAAGTTCTCTTTCAATAACCAACGGGCCATTTTCGGCAAGTTCTTCCGCGGTTACAGGCAGACCGGCTTGGAGTAGGCGACGGTTATTCCATTCGGATTCCCAGTCTTCTTTGTCAGTAAATGCTAAGTATTTTTTGAAGGTGTCAGGTGCTGCTTGTTTGGCAATTTCTGATAGAAAATAGGTGACCGGCTTGGATTCACCTAATGGCTCAAGTATTTTTGCACGGCCAAAGACTACGCTTAGTTGAGTGTTGATACCGGATAAGGTGCCGGCATAGAGCATCGCTCTCTCAACATATGAACATTCCGGCAGGATGAAGTCGGCCCAATCCATCGTATCTTTGGGTACTTGGTCTCCAACGATAAATAGGTCTAGCTTTTGAAAAGCACGATTGACTCTCCGGATATTAGTCAGATAATATGATGGGTTTTCTGCTGTGGAGAGGAGAGTGCGAATTTTGCCTGACTCAATTGCATCAATTTGGTACCATGGTAAGCTTTGAACAGCCTGGTGGAATCGACGCGGTTTTCGATATTCGGGATCTTCGTCGATACCTCTGGCTGGGCGAAGAGTACCCCAGGGACCAGCAACCCACTCAACGTCTGTTGGGTATTCGGGCACGTCAACACCTGGTACCGGCCAGCCAACACCCATGCTGGAGATGCCGATTTCATTTTTCATATAGTAGTAACCACCGCGGCTCCCAAATGAGCCTAGCAGCATGTTAAGTGCAGAAGAGCACCTAATGACCTGGAACCAGTTGCTATAACGGCCAGCAGTAAAACCAGGAGTGTGGATGGCTGCGGGTGCTGCTGCAGCCATATCATCTGCGATTTCAACAACTTTCTCCGGGCCAAATGGCAACTCGCATATCTCCACGACTTTTTCCGGAGTAAATGGTGCTACTTCCTCTGCGTACAGCTGGAAGGCGGTTTTACAAGTGACCCCGTTAACATTGAAGGTTTCACCGAGACCAAGGGTCATACCTTTACTGAAGCCTGCAGTTAACTGCGGAATAGCTTTTTGTTTGATAAAGTCCCACACCAGATAACGGCCACGGCTATCTTTAACTGCCTTTAGAGTTTTAGCATCAATGAGTTGGGCAGCATTGGTATATTTTAAAAGAAAATCGCTATCATATTGGCATCTAGAAATGAGCAGATTTGCGATACCATTACACAATGCACCATCTGTACCCGGTTTAATTGGTAGCCAACCCTGATTTGAAGCTGCTGAGTCAGCTAAGCGGGGGTCAACTGAGACCATTTTCTGCCCATGGTTTCGTGCATATTTAACTAGTGGGGCTACAAATGGGGTCGAGTTTCCGCCGGCTCCAAAGCTTGTATTGCCACCACCACAAGCAGGGAAGTTCATGGCACTAACCAAAGCATACTTGTTATGTGCCCAGTCAATTGAAGGATAAAGCCAAGTGGAGGCATGGTTACCGCCAAACGTAATGTTTGCTTCGACCTGTTTTTCGCCAAAGCAGTTTTGACCATGTACGTAGGAAATTTCGGTACCGAGGACTCGTGCCCAGTAGCCTAAGAAGTGTGGATTGTCAGTTTGGGCTGGGCATGACCACCAGATTGAGAAACGTTCTGGGTGGCCTTCGGCAATGTATTGTTTGAGGTTCTTTGCTGCTGCACCAATTAGTTCATCCCAGGAACAGCGCACAAATTTACCTTCACCTTTTTTCCCGACGCGTTTTAGTGGATGGTAAATACGGTCTGGAGCATATACACGTCCCTCAATACCAGAAAGGCCTTTCGCGCAAACACGCCCCTCCTGGAGAGGAACATCTTCACCAGAAACTTCGACAATTTTTCCATCGACTACTTTGAACTTCATGGGGCAAGTAGTACACATTGAACAAGCACTATGTACCCATTTGCCCTCAGGCTCAGGATTAACATTTGGATTTGCTGCCAGAGTCTCCAAACTTAGGGTCGGTGTTATTAACAGACCCGCTGTGACAGCTCCTGTGGTCTTTAAAAAGTCTCGACGTGATAATTTGCTCATATTAACCCTCCTTCTTTTTTCGTATCTCTGTTTGACCGGAAAATGAATTAAGTCATAGGCAGACCTCCTCTTGGGCAAAAATAAAAGCCACCACATTTAAATGTGCTGGCTTTTAGGTTCATCCTATATATGGCGACTAGCTTTCATCAAGCTAGCTAGGCCAAAATTGATGACTTAACACCCAGTAGCTGTTATTTTTCAACTGTAAATACTAAAACACGTTGGTTATTCGCAATATCCACGGCACCATTAATATTTGCAATTTGCAGACCATGCTGCCCGAATAGGTTTCGCCACTCGTCAGATAAACAATCAATTAATTCATTCCGAATTGAGTATATTAAGCCATAATTATGGTCTTTATGTGCCAATTCGGATTCGAGAGGCGTAAGAAATTGCGAAAACATAAGTATTAAATTGTTATTAAACATAGATAAGCTTATGTTTCCCGGACCTTTGCCGGTATGAATTTTAACCATTTTTGCTGCGCTTTCGATAATATCTCGTTTCGTAGAAGCTTGGAGCACAGTGACTCCTCCTAAGCAGCGACTTTAGCAACATACGGTATCGTGATTATATGCACTATTATACGCAATAATTGCAGTATCCTCCAAAAAAAGTCAAAAAAATTTAATAGCTGTAAAAATGTGTAAACAATTGGCAGCCACAAACCGCTGCAGAGTACTTCTGATTGCATAAACTATTGGATAGTAGCCATTTGAGGTAAATACATATGCGCTCTGAGCTTAAAGCAGCCCCGTTTATTCTCCTACTTTGCGTAGGTACATATTTTGCCCACCAAATGAACTGGCTTGATAAGTTTCAACCCCAGTCGGTGGAGTCTTTATTGAAGTCCTTCGGGGCTCTGGCTCCATTGGTTTTCATTGCAATCTCCTCTTTGCGCCCGCTGCTGTTTGTGCCCGCCGGTGTCATCTCGATTGTAGGTGGATTAGCCTTCGGCTTGTTCTTTGGAACCATCTATACGGTGATCAGTTCGACTATCGGAGCCATCATGGCTTTTGCGATTGCACGCTATTTTGGCAGGGAATTAATCCAAAAAATCTTGCGAGGACGCACTGAAAAGTGGAGTGGCGCTCTCAACGGCCAAGGAGTGTACCTGATTTTCCTGACGCGACTCTTGCCGATCTTCCCCTTTGACGCCATTAGCTATGCTGCAGGACTTTCGCAGATCAAATTCACGGATTTTGCTCTTGGTACGATCTTAGGCGTGATTCCGGGCACCCTTATCTACAGTTTTCTGGGCAGTACAATCCACGAGGGATTAAGCCCTCGTTTCGTGGGAGCACTGCTATTAACACTTGGTTTAGGCTTAATCCCAACCGCCTATAAAATCCGCCAGGCCCGACAAATTCAACAAAGGGAGTAAGTTTATACGCGGGATATTTTTTCCGTTTCGGCGGCAAGACGCTTATAGGTTGTTGCCGGTTGGTACAAGAGGTTATAGTATTCCCGAAGCATTCGTTCTGAGGAGAACATGCTTGTAGCCATGTCAATGCTTGCTCGCATCATCCGAACCCACTTGCTCCGGTTGTGGTAGTAAGTTGGGATTACCTCATTGAGCAACACGTCTAGCAGGGACACCAAATCATGGCTTTCTTGCCCCGGTCCATCGTAACCACCGCCAAACTGCCAGCCATTGACCCCATGCAGACAGCCTTCGAGCCACCATCCGTCAAGGATGCTGAGGTTTAGGACGCCGTTAAGCCCAGCCTTCATACCTGAGGTTCCGGAAGCTTCGAGCGGTCGGCGCGGGTTATTTAGCCAAACATCACATCCACTAGTCAACAACCACCCAATCCTCATGTTGTAATTTTCTAGGAAAACGATGCTATGCGGATATTTCCGAGTCATGTTGACGATATGAGAAATGATGCCTTTGCCGGCGTGATCTTGCGGGTGAGCTTTCCCGGAAAAGAGTAATTGGATCCGTTCTTCTGCTAAGAGGGGCTCGATAATTTCCGGCCTGGTGAAGATGAGATCACTACGCTTATACGGAGCAGCTCTCCGCGCGAAGCCGATGAGAAGACTCTCAGGGTTTAAGTTAACCCCGGTCATATTTTTCACCTCGGCAAGCAAGGCTTTTTTTGCTCGCTGGTGAGGTTCCCACAAATCCTCACGCTTTTCATAGGCCTGACGTATCTCCTGGTTTTGCCAGGTCCGTTGATGCACACCGTTGGTAATAGCGAAAATCGGGGCGTGCTCGGTGATGTCTTGCCACATGGCCCGAGCTGTTAACCCGTGTAACTTGGATACTCCATTGGCAATATGCGAAAGGCGGAGCCCGGCAACGGTCATATTGAATGGATCGCCACCGATTTGCTGGAGCTGTTCTCGGGTTAGCCCGTTATAAGCGCCGAGTTGTTGCAGGAGGTCGAGACCGTGACTTTCATTGCCGGCCATAACCGGGGTATGGGTAGTGAAGACAATTTCGTTACGGGTTTGTTCCCAAGCCTCCGTGAATGATACTCCGGTCTGCATTTTTTCCCGAATCAGTTCTAGCCCTGCCAATACCGCATGCCCTTCATTGAAATGGAAAATTTCAACGCTTAAATCTAGTGCACGGATTGCCCTAACCCCGCCGATGCCCAGCACAATCTCCTGGGCAATGCGGTCATGGCTCGAACCGCCGTAAAGCCGCTTGGTAATCCAACCGAAGTCACTACCCGGAACATTGGTGTCCAATAAGTATAGAGGGGCATTACCGAAAGCCTGGGTTTTCCAAACCTTAACGGGGATTTGTTTATCGTAAACGGACACCAGAACTTGTACGCCTGTATCCTGAAGAACAGAGGTATCAGTCGGAGGGAAGGTATCGTATGGCCAGTTACCCTCGCCAATAAATTGATTGGTATAGCCTTCACGCCATAAAATCCCGATCCCGATCAGCGGCAAACTCAAATCACGGGCTGCCTTTAAGAGGTCGCCGGCTAAAACCCCGAGGCCGCCGGCATAAATTGGAAAAGATTCATTCAGCCCGTATTCCATACAAAAATAGGCTACCCGTGGCGGAGAGTTATGGTCAGTCATCAAAATCCTCCTAGTAAATTCTCGGTACTGGTACTACACATATATGTTGTGCGAAAGCAGGGCTCGAACTGCTAGTAAAGAATTGTGCTTATTATCAATAATTGCCAGAAGGGTCAAGCTTGATCTTAAAAGAGAGTAGTTAGGGTTAGCCGTTCTTTTTGTGGAATATGTCCGATTAAGTAAGTTAAGGCTGATAACTCCGCTTGTACGCTTGAAAGGTCTTGATTGGCTAAGTAAGCTGAGATCTTGTACATGCTGTGAGATATTTCATCGATCTCCTCGTGGTCGGTTATTAGCGCCCACCATTCTTGTAACGTGGACCAGTTTTCAAAGAGGTGTCTGAAGGCTTGTTCGGCCTGAGACCAGTCCTTGGCGGATGTGAACTCCATTACCGTAGCCAACTGATTCAATAGCTCTTGAGATGAATTTTCCAGAGCTTCCTGAATCCAGAAGCTGCCCAGTAGAAAAACCACCGCGATAACCGATAAAATCAAGAGTTTACGCACCATCATCACCCCGCTTGGTCTTATGATAGTGGAGTTGACAGAAGACATCACCGGTGCTGCTAATCGAAGCATAGAGAATATCTGTCGGATCTTGTCCACCATGCTTGCGAATTTCAGCAGAAAGCCACTCCCAATCTTTGCCGGCTTTTTTCAAAGAGCGATGGTCGACTACTCCATCGATGATCAGAGTAAATGGGAAACCTTCTACATCGACGGGAATTCCTAGGTCCCCGGGGCGAATCGGGCGATACTCAGCCTTGGGAACAACGCTGAGTTGGCCATTGGTTTCCAGAATTGCCGCCTCCACCTCAGCCAAGTTCGGAAAACCTTTGCTTCTGAGCTGTTCCAACAAGTCGTTGATATTGTAGTTTAGACTGGTCAAGGTCTTAGCTTGGATGATCCCATTTTCGACGACGATGCTAGGCTTGCCACAGACAATGGCCCGCGCGGTTTGGCTCTTGAGATTGAGATACGCCAGAAATACTTGGACAAATAATAGGCCGAAGATGGGAATAAACCCGTTAATCAGGGGTATTTCTTTATTTTGCATTGGGACCGCCGCTAAGTCGGCTAATAATAGGGCCAGCACGAACTCGAATGGTTGGAGTTGCCCCACTTGCCGTTTGCCCATGATGCGCATGCCGATAATAATAATGAGGTACAGAAGCAATGCTCTGACGAAAACTATTAGCATATGGCTATTTTGCCCCGGAAGTGTTAAAATTTTTCTTATCTTTACGGTTACATAGAAGGGATAGCTGCAATGGAACTGAGAAATATCGCGATCATCGCGCATGTTGACCATGGCAAAACAACTTTAGTCGACGGAATTCTGAAACAATCAGGGGTCTTTCGCGAGAATCAAGCTGTCGATGATCGAATCCTTGATTCATTTGACCTGGAAAGGGAACGGGGTATTACCATTTTGGCCAAGAACACGGCCGTTTTCTATCGCGGATACAAGATTAATATTGTTGATACACCCGGTCATGCAGATTTTGGCGGGGAGGTAGAAAGGGTGCTCACCATGGTTGATGGCGCCCTTTTAGTGGTGGATGCCGTTGAAGGCCCGATGCCGCAGACCCGCTTTGTGCTAAAAAAGGCCCTAGAGCAGGGACTAAAACCAATAGTAGTCCTAAACAAAATTGATCGGCCGTTTGCCCGCCCAGATCAGGTTCTTGATGAAGTCTTTGAACTCTTTCTGGCTTTGGGGGCCAATGATGAACAGTTGGATTTTCCGGTGATTTATGCTTCAGGTATCGCCGGTGTAGCCAGCCTGGATCTAGATCGGGCCTTGCAGCAGCTAAGCGCGGGCGGCGGTAACCTCCAAGATTTGTTAGAGGTGATCGTGGGTCAGGTGCCTCCTCCGCAGGGGGAGCCGACCCAACCGTTGCAGGTACTTATCACCAACCTTGATTATGATGACTATATTGGTCGGCTGGCCATCGGTCGGGTCGAAAACGGAGTCCTGCGGCAGGGCAGTAAAGTGGCGATAGTCCGCGGTGGTTCGGAGAAGTTCGTTATTGGGAAGGCTGCGCAACTTTATACCTTTGAAAGCCTGCGCCGAGTGTCGGCCGCGGAGGTGCCTGCCGGTGATATTCTGGCTTTGGCCGGGATAGAAGATATTGCGATTGGTGATACGATCACCGATCCAGATCATCCACGGGCCTTACCACCATTAACGATCGATGAGCCAACCCTGACGATGTTATTTCGGGTTAACGATAGCCCCTTTGCCGGTCGGGAAGGAAAGTATCTGACCTCGCGCCATTTGCGTGATCGGCTCTTAAAAGAACAGGTCAAAGATGTGGCTTTGCGGGTGCAAGAGACTGATGCTCCAGATGTGGTCCGGGTCTCCGGGCGCGGAGAACTCCATCTATCGATCTTAATCGAAAGAATGCGCCGTGAAGGGTATGAGCTGGCGATTTCCAAACCAGAGGCCATCACCAAAGAGGGACCTAACGGAGTCGAAGAACCACTGGAATTACTCACGATAGACCTGCCGCAAGAGTATGTTGGAGCAGTGATGGAGGAGGTCGGGCGTCGGAAAGGTGAAATGCAGAATATGACCCCTTACGGCGAGGACCGGGTCAAGCTTGATTTTATTGTACCGACCCGAGGTCTGATCGGCTTCAATGGGAAGTTTCTCACCTTGACCAACGGCAAAGGTGTTATGTACTACAGCTTTTATGGGTATGGGGCGCATCGGGGAGAGATCGGAGGCCGCATCAATGGTGCCTTGGTTGCTTGGGAACAAGGTATAGCCACCGCCTACGCGATTACCTCGATCCAGGAACGCGGCACCTTATTCATCGAACCAGGTGTCGAAGTCTATGAAGGGATGATCATCGGGATTAATGCTCGCCCTGGTGATATGGATGTCAATATCGCTAAGAAGAAGCATGTAACGAATATGCGTTCGTCAACGGCTGAAATCGCCATCAAGATCGATGCTCCGAAGCAATTGAGCCTCGAAGAGGCGATTGCGTTCATCACGGAAGATGAATTGGTTGAGGTAACCCCCAAGAGCATCAGAATGCGTAAAGCGGTGTTGGATAAGAAAAAACGCCGTTCCCATCGAGTATAAGTTGTATATTGCAACTATTGTATGATACAATAGTTCGTGGTGATACATAATGGCAGACCAGCAAATTTTTGGCGAACAGTTAAGACAGCTCCAACGTAAGTTAGGGATTTTTAACCAGTGTCAGGTCTCTTGCTGCGGGATTTCGCCAGCGCAGTGCTTTACCTTAGCCGAACTTAACCGCAATGAAGGAATCTCGCTAGGAGAGTTAGCCGTGCGGCAAGGGGTTGATAACAGTACCATGAGCAGAACCGTGAATAGTCTGGTTAATTTCGGTTTGGTTCAGCGTACTGCAGATCCTACAGATCGGCGGTATGTCAGTTTATCCCTTACGTCAGCCGGCCAAAAAGTTGCCGCGGAAATTGAAAATGCACTGGACCATCAACTCACGCGAGTTTGGGAGTTGATCCCTACAAATCAACGGGAGCGAGTCGTGGAGAGCCTACACGTTTTAATCCAGGCTCTCGGCCATGGATGTTGCCAATGACATAGTGGGAGTGAGATTATGGATTCGAAGCTGAGCCAAAAGGTCAAAGAGTTTTACGGTGGGATTGCTGCTACAGTTTCTGAGGAGCGGAAAGCAAGCTGTTGTCAGGCGGGCTGCTCCTGCGCGCCACCGTCGATTTACGACGCGGCTGAGGTAGTAGGCTTACCGGAGACAGCGATAAACGCCTCCTTGGGTTGCGCTAATCCGCTGGCAGTAGCGGGTCTGGCCGAAGGTGAATATGTTTTGGATTTGGGCAGCGGTGGAGGCATTGATGTGCTAATTGCGGCCAAACAGGTTGGTGAGGCCGGCTGGGTTTACGGCCTGGATATGACCGAGGAGATGTTAGCGTTAGCCAGGGAGAATCAGGAAAAGTCGGGAGTCAAAAACGTCGAGTTCATTAAGGGGCAAATCGAAGCGATTCCATTACCCGATGCCTCGGTTGACGTGGTGATTTCTAACTGTGTAATTAATCTTTCTACGGATAAGGCCAAGGCTCTCTCCGAAGCCTATCGAGTGCTAAAGCCTGGCGGGCGCCTCTGTGTGGCTGATACAGTTGCCCTAAAGCCTGTTCCGGCGGTAGTCCGCGAAAACCAGGCGCTGTGGTGCAGCTGTTTGGCCGGCTCCCTTGAGGTTGACGAATATGAAAAACATCTGCGCGAAGCTGGGTTCACTGAGGCAGCCGTGCAACCGGTCTATGTCTACCCCGAATCCGACGAGTTTTTTGCTAGTGCCATTGTAAGCGGGAAAAAAGCATAATCAAGGATGGACATCGCCAATCGGGAATAATAACAAGAAATTAGTCGTTATTGCCGAGCGGAGGTAATCTGATGTCCATACCCAACAGAGTTGTCAATAGGCTAGCCCGTGAAAAATCCCCTTATCTGTTGCAGCATGCGCACAACCCCGTTGATTGGTACCCCTGGGGAACCGAAGCCCTATCGATAGCTGCCAAGGACCGAAAACCCATCTTACTCAGCTGTGGCTACAGTAGCTGCCACTGGTGTCATGTTATGGCCCACGAGTCTTTCGAAGATCCCGAGATTGCCAAGCTCATGAATGAGTATTTCGTTAATATCAAGGTAGATCGGGAGGAACGCCCCGAGATCGATAGGGTCTATCAGGAGGCCTGCCAGTTACTGACCAGACAAGGAGGATGGCCGCTGACCGTGTTTCTCACCCCGGATGCCAAACCCTTCTATGCCGGAACATATTTTCCGCCGGTTGCCCGCCATGGCTACCCGGGCTTTGGAGAATTAGTACGTCAGCTTGGTGAGGCTTATCAAAACAAGCCCGAAGAGCTAGAATCATTGGCCCAGCAATTGACTGCAGCAGTGATTGATTCGGTTACAGTACGATCTTCTACGCGGAAGATTGACTCATCTAATCGGGTGCCGTCAGTTGTTAAAGCTGCGCGGGAAAATATTTATCGCTATTTTGACCACGAACATGGCGGAATGCTCGGAGCTCCGAAATTTCCAACCGTGCCTCAATTGGAGCTATTGTGGTCCTCACCAATTCCAAAACATAAACAGGCGGTCGAATTCACCCTAGAAAAGATGATTGCTGGGGGTATTTATGATCAGTTGGGCGGTGGATTTCACCGGTATTCTACCGATGAATATTGGCTAATACCCCACTTTGAAAAGATGTTGTATGACAACGCGCTATTGTTAAGTCTGATGTCACGGGTAACCGTAGCCACGGGAAACAGGACCATCGCCCAGGCCTGTCATCAAACGGCTGAATTTGTCCTCCGGGAGCTAACCGGTGAGCTCGGCCAGTTTTTTACGAGCCTGGATGCCGATGTGGCCGGTGAGGAAGGTGTCTACTATCTCTGGACTTCCGAGGAATTAGCTGCACTGCTCCCTTCTGTTCAGGCAAACCAGATCAAATCGTATTTTGGTGTCACTGAGGCGGGCAATTTTGAGCACGGGCGATCAGTATTATATCGGACACAGGCAGGGGCGGTGCCGGAACCGCTGCTACCGATAATGAGCCGGTTGCTTGCTGTTCGGCAAGAACGCCAGCGTCCTTTCTGCGATGAAAAAGCAATCACGGGGTGGAATGCCTTGATGATCAAGGCATTTGCTGAGGCAGCAGCCGTATTTGACAACCCGCGGTATTTGCAAGCCGCCCAACAAGGGATGAATTTTCTTCTCGACAAACTGGTAACTCCGGACGGCTCGATAAGCCGCAGTTATCTGCAGGGCAGATCCGAGGTGCCGGCATTTTCCCAGGATTACGCCTATTTTATTGCCGCGCTATTAGCATTGTACGAGACAACAAATAACGACACCTATTTGGATCAGGCACTTAAGTGGCAAACCATTCAGTTTGAACGTTTTTATGATGCGCAGGATGGGGGGTTCTGGATGGCAGAGCAACCAGCAGGCCTTCCGATTATTCCCAAGGATAGTGTGGATGAGGCAATACCTTCCGGAACAGGTCAAACTATACTTAACCTTGTCCGGCTTAGGCACTGGCGCCCGGCGCTAGTTGATGCTTATAGTAAGCAAATTAGCGCTACGATCGGACTATACTTTAATGAGTCCGCCGAAAACCCGTGGGGCTATGCAACGTTCTTGCGGGGATCAGAAGCCGATCTGAGCGAGTTTTCTGGGGATAACTAGGTACACTTAGTTGGGGGAGGTCAGCTTATGGAGTTAGCGCAACCGCCGAGAAGTCAGTGGAAATCGCATCTCGGAGCGGTCTTAGCTGCTGCTGGATCAGCTGTTGGACTGGGGAATATCTGGAAATTTCCGTATCTAGTCGGTGCCAATGGCGGGGCGACTTTTGTCTTGCTTTATCTGGTATTCGTTTTGCTGATCGGTATTCCGTTAATTATGACCGAGTTTGTTCTGGGGAGGAAGACTGCCCGCAATCCTGTTGGAGCTTTTCGTCAAGTTGCTCCAGGCTCAGCCTGGGTGGTGCCGGGAATTTCCGGTGTGGTCGCCGGGTTTTTAATACTTTCATTTTATAGTGTGGTGGCCGGTTGGGCACTGTACTATACTGTAATTTCGCTCTTGGGTGGGTTGAGCGGGTTGAACCCGACGGGTGCCACCAACTTGTTTACGAACTTCACCGGCGGCGCCTTTGGGCCAATCTTCTGGCACTTGCTGTTTATGGCTTGGACCGTTTACATCGTTGCGGCAGGCGTGCAAAGTGGCATTGAAAAGTGGAGCAAATTCTTAATGCCCGGCCTTTTTATCCTGGTAATTCTCTTGGTGATTCGCAGCTTAACCCTACCTGGTTCGGCCCCGGGTGCCTCTTTTTATTTGAAACCGGACTTCTCAGAACTTACCGGAAAGTCGGTCTTAGCCGCTTTGGGGCAGATGTTTTTCTCCTTAAGCCTAGGCATGGGTTGTATGATTACCTACGGCAGTTACCTTTCGCGTCAGGAAAGTTTGGTTAAGACAGCCAGTCAGGTTGCGCTAATCGATACCCTAGTGGCTTTACTTGCCGGTCTGGTCATTTTTCCGGCCGCCTTTGCATTTGGAATTGAACCTGGAGCAGGTCCTGGCTTGGTATTTATTACCTTGCCCTCGATCTTTGCTCAGATGCCGGTAGGCTGGTTGTTCGCCTTCTTGTTCTTTCTGCTTTTGTCTATCGCCGCAGTGACTTCGTCAATTTCGTTATTGGAAACTGTGGTAGCCTATTTTGTTGATGAAAAGAACTGGGCCCGGCAGAAAGCCGCTGTTATCTGGGGAAGCTTGGCTTTTCTCGCAGGGATACCTTCGGCACTCTCCCAGGGAGCTGTAGACCTGAGCTTGTTTGGACTCAGTTTTTTAGATGCGGTTGATTTTTTGACCTCTAATATCTTGCTTCCGCTAGGAGGACTCTTGACCGCTGTTTTTGTCGGCTGGCGGATGCGGCAAGAGGATGTCTTGGCCGAAGCGTTACAGGGTGGGGGTATGACCGGAGGCTTGGCCAAGATCTGGTATTTCCTCGTTCGTACAATAGCTCCGATAGCCATCAGCCTGATCTTCGCCAATGCGATAGGCTGGTTATAACCTATTGTTTATCTCCAGGATAAGAGCTTAATAATAAATCGGTAAGATCCGGATCGATCTCATTGTTATCGGCCATTTTTGTCATGATAGGTGTGATCTCCGACAGGCTCAACCCTTTGCGGTAGGGCCTGTCTTCATGCAGAGCTTGAAAAATATCGGCTACAGCCATAATCCTGGCCCCGAGACTGAGCTGGGAGGCGTCTAGCCTGAACGGGTAACCTGTGCCGTTTAATCGTTCGTGATGAAAAGCAGCCCATTCTTTAATGTGTGGATGGTCAGAAAGTACGTCTAACAGGTGATAGGTATGGTAAGTGTGTTGCTTGATCACCAGCATCTGCTCGGGCGAGAGGCGGCCTGGGAACTCGAGGATTAGATCCGGAACAGCTAATTTGCCAAGATCATGAAGGAGTCCGGCGATTTGCATATCTTTGACTTGCTCCGGATTAAGCCCGGCAGCTGTAGCAAGCCAGCGAGCGGTCTCAGCAACACCGTGGGAGTGCCGAGAGGTAAAAGGGCTTTTGCGGTCGATAACAGTCGCAAACAAGCCGGCGATCTCCTGTAAGTCAGGCTGTTCTGCACCGGCATCAGCTTTTCCAATGAAGTCGGCTAATTCTTCTTGATAGTGTCCGGTGGATAAATCCAGCCAAAAGGATTCACTGTGGCTAATTTCCGCAAAAGCTTCATACGCAGTTGGCCAAAAGTCAGAGGACAACTGTTTAATCTGCTCCTTTACTGAATCGACTTGGCCGAGGATATACCGATCAGGGTTGATCTGCACTTCGATGCGATCAGCCAAGTGGATGAGGCGTGACGCAACGGGGGTACGGGCGGTCTCATCCCAAAGATCATGGTGGCAGATAACAATATCCGCAAGGTGAGCTAGGGCCTTTACTTTGCGGAGTAATTGACCTCCGGCTATGCAGTGCTCGGAAATCAGAGCTTTTGGAGGGCGCAGACTATGTGATTCAACGCGCCAGTGAGTAGAGGATATCCCAATATCGTGCACCAAAGCTGCTAGCACTGCATCGCCTTTTTCAGCCTCGGTCAGTCCAAGGGTGGCTGCTAATTTGAGGACGATATAGGCGACTCGCTCTGAGTGATTAAGTATTCTTAAGTCCGATAAATCCAGTGCCTTTGAGAATGTCGCAACCAACTTATACAAGGGTAGTCCTCCCGGGAGAAAAAGCGTTTTTTGACTAACCCTTTGATAATAGGTATAATCCAAATATCTCTGGCAGAAAGTGTGGTAATATGGTTAGTCAAGATTGTATTCTCTTTGATTTGGATGGTACCCTTTTGGATACGACGGAGTTAATTGAAACTTCTTTTGAGTACACTTTTTCAGTAGTTAAAGGAATTTCGGTGCCGTGGGATCAACTCTACCAATTTTGGGGCCGGCCACTCTTGGAGCAGATGCGCTTATTCGCCGATGATGAGCAGCAGGCTTTGAAGATGGTGGAGGTGTATCGTGAGCATAATCACGCTCATCACGATGCCTTAGCCAAAGTGACCCCCGGGGCGCTCGCAACCCTTAAGGCACTGAAAAAGGCCGGTAAATCAATCGGGGTGGTTACCAGCAAGAATACCGATTCTGCGTGGCGGGGCCTACGCCTTTTCGAGCTTGATGGATATGTGGAGACGCTGGTCGGGGCTGATCAGACGGCGGCGCATAAACCAGAGCCCGAACCGGTTTTTCTGGCGCTGGAACGCTTGCAATATTCACCTGAGAGGGCGTTAATGATTGGAGACAGCCCCTATGATATCGAAGCGGGATTAAGGGCTGGAACGGCAACAGCCGGACTGAACTGGACCATTTTCCCTTCAGAAAGTTTCCGTGGCAGAGAACCACATCTCTGGCTAGATCAATTAACTGATCTCATCAAATAAATAGGGGGGGAAGCCCCCCCCTTATATATAAATATTAGAAACCCTCAAACAGCAGCATAAGTAGGAAAATTAAGATACAAATGCTGAAGAAACCGTTATCAAAGAATTTTTTGGACATCAGGATCTGCCTCCTTTCAATTCGGTTGATAGGTAAGCTTGTCTCATTACCTTCTCAGTCTTAGGGTATTCACTACTTACTTGTTTTGACTCAGTTGCTGACTAAGAAGGGCAAATAGCAATTGTTTAAGATCGGGTGAGTTTTCCGCTGAATTTTCGCTGGAATCTTGGCCTGACTTGGATAGTAGGCTTGTTAATAACGCCAACGGTAAGGTTGATCCGGGTTGACCGGCTCCTTTGTTCCCAAGGCTAGAGAAGAAACTCAGCATCGATGTTAATTCTTCCAACACGCTGACTAGCTCACGAAGATCCTCGCCAAGTTGTGTGACCGCTTGAGATACTTCGCGAAGCTTATTTACAGAACTAGTGACCGGATTGGGAATACTATCTGGATCCGGTGTAGATTCCTCGTTGACCGGCTCTTGAAGCAGTTCTTCCGTCATTATGATCCTCTCCTATGTAATATTGATACTATAGACTATTCATGAGCAAACAAGGACGGTTGCCCGTCCTTGTTGATACGATAAAGATAATTTAGATAATTGCGGTGTTCTTACTCGCGATTGAACAAATCAAACAGACCTCCGCCGACTAGAAAATCGATGACAAATAAGGCAATGATTAGGTCTAACAGGCCGCTTAAATCCTTGTCTTTACCGAATAATCCCAACATTGGATGACCTCCTTTCCCTACGGTAGCATATTATGCAGTCGAGAATTAGTTGGGTACAAGCTCTCGGTCTTATTTCATTGACTTACCGCTGATTTTTTCTGCTACTTTGACCAGATTGTCCAGAGCAGCGGTTAGTTCATTAAGGTTGTTTCCCATCTTAATCACAGAATCGGCAGCGGACTGGAGAACCGCTGTTGTTCTTGCTGGATGACCAAATACCCTTTCTTTTTTTTGATCCGGTTGGGGATAGGGATTCTCGCCGGCAGGTATTTTGAGTTCGTCTCCCGGTAAGGACATTGCATCCACCTCCTAAAACTATGGCAGCTTATCCACTGCTTCACTCTAGTTTATGAGTGGACAGGCAGCAGGGTGACGCATATTCTGTAGGGAATGAATGGAGGTGCTCTGATGCAAGCAACTCGATATATTGTCCTCGGCGGTCTTGGCAGCCTTGAGGACCTATATAACCAGTTGGTTTCCCAAAGGATAAATATTGTGCGCGCCCTGCCGCTGATCGGTGGGTTTTTGTGTGATATTCCAGAGACAGATGCGCTAAAACTCAGCATGCTCGGCAGTGTAAAATGGGTCGAAAAGGATTCTGTGGTTTACGTGATCGGCCAGACTCCTACTCTTGGCCGGAGGATCTTCTTTGACTCTGTTCCTTGGGGAGTACGTAGAATTGGTGCACCAAAAGTTTGGGAGCAAACACGAGGCCAAGGTGTTCGGGTCGGCATTTTGGATACAGGTATTGATCTGGACCATCCGGATTTAGTGCCAAACCTGGCTGAAGGCACCAATATTCTGAACCCAGATCAACTGCCGGATGATGATAATGGACATGGGACTCATGTAGCCGGAATAGTAGGTGCTGCCCGAACGGGTCGTGGGGTGATCGGGGTAGCTCCTGAGGCTGGATTAATACCGATTAAAGCCTTTAATGAAAAAGGTGAGGCTCGGATATCAGCGGTTATCCAGGGAATAGAGTGGGCGGTGAACAACCAAATTCAAGTTTTGAACATGAGTTTTGGTACTAACCAAGCAAGTTTTGCCCTGCGCAGAGCGATAAATGCGGCCCATAAAAAAGGCCTGGTTCTGATTGCCGCGACCGGCAATGATAAACAGAAGACAGTGGCTGATTACCCAGCTAGGTTTCGTAATGTTCTCGGAGTAGGAGCAACCAATATTCTCGATGAGGTGGTTGATTTCAGTATCGGAGGGTATGGGCTTGATTTAGTTGCTCCAGGGAAAGACATTCTGTCATCATTCATCGGTGGTGGCTTGAAAACCATGAGTGGGACTTCAATGGCGGCGGCACATGTCTCCGGAGTGGCTGCACTGATCTTAGCGATTATGCCGGAACTAAATCCGGATGAGGTTTATGACTTGATTGTTGAGGCAGCCGAGCCCCTGGGTGGAGTGGCTGCCCCAGAGCAAGGTGCCGGCTTATTGGACGTGGCTCGTCTTCTGGCTTGAAGAAGATCTTTGCTGCAGTCGCTGAAACCACAGGGCATGCCGCCCTTTAGCATAATCTAAATCTACCTTGCCGGTGAATAAGGATGGCAGCAGTTTACGATTGGGTTTAGCAAGAAAAGCTGCTAGATGACCAAGTACCCCTAGGATAAGCAAGACCGTAGCGAGATTATGCAGTTGGGTCGCCCAAAGCACCACTGAATTGTTTAACGCGATACCGGGCAGGTTTTTGTAAACCTTAATCATTCCGGTTAGGATGATTACGAGCAGGTTGCCACCGATAAAGGCGTAAGATAACCTCTGTTCGGCCAGATACTTATCTGAAGGCGGTTCTTTGCCGATGCCGACCATGGCTAATAGGATTTTGATCGATTCACGCAGGTCGCCTTTTTTCGGGAAGAGATCAAAATCTTTGGTGAGCACTTTTTCTGCTAGGTGATAAAAGACTGCCAGAGTTAAAATAATTGCGGCAATGTAGTGCATCTTCAGGGTAAGAGGATAGTCTCCCGACCAACTTAGGCCGGGAAGGTTGACAACTCCAAATCGTTTATACATCGGCAACTGACCCAGCCCGGAGAAGATGAGCACGAAGGTCGAAAGGGCAACACTCCAGTGTACTAGTATCGAGCCAAGTGATTGTCGTTTAACTTTACCTTCTTTCCAGAGAATCCGATCACTCATTGGAGTCATCCCCCTTAGTCAGGTTCTTATGAGCGGCAAAGCCAGCGGCGAAGATACCGGCGACCGGAGCAATGAGCACGGCCTGGGCCATCCCATTTACGCTGTCCAGCACATTTTCTGCACCAACAGGCATCCGAGGCTGTTCGCCCTGTTCGGCGAGCACTTTATCAATTGCCTCAAAGGGAACGGGGGAGACGTAATAGGTTGAGGTTCCGCCACCCTCTTTGTCCCCGTAGACATAACCCGAGATGGCAGCGGCGCGTTCGTAAGCGTATTCTCGCATCATTTCCTGCTCACCGAATTTAATCGCTCCCCGGGGGCAGGCGGTGACACAGGCGGGAGTTTCTCCGGCCCGGACTAGGTCGATGCAGCCGTCGCACTTGAACATTACTCCAGCACCAAACGGTAGCGGCTCGAGCTTTTTGTAAAATCCGACGCCTTTTTTTAACTGTGGGATACCCCAGGGGCAGACGGATTTACATTTCTGACCGCCGAGACAGTAGTCCTCATTGATCACAACCGGTCCTTCAGGCGTTTTTTCGTTGATGCTAAAGGGACAGAGACTAGCACAGGCGGGATCATCACAATGCATGCATTTTCTGGGGATATGAACTTCTTGTGTACCACTGGGTGTCTCTACGCGGACTGACTGGACATACAGGTAATTTTCGGGGGTTAACCCTCCAGGCTGTGGATTGATCGGATGGCCGTTTTTGCGTTGGCAGGCTAGGCTACATTCGTTACAACCATCGCAGAGTGTCAGATCAATGACCATTCCGACCCGTTTAGTGTTGCTTTGGGATTGGGCTGCAGCCGGTAGCCCGCTGGCCACAACTGTGCTGGCAGCAACTGCCGAGGCTGACCGCTTCAGGAATTCACGGCGCGAGATTTGCTGTGCCACTTGAATTGCCTCCTTAATGTATTTGATCAAGCAAACTACATAAAATATATAAGCATATTAGAATATTATTATTACATTGTCAAGTGCTTTTTTTGTGGTGTTTTGTACTTATTGAACGGATAAGAAAAAGGGGTATGATCGTTCATACCCCTTGATAAGAAATGATCTTTCGCCTATCAGCCTAGATGACGGCTAGTTCGGATTTTCCATCAAAAAGATGCATTTTGCTTAGTTTCAAACTAACCTGATGCTGCTTACCCGGCCTGGCGGTTGTATGGGCACCTAGTCGCGCAATGAAGGCATCTGTGCCCAGCGTTCCATGAACATAGCATTCGTTGCCCATCGGCTCAACGACGTCAACCTGTACGTTGAGGAATTCGGTTTCGTGGCTGACTTGATCATTTGCGTCGATGATATCTTCTGGGCGGATCCCGAAGAGCATCTCGGTTCCAACATAGGGACGGAGCTGCTCTGCTTTAACCAATTCAGAAGGTATCGGCAGGGTGAAGCCGCTGGCTTTCACAAAGAATTTTTCGGCTTCTTCAAAAATCGTGCACGGCATGAAATTCATCGCCGGACTACCGATAAAGCCGGCAACGAAAGCATTTATTGGGTGTTCGTAAATATCCAGAGGTGCGCCAACCTGATGGATAACCCCATCTTTCATCACAACAATTCGATCACCCATGGTCATTGCTTCGGTTTGATCATGGGTAACGTAGACGATGGTCGCCTCCAGGCGGTGGTGAAGCTTACTGATTTCTGAGCGCATCTGCACCCGTAGTTTGGCATCCAAATTAGAGAGGGGCTCATCAAGCAAAAAGACTTGGGGTTCGCGGACGATGGCGCGTCCTAGTGCCACTCGTTGCCGTTGACCACCAGAGAGCTCCTTGGGTTTGCGTTTCAACAACGTGCCAATGCCTAGGAGTTCGGCAGCCTCTTTAACTTTGAGGTCGATTTCTGCCTTTGGCATCTTACGCAGGCGCAAAGCAAATGACATGTTTTGATAGACGTTCATGTGCGGGTATAGGGCATAGTTCTGGAAAACCATGGCGATATCTCGGTCTTTTGGTGGAACATCATTGACCAACCGATCGCCGATGTAGATCTCACCAGCGGTGACTTCCTCTAGGCCGGCGATCATTCTCAGAGTAGTGGATTTACCACACCCTGAAGGGCCGACCAGAACCACGAATTCTTTGTCCGCGATTTCAAGATTAACGTTTTTGACTGCTTGGAAATTGCCGAAGTTCTTACAGACATCTTTCAACAATACTCTCGCCATCTTATTGATCCTCCTCAGAATTTCTTTAAATCCATAAAGCAGAGCCGCAGGACTCCCGGATGACTAATTTCGGTGGAATTAGGTTTGGACTCTTCTCGCCTAGAGAACGCGCCACCATTGCCTGACCCAAGACCCGCCAGGGGAGCCGGACCGTAGTAAGCGGGGGCTCAGAGTACGAGGCCACGGGGGCATCGGTGCACCCGACAATCGCGACTTCTTCGGGTACGCTAATTTGGTTTCGGGCAAGAGCTCGGAGAGCCCCGATAGCCATACCGTCGTTAAAGGCAATAATTCCGTCAAAAGTAGTCTTTCGGGCCACTTTATCGATCGCCAAATATCCGCCCGCGCTGGTTGCCTCGGCAACCAAGTGGTGGATTGGCAAATGAGTTGGTGTCGCAGGTGAGACAAAAGCGGGTGCCAGCAACAAAAGGTCTTTGCGACCCAACTCCATCAGGTGTTTGGTGGCCAAATGTACGACATCTTGATAGGAAAACCAGACCCCGCTTTGCTCGCGTGGAGGGGTTTCGGTGTAGGTCAGCCCTCCACAGATTATTGGCAATGGTGAATCAGGCAGGTGCGATGATTGAAAGCCAATGGCCAAAAGAGCTTCGACGCCTTTACCAACAAGCTCGGCAATTATCTCCGGGGTGATTTGGTCGGCAAAAAGCAGCGAAAAACTATAATCAGCATTATAGGTTGCTTCGCCGATACCTTGTAACACTTCGGAAAGACCGGCATCTGAACTGAGCTGAGAGAAGTTGTTAGTTACAGCAACTGCTAGGGATTTGGTTTGTTTCCCAGCCAAAGCTTGGGCCAAGGTGTTAGGCGTATATCCGAGGGAAGCTGCAGTTTCCAGTACTATCTCGGTCGTTGCGGCAGATACCTTACGGGAGCCGTTAAGCACATAGGAAACAGTGGCGATGGATACACCGGCTTTTTTGGCGACATCTTTGATCGTGACAGCCTTCATCAAGCACTCCCCCATGTTTAAACGTTTAAATAATTCCCGCTGCTTGAGGCCGATTCCTTCCGAGCCAGGTAAATTTACTGAAATTGCTGTAGGAATTAACCATGTTAACCAGAAATGTAACAAATAACGGTTTATAAGGAGTTGATACGTATGAGACGTAAGATCGCTCTTTTGCTGATGATCATGCTTCTGTGCTTGCCAGCCGAGCAAGCTGGTGCCGCTACGGATTATGTCCAAAAGACTGTCACGCCTGAGCAAGCCCGGGCTGCCTGCAATGCTGCTTTAGAATATGCGAACCACGGAGTATATTTCAAGTTAGGCGGCCAAGTAACGGTAGAAGCTTTTGCCGCCAACCCCACTCCAGACCAAGGCATTGACGCTTCCGGGTTAGTGGTCAATGTCTACCGGAGTGTGTTGGGCGATATCCGGTTTGCCGCCGGCGGCGGAGAAAAGCCGCTATTGGTTGCGGATGTTGCCAGCAGCCACTTGTTTAATTGGAACACTCTTTCGATCGGTTTAGATCAACTACAAGCCGGCGACCTATTGTTTTTCAAAAACACTGCCGGGCGGATTAGCGGGGTAGGCATCTTTGTCAAGCGGCAAGGCGACCTAGTCCATTTTGTCATCCCATCGTCGAGTAAGGGCAGGGTTGTCGAGACTTTTTATAATATCCGCAATGAATACTGGCAAAATCAGTTTGCCGGTGCCGGCCGCTTGGTCTACTGGCAACGCTAGTAAGCTTTGTATAAGATAACCTGAAGCGGGCTGATACTACTGAAGTAGCGCTTAAAGTGTCTGGAGGTAGTATTTTGTCCGCTTTCTTTATTGTCGGAGCTGTTTGTGCTCCGGCGGTATTGGGGCTCTTGATTTGGCTGATCCCAAGTCGTACCCTGCGGTTTGTGCTGATATTCCTTAATACTCTGGTGCTGGCAGCTGTCTCTATCGGGCTGATCAGTCAGGTGCCGTTTCGGTTGAGCTTGGCTGGAACGGTGGGGGATTTAGTTGAGATTCTGTCTGTAGTGCTTGATCTAGGGTTGCTGGCTTATGCTGTCTATTTAGGTTGGCGTTGGCAGAAGCCATTGGTGCTATTTCTGGCTTTGCTTCAGATCGTGATGGTCGGTTGGCTTGTGGCCGCTGTGCCAGGGGTGGCCATCGATGCAGTCCTGGTTGATCAGTTGACTATCACGATGAATTTAATAATCACGATCCTGGGCTCGCTGATAATCATCTTTGCTACCAAGTACATGGATGATTTGGAGCTTGATGTCGATCGACCCCACCACGGACTGCCGCGCTTCTTCGCAGCATTGCTTATCTTTCTCGGCGCAATGAACGGTTTGGTTAGCACGGACAATTTGCGCTTTGTCTACCTCTTTTGGGAGATAACTACTCTCGCTAGTTTTCTCTTGATTTCACATTACAAAAACTCCGAGGCTTTGGAGAACGCATTGCGGGCCCTTTGGCTGAACCTGTTGGGGGGCGCGGCAATGCTCGGGGCAATCATTCTCTTGGGGACGATCCGGCAAAGTGCCGCCTTGTCAGATCTGGTTAGGTTTGCCCACACTGACTCCGGCTTGATGCTGGCTCTGGGGCTCTTAGTAGTAGCGGCATTGACCAAAGCTGCTCAGATCCCCTTTCATAGCTGGCTAATAGGAGCGATGGTGGCGCCGACACCGGTATCTGCCCTGTTGCATTCTAGTACGATGGTCAATAGCGCCCTCTATTTGATTTTTCGCTTGTCCCCAGCCATTCGCGGCTCCCTCCTCGGCCAGGTAACAGCTTTGCTCGGGGCGGTCAGCTTCGTCGCGGCTTCGGCGATGGGTATTGGTGAGGAGAATGCCAAGCGAGTGTTGGCTTTTTCAACAATAGCCAATCTTGGGCTAGCTATTTGTATGGGTTCTTTAGATAACCCACTCGCCTTAACTGCCGGGATATTGATCCTGATCTACCATGCGATCTCAAAGGGACTGCTGTTTTTGGCCATTGGCGGTATTGAACATTCCATCGGCAGCAGACAAATCGAAAAAATGGATCGACTCTTTGAAGAACTCCCGGTTACAACTGTTTTGGCTGTAGTGGGAATGATCAGCATGATGATGCCACCGTTTGGGGTACTGGTAGGCAAATGGCTGGCTATTGAAGCGAGTGTAAATGAGCCGCTTGTTCTGATGCTAATTATTTTCGGCAGTGCTTTTACGGTCGCTTTTTGGTCCAAGTGGGTCGGTAAGATGATGGCCACCTCAGCGCGAGAATGCGGAACGATGATTCGATCTGAGACCGTGCCCCTAGTGACAGGGTTGCCGCTCTCAATTTTGGCGGTCTTGGTCGTGTTGGCTAGTTTCTACCTCGGCCAGGTCAGTGAGTTTTTAGTTCTTCCGATAGTCGGTATGCAATATAGCGTGGTGCCTGTGTATACCGAAAATGGTGGGTTATATACTCCAGTGGGTGGCTTTTTGCCCTGGCCAATTTTCGCGGTGTTAGCTATTTTGTTACTGGCAATCCCCGGTATTTTACGCCGACTGCGCTCGCAGGATACCAAAGGTCCCTACCTATGCGGCGAAAATAGTCGAACAGAACCGAGCCGGACCTTTGTCTCAGCGCGGGACCGTGAGTTCACTGCTACGGTAGGCAACTACTACGCCGAGGCGATCTTTGGTGAAGGGGCGGTTACTCGCTGGGCGGTTCCATTGGCCACCGGCTTGCTGTTGCTGCTGTTGGGGGTGGCTAGATGAGCTATCTCAGAGGTCTCGGAATAGTCCTGGCAACGCTTTTTCTAGCACCGCTAATCGGTGGGCTGTTGACCGGGGTTGAACGCAAGGTGATTGCGAGGTTACAGGGGCGGGTGGGCCCACCCATTACTCAGCCATTCTACGATTTGGTCAAGTTATGGAGTAAACAGCCTCAGGCGGTTAATCGGATCCAGGTTGTTTATGTCTATGCCCATCTTTTTTTTATGGTCGTCAGTCTCTTGGCCTTCCTGCTTGGTCAGGATCTGTTGCTGATCTTGTTTATCTTTTCTTTTGCTTCGGTCGCCTTGATCCTAGGAGGTCTCAGTGTTGACTCTCCCTACAGCCGGATCGGTAGTCAGCGCGAGATCATTCAACTCGTTACCTACGAGCCGATACTGGTCTTATTGGTTATCGCCTATTACCAAGTTACCGGCAGTTTTCTGGTTAGTAAGGCCTGGGGTCTTACCCAGCCTCTACTTTATACTTTGCCCTTGGTGCTGGCCTCATTTTTGCCGGTATTTATCATCAAGGTACGCAAATCACCTTTTGATTTGGCAACCCAGCTGCACGAACCGCACCAGGAGTTGGTGAAAGGAATCATCACCGAATACTCAGGCCCTTACCTGGCGATGATTGAGCTCGCCAGCTGGTATGAGCTTGTTTTCTTATTAGCCCTAGTAACCTTGTTTTGGGCCACGGACTGGGTGGGTGGACTAGTCTTGGCAGCCATCTTCTTTTTCACCGTAATAGTGATTGACAACATCACCCCCCGCGTCACCTACTCCTGGATGGTTAAGTTTGTGTGGAAGGTCGGTTTGGGTCTGGCTGTTGTCAATGTAACCTGGCTATATCTGTGGAAATAGGTGATCTGGATGCCTTGGGTCAAATCTGCGAGAATACATTCTCCCTGGTTACTTCATCTGGAAACCGGTGGTTGTAACGGTTGTGCGATCGAATTCATAGCGGCGCTAACCCCGCTTTATGATCTGGAACGTTTCGGAATGCTTAATACCGGCAACCCAAAACATGCTGACATTCTCGTGGTTACCGGGTGTGTTAACGCCCGCTCCAAAAGGGTGCTCCGAAACCTGTACGAACAGATGGCCGAACCAAAGGTAGTGGTCGCGGTGGGGGTTTGTGCCTGTACCGGGGGGATCTTTCATGACGGATATAACTTGGCCCCAGGAGCGGATAAGGTGGTACCGGTTGATATCTATGTTCCGAATTGTGCTGCCAGGCCGGAAGCGATCATTGATGCCTTACTGACTGCGGTGGATTTGTTGGCCGAACCTACGGGAGGGGATAAGCATGTTAACCAACGTTAGAGAGATAAGCAAGGATGATCTGCTCGAATCAGTTCAGGAGTTGGCTAGGACCAATCATCGATTAATCAGTATTACGGCTACCGAAGTGGCGGAGGGCTTTGACTTAATCTATCATTTTGCCCAAGGTATGACCTTAACAAATCTGCGGTTTACAATTGAGTATGATCAAGAGGTTCCCAGTATTACCCCGTTTTATTTTTGTGCTTTTGTCCCGGAAAATGAGCTGAAAGACTTCCATGGAATTAAGATTACGAACCTGCCGATTAATTATCGCCAACTTTTCATCCTTTCCGAGCTTACACCGATTAAGACACCATTGGCCCCAAAGGTAGCAGCAGCCGCCGGAACTGAGGTGTTGCCGGAATGACCCGCAGAACGGTAATCCCCTTTGGCCCGCAGCATGTCGTCTTTCCCGAACCCATCCAGTTTCGTTTGGTTCTGGAGGAAGAACGGGTCGTCGATGCTGTTCCTGCCTTAGGGTATATGCATCGTGGCATCGAGCAATTGGCCACGGTCAAGGATTTTACCAAATCCCTGTATCTGGCGGAGCGGATCTGTGGCATTTGCAGCGTGATGCATACGCTCGCTTATGCGCAAGCGATTGAGGAGCTGATGGGTGTTGAGGTACCGCCGCGGGCGAAATATCTGCGCACAATCTGGGCTGAATTAGGTCGCTTACAAAGCCATCTACTCTGGATGGGGCTTGCAGTTGACGCTCTTGGCTATGAGAGTTTGTTCATGCAGACCTGGCGAGCCAGGGAACATGTTTTAGAAATGATCGAGTTTACCGAAGGCTCCCGGATTATGACCGGGTCCATAACGATCGGTGGTACGAAACGCGACCTCCATGCTGAAAGCCTGGAATTTCTCTTGAAAAAGCTCGCCCAATTGGAGAAAGCTTTAAACGAAATCTATCCGGTATTTAGTGATGATCCGCTGATCAAACAGCGAACTGTCGGGGTGGGCCTCCTGAGCAAAGCAGAAGCGATCAAGCTAGGGGCGGTTGGACCGACGGCGCGTGGTAGTGGCATCGTCGAAGATATGCGCTTATTAGGTTATGCTGCCTATCGAGAACTAGATTTCCAACCGGTGGTCGAAGCAAGTTGTGATACCTATGGTCGAATGCTGGTTCGGGTTAAGGAGTGTTTTCAATCGATTGAATTAATTCGCCAAGCGATTGCATCATTACCGCCCGGGGAAGTGTTGGTGAAGGTCAAAGGCCGGCCCGAGGGAGAGGTAATCATGCGCATCGAGCAACCGCGCGGGGAACTGCTCTATTACCTCAAGGCTAGTGGAGGCAAGAGCCTCGATCGATGGCGAATCCGGACCCCGACCCTCAGCAACCTGCCCCCGCTCGTCCACATGATCAAGGGGGCCCGGCTGGCAGATGTACCGATGATAACCCTGTCCATCGATACCTGTATCGCCTGTGTCGAGCGTTAGGAGGTTAACCAGTGTTCGAAATGCTTGCAACGGTACTGCAGAATCTCTTTTCTACACCGGCAACCCGAAAATACCCGACTGAACGTCGAGACTCTTTGCCGACATTTCGGGGCCGTATTGAAAGTGTGATCGAGCGGTGTATTTTCTGCTTGAAATGTCAAGTATCGTGTCCGGCTAACTGTCTTGTCGTCAACCGGAAAGAGCAGACCTGGAGTGTCGATCAATATCGCTGCATCGTCTGTGGGGTCTGTGTTGAAGTTTGTCCGACCGAAGCAATCGTGATGAGCCGGCATTACCATGGCCCGGCTCGCCACAGACAACCTATCGTGACGCACCAAGAAGGGGCTATCCCAAAGTTCAACCCGAAAGCCAAAGATATTAATTAGCCGTGACAAACTGTTTGGCCAATGCGCGCTGGTACAATTCGAGGTACGATGCGCTCGATTTGGCCCAGGAGAAGTCTTGGTGCATCGCCTGTCTGACGAGGTTCGCCCATTCTCCCGGTCGGTCGCGATAGAGGCGTAGTGCCCTCATGATAGCATCCCAGAATGCCTCCGGTGTATAGTCGGTGAAGACAAACCCGGTACCATAAGCTGGGTTCTGGGTGTAATCCCTAACGGTATCGGCCAAGCCTCCAGTGGCTCGGACGATCGGAATGGTGCCATAACGCATGCTGATTAATTGGCCTAAGCCACAGGGCTCAAAGGCCGAAGGCATCAAAAACAGATCTGATCCGGCATAAATCCGTTGAGCCAGGACCGAATTGAAGTCGATGGTAGTCGAAACCTTGCTCGGGTATTGGCGAGCGAAATTTTTGAGCATCTCTTCATAATACGGATCTCCCTCCCCGAGAAAGACCAGCTGTACTTCTTCGGCCAGGAGCCGCTCGATGATTGGCGGAAAGAGATCTAGCCCTTTCTGCGAGACCAGCCTAGATACCAGACCGAAAACTGGGACATCACGGATCGGCAGACCAACTTCGTTCTGGAGCGCCGGCTTGTTTTGCTTTTTCAACTCTGCAGTTTGCGGGGAATAGTTTTGGACAATCCGCGGGTCGGTTTCCGGATTGAATTCATGATAGTTGATGCCATTAATGATGCCGTACAGATCTTCTTTACGCTGACGCAATAGGCCGTCTAGACCGGCACCATACTCGGGGGTGAGAATTTCGCCGGCATAACTTTGGCTTACGGTGTTTATCACATCTGCATAGAGCAGGCCAACTTTCAGGAAATTGAACTGTCCGTAAAACTCGAAGCCTTCTGGTGTAAATAACTCGTCGGGGATGCTCAACTCTGGAAGGGTTTCCCGAGGAAAAGTCCCTTGGTATTGAAGGTTGTGGATGGTCACTACAGTAGCGATGCGGCTAAAGAAATCGTTTTGTTGGGCTAAGTCATGTAGATAATATGGAATTAGAGCCGACTGCCAATCATTACAGTGAATAAGATCGGGTTTGAACTCAAGCTGTGGCAACATTTGCAAGACGGCCTGGCAGAAGAAGCCGAACCGCAGTGCGTCGTCATTGTGAGCATAGATCCCCTCACGGTTGAAAAAATGATGGTTGTCGACCAGATAGACCGGGACTTGAGTCTGATAGTGTTTATATTTGGCCTCTAAACTGGTGGCTCTGATAATTGCCGTATGGACTGTGCCACCAATCGTAACCGGGAAATCAGTGAGATACCTACCGGCAGCAATCTGGCGGTATTTGGGTAACACGACCCGGATATCATGCGCGAACTCACCTTCACCTAGCGTAGCTAGGGCTTTGGGTAAGGAGCCGGCCACATCGGCTAAACCGCCAACTTTGGCTAAGGGCGCCACTTCTGGTGATACTAGTAGGATTTTGAGTCTTCGATCAAACACAAACAAGACCCCCCTCGAGCGAATACATCTTAGTGTATCGCTACTCGGGGGGGAGTATGTGCAAATACTTGAGTTTACTTAAGACGCAGCGCGGATTAGACCACTGGCGGCGATCCGGGCGATTGCCTCTTGCAGCACCGTTTCTTTCTGGACTAACCCGATGCGGACATAACCTTGCCCATACTGGCCAAAACCCGAACCTGGGATGACCGCGACGCCGGCTTTGTCCATCAGTTGAAAGGTGAAATGGTGGTCATCTTGTCCCTCGGGGACTTTAGCCCACAAGAACATGGTAGCTTTCGATTTATTAACCGACCAACCCAGCGAATTTAGACCGGAGACCAACAAATCACGCCGTTTCTGATAGGTCTGAGCGGTTGCTAGAACATAATCCTGCGGGCCAGTGAGTGCTGCTATGGCGGCTCTTTGCACCGGTTCGAATGGCCCGTAATCAGAGTGGCCTTTCATCTCGCCTAATGCTTGCAGCATCTGAGGGTTACCGACCGCATAAGCCATCCGGCAGCCAGCCATGTTGAAGGTCTTTGATAACGAGTTAATCTCGATGCCCAGTTCCTTAGCGCCAGGAACTTGCAGAAAGCTTGGCGGACGGAAACCATCGTAAGCCAGCTCGGAGTAAGCGGCATCATGGAGAACGAGGATAGAGTGGCGACGGGCAAATTCGACCAACTCAGCAAAGAAGTCAAGCTCAACTGTGGCTGCTAGCGGATTAGAAGGGAAATTCAGGATGATCATCTTGGCCCGCCCACAAACCTCAGGTGGGATCAGGTCCAGCCTGGGAATGTAATTGTTCTCGGCAGTTAGTGGCAGCCGATAAATTTCTGCCCCGGCAAGTTGTGGGCCCGCTTGATAAATCGGATAGGCCGGGTCTGGTACGAGCACCAGATCACCCGGGTTTAATAAGGCCAAGCAAATATTGGCCAAACCCTCTTGTGAACCCAATAACCCCAAAACTTCATTGGCCGGGTTTAAAGTAACCCCGAAGCGCCGTTCATACCAAAAGGCTACCGCCTGGTTATACTCGGCAGAACACTGAATCGTGTAGCCATAATTGTTCGGATCAGCAACTTCTTGACGAAGTTTTTCGATGATATGCGGGGCCGGAGGCAAATCCGGGCTGCCGATACTCAGGTCAATAATGTGACGGCCCGCCGCTTCCAGCTCACGCTTATGTGCTGCTACAAGAGCAAAAATGGTACCGGAAATTTGTTTCAGCCGGTCAGAGCGGTACATTTTGGTTCCTCCTTCTGATTTTAGGGTAAATATTATAGTCTATTCTGAGTAACTTAGCTACATCCTTCATTTATTTTGGGTTTGCCTAATTGGTTCACGGTAGCACGAATGTCGGCAACATAGCCAGTAAGGTTAGGTTTTTGCGCCAAATCGAATCAAAGGCGGCCAGTGACAACGGATTAATCCCCCGGCCTACTTCAATGGTAAAGCCGGGGCGCCTAAATTCATGTATAAACCAATCCTTAAGACCGCCGGACCCGGCAACACGAGGATTCGAAGCGATCAGAGAGTACCCGGAGACCCTGGAGAGCTCCCGAGCAATTCTTCTTGCCTCGGGGGGAGCTTCATGGTGATAATCCCAGTAAATAACTTCTCCTTGGGAGTGGTAACAGACTAACAGTTCCGGCTTGAGAGCACGGATAAAGTTAGCCACCGCCCTACTTTCAGGCTCGGATTCTGGGAAATTGCCGGCAAAGTATTTTGGGGCTGGAGATTTTGGACCGCGCTGGTAGGCTTGATGCCAGTCTGCCCGATACTGGCGATTAAGGTCAACCCCACGAATATTGGCTTTCCAGGTTCGGAAGTCGGTACGACCATAGTTCCATTTGATCAAGTCGGTATGGAGTCTAGCGGGGATTGCCCGCAGGTTCTTACGGGCTAATGATACACCATCCGGATTGACCAAGGGGGTTACCCAGATTGAAACCTGGCTGTAGTGGTCACCTATTTTAACGCCTCCCAAACTAGTAGCAGATTTGACAGCCTCGAGATAAGCCTGGCAAAAGTGGACTAACAGAGCAGCGGTTAGCCACTCACAACCATGGTGTGCTCCGGTCAGGTAAACCGAGCGTGACCCAGCGCCAAGCCGTATCGTCCAGAGTTCTAAGCCTAATACTGATCTTCCGATACTCATCAGTTGGCAATTAAAGGCTGATGCTAATTCATGTAGCCGAGCTGTGATTTCGAGATATCCCAGATTAGCCGGATGTTTTCCCAGGCGTAGCAAAATAGCCCACCTCTTTCTTTGGTGGGCTATTATATGCCGAAGTAAGTTGTTTTGTTTTGACTTAGTAGTTCTCGGCCATTACCTCGTAATGGGATTGGGGATGGAAACAAGCCGGGCACTCTTCAGGAGCGGTAGTGCCTTCATGGATGTATCCGCAATTACGGCATCTCCATTTGACCGGAGTGTCTTTCTTAAAGACGGTACCGTTTTCGAGGTTGGCGAGCAGGGCTTTGAACCGTTTCTCATGCTCCTCTTCAACCTCACCGACTTCGCGGAAAAAGTCTGCAATTTGATGGAACCCTTCTTTTCTGGCCACCTCTTCGAATTCCTTGTACATTATGGTGTACTCGTAATTTTCGCCATTGATGGCATCTTGTAAGTTGGCTTTGGTATCACCGATACCCTGGAGAAACTTATACGCGCTTTTCGCGTGTTCCTTTTCGTTGTCAGCAGTCTCTAAAAAAATACCAGCGATCTGCTCGTACCCTTCTTTTTTTGCAACTGCGGCATAATAGGTATATTTATTACGCGCTTGAGACTCTCCGGCGAAAGCAGCCTTTAGGTTCTTTTCGGTTTCAGTATTGGCCAAACCCTCAACTTTGAAATCCATTTGCTTACCTCCCATTTAGTTTATTAATAGTAATTATTACTAATAATACTCCATGCTTATACAATTTCCTGCTAGTATTAGTAAATATGTGCAAAATATTTATTTGGAAGCAATATCTCTGTCAAAATTGCTCCGCAGGCTGAACCTTTTCGAGCTTAGACCCGTCTAAGGTATGCGGAAGCGATGGGTAAGGAGGTCCGTGTTGAACGAGCCGGAGCGAGAATTGGTGATTAAAGCCCGTAAGGGAGATGCGATGGCTTTTGGTGTTTTAGCCCAAAAGTACGGTCCCCGAGTATATGGTGCTGTATTGCTGATGGTGCGAAACCCCCAGGACGCAGAGGACATTGTGCAAGAAGCCTTTCTAAAAGCGCTGCGTAACATCGGCAAATTTCGTCAGGAGGCCTCTTTTGGAACCTGGCTCCAGCGGATCGCTTATAACCTGGCCTATGATCTGCTGCGCAAAAGGCGGGAGATACCGGGTAGTGATCTTTTGCTGCTAAAAACCCCCATCGACCCAGGTACACCCGATACTCTTGATCGCCTCGAACTCATGCAGGCCCTAGCGGTTTTAAGTCCAGAGATGCGAGCCGTTGTGGTGCTTAGGCATGGTGAAGATCTCAGTATTCAAGAGATTGCTGATGTTCTGAAAATCCCGACCGGGACGGTCAAAAGCAGATTGTATAACGGATACCGGCGTTTGCGCGACGAATTGACGCGGTTAAGGGAGGAACAAAAATGAAATCACACCTTGATTTTATGAAGCTTAATGAATACCTGGATAAGCAGTTAAATAAGGATGAAATAGAAGTGGTACGGGCTCACCTGGAAAACTGTGAGCGCTGCCAGCGTGAGCTGGTACAAATCACAAATTTTCGCGAGGCGCTGACAAAGCATTTAGATGAAGTTCTAAAAGAAGTTTCTCCGGAGAGCGGCTGGCCTGAGCGGCTAATGCGCCGTTATGCGCGCAGCCGGCAGCGTACGAAGCAAAGTCGTTGGGCCTGGGCGGCTAATCCGCGGTATCGTCAGGCAATTGCCCTTGGCGCGGTTGCCTTGCTTTTGGTAGTGTTATACCTGCCTTTGGAAAAGCGAGTGCCCTCACAACAACAGGATCAGGTTGAGAGGTTTGTAAACCCAGAGAGCTTTCCGAGTCCAGAAAAAGAGCTAAGATTGTTTGGGCTTGACCAACGGAGCGAACCAGATCTCGAAATGGTCCAACCCGATCAGGTCAAAGTGTTTTCTTCTGACGATCCTGCTGAGGTCGAGCGCGTTCTCGAAGCGCTTCAGAAGGCTAATCTCAGACCGGTTCGGCGGGGGAAAGAAGTTTTGGTTGACCGGATCAATCAGACTGAGGCGGAGGCGGTAATCAGAAAAATCACCAAACAGGGGGGATCGGGATGATCGTGCGAAATATATTGGCAAGGTGGGTGATAGGGATTGTGACCGGCATTATCATGAGTATTATCAACCCGGTAGTATCTGCTGATGGTCAAATATTGTCTGACGGTTCCGATTTTAAGGGTTACTATATTACCAGTAAGGCCGAGTGGGAGAAGATCAAAACAGAGTTGCCGCTCGATCAGGCAGCTCGGGCTTTGAATCCAAATTTCGCTAAAACGGCGCTAATTGTAGTGTCATGGGGAGAAAAACCATCGGCAGGCTACACCATTACGATTAAAGATATAGTTGTTGAAGCTGAAATCGCTACGGTCAAGGTGGAGCTAACCTCACCTACGCCAGGGGAGTTCACCGCTTCGGTACTCACCTATCCGGTGGATGTTCAAGTCGTCGATCTGGCGAAAATGGCCGACGTTACCCGGGTGATATTTCGAGATCTCAAGGGAGTAGAGTTAGCCGAAATCAAGCTGACTCCGCCGCAGAAGCACACGGTGCAGAGTGGTGAAAGCTTGTGGCAGATTGCGAAGGCCTTTGGTCGGCGAACCCAAGAACAAATTATGGATTTTGTCCATCAAGTATTAGTTTGGAATGCTCTCGATGAGGTGGATTCGCTCAAACCGGGGCAGCAATTGGTCGTTCCGGGTAGGGTCGACACCCAGGATTGGTCGGAACTTGAAGAAGTGATATTTACTGCGTTAAGAGAAAGTATTAGTCCGGATGTAATCGGTTATGGCTTTAGTAAGGGTTCAGCCGTCGATTGCCCTGAGCCGGTCGTCTGGGTTCTGGCGGCCTCGGCGCGGACTACCACCTTAAAACAGGCAATTATTAAGAACGGAGCTTCTCCCCAAATTGACAATATCCAGGATGTGGTCAGCTATACAGCAACCGGCCCGTGGGTGAAAAATGCCAACAATGAGATCGTTGCCGATGTACGCGAGGTCTCTGGGGCAGGTGTAGTTAACTACTTATCATTATCTCCGGATGGCAAATATCTGGCAGTAGCAGCGCGGGGCTATGAGAATCTCTTGCTGGTCTGGGATTTTTTAGCTCAAGAGTTTCGCGAGATTGCACGCTACCCAAATGAATTGGTCTCCAAAATTGCGTGGTCAGCCGATTCGCAGCAAATGGCGGTAGAACTAGCTGGAGCATGGGGCCGCACTCGGCTCGTGGGATATGATGCAGCGGGAGCGCGATTGGAGTGGGCTCTACAAGAGAGGTGGCCGACCGGGTACAATTTGGCTGATCCACGTTGGCTCGGGACAAGACCTGTGCTGAGCTTTCAAGTACAAGCAGCGGGGTTGGCCATGACCGCCGGAGAGCTAACCGGCAGATGGCTCTTTGATCCTGCCGATGGTTCTCTGCGGCCTGCGGAAAGCGCGGGAGGGCTGTTGTAAGTAAACCATGTTTGTGGTACCATAAGTGATGTGAAGAATGCTGATGTCATATTCATGCAGGCTGCCTTAAAAGAGGCGGAGCTCGCCTATGATCTGGGTGAGATTCCGATCGGTGCAGTGATCACCTTACACGGAGAAATTATCGGTCGAGGGTACAATCTCAAGGAAACCCTAAACGACCCGACCCTCCATGCGGAAATTGTGGCAGTGCGAGATGCGGCAGAACGGTTGGGGACTTGGCGATTGACCGGTACCACAATCTATGTTACAATAGAGCCTTGCCCGATGTGTGCTGGAGCGCTAGTGCAAGCTCGGGTTAAACGGCTGGTCTATGGGGCGGATGACCCCAAGGCAGGCGCAGTTGGTTCGCTGATGGATTTGGTGCGCGACCCCCGGCTCAATCACCGGATTGAGGTAACCAGGGGGATCTTGGCTGAGGAGTCCAGACAGATTTTACAACGGTTTTTCACTAAGATTCGCTAAGCGGAGAGGTGGCAGAGTTGGTCGATAGCGCTCGCCTCGAAAGCGAGTAGGTGGGCAGCCCCCGCCTCGCGGGTTCGAATCCCGCCCTCTCCGCCAGATAAATTGGGTAGCGCTGGTCTGGAATCTCCAATATTTCGGTAGAAGAATAAAAAATTAGGTTTTGCTAAACCGCGTTTTTTTGGTATAATACACTATGTCTTACGCTAACAAGTAAAAACTTTCGCGGAGAGATGGCCGAGTGGTCGAAGGCGCACGCCTGGAGAGCGTGTATCGGGGTTCCTCGATCGTGGGTTCAAATCCCACTCTCTCCGCCATTTTATCTGTATAGTTTGGCTGTGCTAGACGGGGAGGTAGCGGTGCCCTCTGCTCGCAACCCGCTGTAGCGAGGTCGAATTCCCGTCCGAGGCCCGTTCTTGTGAGGTCTGCCTGTAATAAGTGGCGTTGAAGATTGGGTCCTACGCGGCAGGGCTTTACAAACCCCGTCAGGTCCGGAAGGAAGCAGCGGTAAGTAAAATCCCCTGGGTGCCGTAGGAGTGCCTGATTGGAGCAAACTGTTATGGTTACGCTCGGAAGGACTTGGTCGAAGTCGGGTGCACAGCCAGCATATTTTAATTAAGCCACGCTCACAATGAGCGTGGCTTTCGATCATCCGTGATCTTTAATCATCCATGAATTAATCTTACCGGATGCGGTTAGTCCTTGCCAATTTAGGTAAAGATTATTCGGCAGTAAAATTGAAGCTGTCAAACTTGCCTCGACAGGGGCTGCCAGGACAGACTAGCATGGATGGTTCGGTGGTAGAAACGATTAGGGATGCGAAGGTTCTGGCCCCTTTTACCCCGTCTTGCTCATGGCGACAAATTCCTTTAGGATAAAGAACATGATCGGCCAAGGTTTCTGCCAGCTCGGTAGCTGATAATGGTGCTTTATCCTGGAGTAAGTTGAGGCAGCGCTGGTAGCGTTCTGGTGACTCCGGCCATTTGGTCAGCGCCAAATCGTTTTCACACAAGCCTGAGCTCAAGTAGTGATTGGTGTGAACAAGCACTCCGGATTCATCGGGCCCAAGCTCGCTGCTGGCTGAGATGGTCGTTTCGAGGTTAAGGCAGGATTGCTTGTCAGCAAGTAGATAATTACGGGCTGTTGCCCGTGTTGCCTCCTTGATCAGATTAACCATCGCGCTCAGGTTGGTCTTTTCTAAAGCCAACCGGATTAAAATAGTGGCTGGTAATCCTTTTTGGATTCCGGATGATTCGAGACTGCAACTAGCCGCAGTCAAACCTCGGTCATTGACTCCGACCAAGCCTAGTGCACCGGCCACTGATAGCAGCATAATCTTTGGGCCATATTCAGGTCGAATTTCCCGCACGACCAAGAAACGATCGATGAGTTCATTCGGAAAGTCGAGATTGACCCCCACCAGGGTGTTGCCGCCTTTGGTCGCCGGGCCATTTACGGCTAAGAGAGTGTTTTCTGGAAATACACCGGAGGCAAATTCCGGGATGGTCTGGAGAAAGATGATCTTGGCTAGCGGCTGTTCACAGGCTTCGGCCAGGCTTAAGATTTCTTGCCAAAGATGGGGTGCGGCTTTGGCAATTTGCAGCTGAAAATACTCCTGTGCGCGTTCGAATAATGGTTCCGGGTCTACGAGGAGCCGGTTTCTGATGAATTGTTCAACCTCGGCTATCCAGTTGGCAATAAGTTCTTGGCACTGCAAACCATATTCTAGACCAAAAGTTCCGGGGTTTCCCGAACAGACCACTTTTGGAACCATCTTGTCTCCTCCTTAAGTGCACTCAAAAAGTCAATACCGTAAGCGGCAACGAGTTCCTCTAATAACCGTTTTGATAACCACAATGCCAAAAGGATAACCATAGGGCCAAAGTGAATACTTTACCGAAGAAAGGGGAGGAACATGGCCTACATTACTTTATATCGTAAATGGCGACCGCAAAATTTTAGCGATGTGATCGGGCAGTCTCATGTTACTAGAACCCTTCAAAATGCTCTGCAAATGGGTAGGATTGGACATGCCTATTTATTTTCCGGGCCTCGAGGCACCGGCAAGACTACAGTTGCCAAACTATTTGCGAAGGCGGTAAACTGCGCCAAAGGTCCTGCGGCCGAACCGTGTGATGAGTGTGAAAACTGTTGCCAGATCAAACAGGGCGTTTCCATGGATGTCATCGAGATTGATGGTGCCTCCAATCGTGGTATTGATGAAATAAGAGATTTGCGGGAGAAGGTTAGGTTTGTTCCCAGCCAAGGTCGGTACAAGGTCTATATTATCGATGAAGTTCATATGCTCACCACCGAGGCTTTTAATGCCTTATTAAAGACCTTAGAGGAGCCTCCAGGCCACGCCATCTTTATTTTTGCCACTACAGAGCCGCATAAGGTTCCGGCAACCATTTTGTCTCGGTGCCAGAGCTTTAGTTTTCACCGTATCGCACTTGCCGATTTAGTCGCTCGGCTGAGACAGGTGGCTGATGCCGAAAAACTTGAGATTGCCGATGGCGCGCTCCACCTGATCGCTCGCAACGCTCAGGGGGGGCTGCGAGATGCCCTGAGCTTGCTTGACCAGTGTATCGCTTTTGCCAGCGACTCAATTAGCGTGGAGGATGTAAAGGAGTTGCTGGGTGTAGTTGAGTTTGATCTCGTGGCCGATTTTACCGCGGCTCTCCAGGAAAGGAATTTGGTTCGGGCCTTAGAGGATATCGAGCAAGTAGTAGCTTTAGGTAAGGATCTGACCCAGTTTGCTTCTGCGGTTTTGGAGTATTGGCGAGACCTGATGGTTTACAAAGCCGGCGGAGGAAGTCCGGAGGATTACACAGATGCTGAACAGGCCAAACTGGTAGAACAGGCCGAATCTGCCAATCTAGCTGAATTAACCAAAATGGTCGCGTTGATGGGAGAAACCTTACCGGAGGTTCGCCGATACCAGACTAAGCTACCGTTAGAATTAGTGGCCTTGAAAGCGATCACCAGACCGGAGTTGCCGGAGGGGCCGCAGGCTCTCGCTGGCGACCAGAGGACATCAGCTGCCAAAAAACAAACAGAGGTCCAAACGAAATCTGAACCTTTACCGAAGACCAAGCCGGCGCCTAAACCGAGTCAAAACATGCAACAGTCGGCAAATCAAGATTACCCAGAGGGTTCCGGGCTTGAACGGTGGCCGGAATTTTTGGCTTTCCTAAAGACCAGACAACTGTTAAAATTACAAGCATTACTGCGTGATGCGCTGCCTAAATTGGACGGGCAAAAATTATGGCTTATTTTTCGGCCGGAGATGACTTTTCATCGTGACAACATCAATTTAGCCGGCAACCGAGAGGAGCTTGAGGCAGCTGCGGCTGAGTTTTTTCAAACTCGTTGGGAGATTGAGGCTGTTTGTGGAGGGGTACCGAGTTCAGAAACGGCAGAAAATACGCAAGGAAGTAGTCGGGAGCAAGATCCGATTGTGCAACGAGCTATTAATATGTTTGGTGCTTCTATTGTAAAAATAGAAGAGAAATAGAGCATCTAACGTCGATTCACGACTAGAAAGGAGTTCAATCATGAATATTGGCAAGATGATGAAGCAGGTGCAAAAACTTCAGGAGGAGATGGCCAAGGTACAGGAGGAGCTTAAGGAGAAGACCGTCGAAGGCACCGCTGGTGGCGGAGTGGTCAAAGTAGTAGCTAATGGTCAGTATGAGCTAGTATCTGTCGCAATCGATCCGGAAGTGGTTGACCCGGAAGATGTAGAGATGCTACAGGATTTAATCGTAGCTGCTGCCAATGATGCTATGCGCAGAGCCCATGAGATGGCAACAAACGAATTGGCCAAAGTTACCGGTGGTCTGGACCTACCAGCCGGAGGCTTTCCTGGACTGTTTTAACGAGGTAGTAATAGACCAGTGTATTATGCTGAACCTGTAGCCAGATTAATTAGTGAGCTTGCTAAGCTTCCCGGTGTCGGTCCAAAAACCGCTCAGAGGCTGGCCTTTCATTTTATTGCGCAGAACAAAGACGAAGTTAATAAGCTGGCCGCGGCGCTCATAGAGGTTAAAGATAAAATCAGGTATTGCTCGCAATGTAATAACATTACAGAGGTCGATCCTTGCCGCCTGTGCCAAGATCCCTCGCGAGACTCTACAGTTATTTGTGTGGTCGAACAGCCCAAAGATATAGTTGCCCTCGAAAAGACTCGTGAATTTCGGGGACGCTATCATGTGCTGCTTGGTGCTATTTCTCCGATGGAAGGGATCGGACCCAATGATATTCGGTTGCGCGAATTAATAGCACGGCTATCACCAGATGTGGTAAAAGAGGTTATACTGGCTACCTCCCCTACGGTCGAAGGTGAGGCTACGGCGATGTATGCTGCCCGCCTAGTTAAACCGTTGGGGATCAAGGTTACCCGGATCGCCCATGGTTTACCTGTTGGTGGTAATCTGGAGTACGTGGATGAGGTTACTTTGGCCAAAGCGCTTGAGGGACGCCGCGAGTTATAAACTCAAATGTATAAAGGGCTAACAAGCCGGTCAATAATGTGGATAGAATAGGCACTTGGAGGGAAACGCATGCCTAGGATTCTATCCACTTTTTTTTCGGAATTTCCTGGTCTAAAAACTAATGATAACACTGCTAATCCTTCGGAAGACAACTTGCTCGAAGATATTGAAGTAGCTAGACGTGAATGGACTAATGCCTGTGCTTTCTTTGAACAGGTCTCGGAACCAGATCTAGTAGATATGGCAATTTACTCTATGGAGGCAGCGGAAAAAAGGTATATTTACCTATTGAAGCTGGCAAAACACCAAGGATTACAGTTGGCCGGTTATCCGGAGATCAACCTTTAGTCAGCTAATCCCAGCTCGGCGAATCTATCGTATAAACGAATAACCCGGTCCATGTCTGCCGGCAACGGCGCTTCTAACTGTATCTCTTCTCCGCTAACCGGATGCAAGAAACAGAGCTGCTTGGCGTGGAGGGCCTGTCGATTAATTGGATCCTTTGCGGTGGGAATTCCATATAGGAAGTCCCCCAGCAGCGGATGGCCCAGATGGGCCAGGTGAACTCTGATCTGGTGCGTGCGGCCGGTTTCCAACTCGAGCTCAACTAGGCTCGCCTTCTGTCCCCAACTGCGCAAAGTTCGAAAATGAGTGACTGCCTCCTTGCCGTGGGGCGCCACCTTATGTCTACTACTGACATTTTCGTCCGGAGCGATCGGAGCATCAATGGTACCGGTCTCGGGTGGCGTGCCGACAACCAGAGCCCAGTAAATTTTGCGAATTCGCTTGGCCTGGAGAGCCTCGATTAACTTTTGATGGACAATGGGGTTAAGGGAGACCAGAACCAAGCCGGAAGTATCTTTATCTAAGCGATGAACGAGCCTTACCTGGCGAGAGATAGTTCCGCGGGATAGGTAATAGGCCAGTGCGTTGGCCAAAGTACCATCTTGATAATGTTTGACCGGGTGGGCAACCATCCCGGCCGGCTTATTAACGGCTAAGAAATATTCATCTTCATAGAGAATATCCAGGGGAATATCTTCTCCCGGCAACCCTGGTTCTTCATCGATTGCTTTGATAGTTACGGTATCGCCGGGTCTAAGCAAATAATCGACTCGCTGCGGGTGTCCGTTGACTAATATGGCTTGGGCCTGTTTTAACTTGCGCAGCAAAGTTGTCGAGATCCCAATGGTTGACCGCAGGTAGGTTAATAACTTTACGGGTACTGGGCCCGGGTAAGTTGCTGATAGCCAAAGAGTGTTGGAGTTCATAGGTAAATTGTACCGAGATTTACGCAAATAAATCAAGTTATTAGTTCTAAGTTTAATCTGAGGGGCATATATATATTAAGTTATTCAAAAATAGGAGGGATCCATGCTCTGTTGACCAATGTTTAGATGCTTTGATTACGTAAATGAATAAGGCCTACCGAATCAAGCGGCTCACACACCCGGCAGCGTTGGCTATAAACCGCTAAAATAGGTGTTGACAGCCGATTTGAGCCATGATAATATACAGAAGTC
>CAZAAT010000008.1:0-42874 GCA_964483175.1 uncultured Bacilli bacterium
TCCGGGGCCGGAGCGGCGCCCGGCAGCAGCGGCTGCGCGCCGTTTGATCCCGCATTCAATCCTGAAACGATACTGTCGTCAGATATCTCTAGGGCAAGATTTGGACCTAGAAGAATTTCTGCGGCTCTTGACTGTTCTCGGCTATAAACGGGAGGACCTTGTGCAAGGGCCGGGACAGTTTAGTGCCCGGGGCGGGATTATTGATATCTTTATGCTAACGGCCGACCACCCGATTAGAGTCGAATTGTTCGATACCGAAGTCGATTCGATTAGGAGTTTTGATCCGGATACCCAGCGATCATACCAAAATCTCGATTCATTTATCCTAATGCCGGCAAGAGACAGTATCTATCTTCCAGAGCTGGTCCCGTCCGTCGAAGAGCGGGTTAAGGCTCAAGTAGCCAGACAATCTGGCAATCTCCGCAATCTAGGTCTTGCAGAGGCCGCCGAGCGGTTGGAAGATCTAATGGCCGGACACCTGGAAAACATCAAAGAGAAAAACCTGTTTCCTGGCATCGACCAGTTTATGGCCTGCTTCTACCAGGAACTCGACTCCATCTGGGGATACCTAAAAAATGGCCTCATCATTCTAGATAACCCCGACCGTGTTAAACAAGCACTAAATACTGAGATTAACGAGCTCGGCGAACAATACGCGCATCTTCTGGAGGAGGGTCGGGTTTTGCCGGCCGCCACTAAAATCTTCGCTACCTGGCATGACGTATACACAGAGGCCCAAAAACATCAACTCATTTATTTGTCGCCACTGGGCAATAAATTACAGGGCTCAAAAGTCAAACAGGCTATTAATCTACCATCCCGACATGCGGAGCAATTTAACGCCAATATTTCGAGCTTATCTCTGCGGATCAAAGAATGGTTGAATTCGCAGACCAGCGTAGTACTTGTGGTATCCAAAGAAGACCGACTTAAACGGCTGAAGTCCGACCTATTTGACCGCGGCATTGAACTTAGTCCGCTGCCAGAGAGCCGACTCTCCCTTCCTGAAGGGAAGGCCTTTATTACCAAGGGCGCTTTAGGTGAAGGGGTTGAGCTGCCAGAAGCTAAATTGGTGGTTCTCTCGGAAACTGAGATTCTCGGCCGCAAACGCCGCCGATTGCCACGTCGCCTTAGCGTACCAGAAGGCGCCAGAATCGGCAGTTATGGCGAACTACATGCGGGGGATTATGTTGTTCATATTACCCATGGTATCGGGATTTATCGCGGGATAACCACCCTGGAAATTGATGGGGTGCACCGCGATTATCTTGAAGTTTATTACGCTAACGATGATAAGCTTTACGTGCCGACCGACCAGCTAAATCTGTTGCAAAAATATGTTGGCTCTGAAGGCACTGCCCCACGGTTGAGTAAACTTGGCGGAACTGATTGGAGCAAGGCCAAGAAAAAGGTTAAAGAATCAGTACGTGAACTGGCTGAGGGGCTGCTAAAACTATATAGCGAACGTCAGTTGGTGCAAGGTCATGCTTATCCCCCCGATACTCCTTGGCAAAGAGATTTTGAAGATGCTTTTGCCTATGAGGAAACCGAGGATCAGCTACGCAGTATCGCCGAGATTAAACAGGATATGGAGAACCCGCAGCCGATGGATAGGTTGCTTTGCGGTGATGTTGGCTTTGGCAAGACAGAGGTCGCTTTGCGTGCGGCCTTTAAAGCCGTTATGGATAGCAAACAGGTGGCTTTTCTAGTGCCAACGACGATTTTGGCCCAGCAACACTATGAAACGATTAAAGAGCGCTTTGAAGGCTTTCCGGTCAAACACGCGGTTTTGAGTCGTTTTCAAAGCGCTAAAGAGCAAAAGGCGATATTAAAGGCTGTTTCTAAAGGGGAAATCGATATCCTCGTCGGTACCCATCGCATTCTCTCGCAAGATGTCATGTTTAAAGATCTTGGGTTGGTGATCGTAGATGAGGAGCAGCGGTTTGGCGTTGCGCAGAAAGAACGACTGAAGGAGTTACGGTTAAATGTGGATGTCTTGACCATGACGGCTACTCCAATTCCGCGGACATTGCATATGGCTATGGCCGGGGTGAGGAACATGAGTTTGATCGAAACCCCTCCGGTGGGTCGATACCCGGTCCGAACCTATGTAATGCCGTTTGATGATGAGGTGATCCGCCAGGCAATCTTACGGGAAATCGCGCGGGATGGACAGATTTTCTTTGTCCACAACAGGGTTCAGGATATTGATTGGATGGCTTCGTACCTCCACGGCTTGGTTCCGGAGGTGGATATTACGGTCGCCCATGGACAAATGGATGAAGACAGCCTGGAAAATGTGATGTTCCGGTTTTTGCATAATGAGAGCGATCTCTTACTGGCAACCACGATTATCGAGTCCGGGTTGGACATCCCAAACGCCAATACTTTAATCGTTTATGATGCGGACAAACTCGGTTTAGCTCAGCTATACCAGTTGCGCGGCCGGGTGGGTCGCTCCAATCGGGTTGCCTACGCCTATTTCACCTACCGTCCGGATAAGATGATCAGCGAGGAGTCGCAGCGGCGCCTCAAGGCCATCCAGGAGTTTACAGAATTGGGCTCCGGTTTCCGGATTGCGATGCGAGATTTGGAGATCCGCGGAGCCGGTAATATTCTCGGGCCGGAGCAGCACGGCAATATCGCAGCGGTCGGGTTTGACCTCTACGTTAAACTGCTCGAAGAAGCGGTCAACGTACTGAAGGGCGAAGCGGAACAGGCACCTCCCGAACCGTTGGTTGATCTCAAAGTTGATGCCTATATTCCCGACGAGTACATTCCTGATGTCAAACAGAAAGTCGAAATGTATAAAAAGATTGTGGCTGCCCCAACCCGTCAGCAGCAAAGTGATCTGATTGATGAGCTGACTGACCGATATGGTGAACCACCGTTGCCGGTGCTTAATCTATTAACCGTGATTAGGATTAAGGCTGCAGCCGCGAAACTAGGGGTTTCGTCGGTGCAAACTATACCCGATGGAGTGATGATCAAGTTCCATTCGGGACTACAATTGCCCATGGAAAAACTGGTTGAACTAATCAAAGCGCATAGAGGAAGGATAATGCCGCTCAACGTCAAGGTTCCCAAGATCAAAATCAAACAGGGTAGACTGACTTCTGCCCAGCTAATTTCAGTGTTAGAAGAGACACTGACCAGTTTAGTTGCTGCAAAATGAGGAATAAACCTTCCAGCTCTAGGGAACGATTTCCTATGTAAAGCCAAGCCAACAGCGTTCTGCATAAAGAGTAAATCTGGGTTATATAATACTTGTGGCGCGGTATTTACAATTTTCGGAAAGCGTATTTGAGGAGGGGCAACCTTGAAAGCCACTGGAATTGTCAGACGCATAGATGACTTGGGCCGAGTTGTAATACCCAAGGAGATTCGCCGAACCTTACGCATTCGGGAAGGTGACCCTTTGGAGATCTTCGTTGACCGAGACGGTGAGGTTATCCTGAAAAAATATTCTCCGATCGGTGAATTAGGTGAATTTGCCAAGGAATACGCAGATTCATTGCATGAAGCTACCGGCCACATCACCTTAATTTCCGACCGGGATAATATCATTGCGGTTGCCGGTGCACCAGCAAAAGAGTACGTGGATAAGAATTTAACTCCAGCGGCAGAAAAAATTATGGAAGATCGGCGTCACGAAATTATCGAGGATACACGCAAGGCCAAGGGTGGCCAGGAAGGGACAGAGATTGTACAGGGTGTTCATTTTATCAGCCAAGTAATGGTGCCGATTATTGCCGAAGGTGATCCGATCGGCAGTGTAATTATTGCCTCAACTGATGAAAACGCGCGTCTCGGTGAGATGGAGCTGAAGTTAGCGGAGACGGCCGCTGGTTTTTTGGCTAAGCAAATGGAACAGTAAACTGGTGCCCAAGGTCTAATTGCCCTAAACACCCCGTAAGATTATACGGATCTTACTGGGGTGATTTTTTTGAGCACTAAAGGCCACTCATTTATCCGTGGAGCGCTAATGTTGACCATGGCCGGTTTGCTGAGCAGATTGGTCGGTTCGGCAGCCCGGATTATCTTGCCACGGGTAATCGGCTCGGAGGCCATCGGACTTCTCCAAATGGTCTACCCGGTCTATACCATTTTCCTGATCATCTCCATCTCAGGTATCCCAGTCGCCATTTCCAAGCTGATTTCGGAACAGATAGCTTTAGGCCGGCCTGATCAAGCACGCAGGATCTTTCGCATCGCACGGACCCTCTTATTTAGTACCGGCGCAGTATTGTCAATCGGATTATACTTCTTCGCCCCGGTGATCGCGGAGAAGTTTATCAGCGATCCTGGTGCGGCGTTGCCCTTACGTGCACTTAGTCCGGCGGTTTTTTTGCTTTCTGCTTCCGCAGCGTTTCGCGGGTATTTCCAGGGTATTCAGGAGATGCGTCCGAGCGCGATAACTCAAGTTGTCGAGCAATCGACCAGGGTGTTGGTCATGATTATCTTAGCTCTACACCTGATTGATCGCGGTGTAGAATGGGCGGCTACAGGCGCCGCTCTGGGTACGGTTGCCGGGGGGATGCTAACCTTGGCTCTGTTGATCATCTTCTTTCTGTTTCAACCAAGTCGACGCTTGCCGCAGCGAGTTCGCTCAGCTAAAATGAATGCCCCCAGCCTTAGCGCGACCCAGATAGTCCGTGAAATTTATCAGCTTTCTTTACCGATCGTCTTTGGCACGCTGATTTTTCCGATCTCCCATTCGCTGGATGCTGCCATTGTTCCCCGGCAATTGCAGGGATTAGGCTATGCTGTCGAAGTTGCCCGCGCTTTGTATGGGCAGTTTACAGGGATGGCGATGGCCCTGATTCACTTTCCCTGTGTCTTGACCATCGGTCTATCTCAGGCCTTAATTCCAGCCATCTCCGAGTCGTGGGCGCGCAAAGATTATCCTCTGCTTAAGGATCGGATCGCCAATTCGCTGTGGCTGGCCGCGGCAGTTAGCATCCCGTCCTCGGTCGGACTGTATGTACTGGCCGAACCCATCTGTGAGCTCCTTTTTAAGCTTCCGGAGGTGGCAATACCATTAAGAGCTGCCGCCTCAGCGACAATATTTATCGCTCTGGCCGAGACGTCGATAAGTGTGATGCAGGGTGTGGGAGAGGTGCTCGAACCGGTCCGGTACCTGTTTTTCGGGGCGATCATCAAAATGATTTTTACTTACGGTTTGACCGGTTTGCCTCAGTTTGGCATCAAAGGTGCGGCAATCGCGTCGGTGCTGGGCTTTGCCATGCCGGCACTCTTAAACTTTAAGGGGATGTATAAATGGGTCGGCTATTTCCCCGATCTAGTGCAATTGGTCGTGAAACCGGTGATTGCTGCGGGGATCATGGGCTTCTCCGTGAACAGATTATACCCTTGGCTCGAGACCATCTCGGTTTATCTATTCTCCTATGTTAAATTATCTTTTACGGTAGCAGCCGGACTATTGGCGGCGGTAATTATTTATTTGCTCGCCATGCTAGCTATCGGTGGGATTCCGCCGCGTTTTCTGATCTTATTGCGAGCCTCGCGGAGTAGGATTCTTTCCGCCTAGTGGAAAATACTAGGGAAGATAAGATCCGGGAGGTATTGCAGCGTGATAACAATAGTTGGGCTTGGCTATGGTGCACCCGAGGCGTTAAGCTTGGGAGCGTACAGAGTACTTACTGCAGGGCAGGATATTTACTTTCGAACTCACCACCATCCAACCGTAGCCTGGTTAAAAGACCAAGGAGTTACCGGGGAAAGCTTTGACGACTTTTATGAGGACAACCTTGATTTTGAAAGTGTTTATAATCAAATTGTACAAGAACTATGCTCACTGGCCGTAGCAGGCCAGCAGGTGGTTTATGCGGTCCCCGGTGATCCGTGGGTAGCCGAAGAGACTGTGCGGCTCTTGATCGCCGAGGCGAAAAAGAGGGGATTTACGGTTTCGGTTATCTCCTCCTTAAGCGGGTTGGATGCGGTCTTTGCCACTTTGCAGATAGATCCTACCGATGGGTTGACGGTCTTGGATGCGCTGGCTCTACCCTCGGACTACCCTGGCCAAGCACTGTTGATCACCCAAGTTTACTCTCGCCTAGTTGCTTCGCAGGTGAAACTATGGTTGTTGGAGTTTTTCCCCGCGGAAACTGTGGTTACGGTGGTGCGGGCAGCGGGTGTGCCAGACCAAGAACGGGTGGAAAGGCTGGCCTTAGAAGACTTAGATCGGCTGGACTGGATCGATCATTTAACAAGTGTTTATCTCCCGGCTCAGGATCGGGTTGGAGCTGGCTCCGGTTGTGATTATCCTTTAGATCCGATTATCGAGGTTATGCAGGAGCTGCGCTCAGAGCATGGCTGCCCGTGGGATCGCGAGCAGACCCATGAGTCCCTGAAACCCTATATGTTGGAGGAATGTTATGAGGTTTGGGATGCAATCGATGAAGGAAACCCCGCAAAACTCTGTGATGAGTTGGGAGATCTGCTGCTTCAGGTGGTATTCCATGCTCAGATCGCGGCTGAAAATGATGACTTTGATGCCAATGATGTGGTCCAAGCAATAACTGCTAAACTGGTTCGCCGTCATCCCCATGTTTTTAGTGACACCAAGGTCCGTGGGGTTGGGGATGTCATGGTGAACTGGGAATCGATAAAAAAAGCCGAAAAACTGACGGGCGAGCGTACTTCGGCCTTAGATGGTATTCCCAGGCATCTGGCCGGACTAGCCAAAGCCCAGAAGATACAGGCTAAGGCGGCCAAGGTCGGATTTACCTGGCCAGACCTATCCGGGGTAATTGATAAATTAGTTGAGGAGCTCGGTGAGCTAAAGGAGGCGCTAGCCTTACCGTCAGGGGTTCACCGGCGAGAGCGGGTCGAAGAAGAGCTTGGTGATGTGCTCTTTGCCCTGGCCAATCTGGCCAGATATACAGATACAGAGGCCGAGGTAGCGATTAACGGTACGATTAACCGATTTGACAGAAGGTTTCGCTGGATCGAGCAGCAGCTCGCCGAGCGGGGAAAGCAGATGAAAGAGCTATCCCTACAGGAACTGTTAGCTTGGTGGGCCAAAGCTAAGTCGGAAGAGTAAGCAAGATAGGTAAAGCCTCCCTGTTGGTGGGAGGCTTTTGAAATAAGAGAAATATTAGAATTACTTGATTTGATCTTTCAATGCTTTACCGGCCTTGAAGGCAGGTACTTTAGCAGCAGGAATGATGATTTCTTCTTTGGTAGCAGGATTAACCCCTTTGCGCTCCTTGCGCTCACGAACCTCAAAGGTGCCAAAACCGATTAGGGTCACCTTGTCACCAGCGGCCATTGCTTCGGAAATCGTTGATAAAACAGCATCGACAGCCTCGCCCGCGGCTTTTTTCGTAATACCGGCCTTATCGGCAACCGCGGCAATGAGTTCCATTTTGTTCAAATGAACTCCCTCCTTAGAAAGTGTGGGTTATCGAATCTGTATATTCGGTCTAACCCCTGTGAACACCTTTTTCCAAGCCGCTTATTGCCAAAAAAATAGTAAATTTTTCATTAAAACTGTCTTGCGGCCCGGTTTTCTTGTCCATAACCCCGTAAACTCACTATAAATAATGCCTTGTCAATGGTGGTTTTATGCGTATTGGCCTTTATGGAGAGGTCGAGATAATGCATTAAAGCGGGTCCGCCTCTACAAACTAAAGATGGAAATCACTGTAGGAGGGGTAGTCGATGACTAACACAAGGCAACGTTCAGCCTTGTTTTACCTGATAATCAGCTTATTGCTGGTTGGTTCTTTGGTAACCTTTGTGCTTGGTTGTCCTGGGCCCGAGCGTAAGCTTGCAGACAACAGTAACAAGGAAGATGAAGGCAGCTTAATGAAGCGGTACAATCAGGAACCGACTGTGACCATTGAATTAAAAAATGGGGAAACCAAAGAGGTGAAACTAGAGGAGTATATAGCCGGGGTAGTTGCCGGAGAAATGAAGGCCGATTGGCCGCTGGAAGCATATAAGGCCCAGGCTATTCTGGCCCGCAGTTTTGCGATGCAGCTGATCACCGAGGATGCGACCAAGCCGGCAACGGGAAAAATCTCCGGGTCACATACAGAGGCGCAAGCGTATCGACCGGAAAACATTTCAGAGACGATCAGAAAAGCCGTAAGTGAGACCCGAGGACAGGTAATAACTTATAAAGATAAATTTGTTAAAGCCTATTTTCATGCTGCAACCGGGGGCAAGACCGCTAAAGCTGAGGATATGGGTTTGGTTGAAAAAGGTCAAGAGCCGCCATATCTAAAACAGGTAACTTCGCCGGAATCGAAGGCCGAGGCGGAAGTTAAAGCATGGAAGGCCAGCGTGCCTCTGTCATCTTTTGAAAAGGTAGCGCGGGAGACCGGTGCACAGATCTCTGGTTTGAAGGGGGTTAGCATCGGTAAAAAGGATAATGGCGGACGCGCTGTTACTTTGCGTTTAGCCCATTCTAAGGGAACAACTGAGGTTAATGCCAACGCGATGCGAGTAGGAATTGATCCCGGGCTCATTAAATCGACAATGTTCACCAAAATTGGCGTGCAAGGCAATAATGTGGTGATGGAAGGCAAGGGCTTCGGACATGGTGTGGGTATGTCGCAATGGGGAGCCTACACTATGGCCAAGGATGGCAAGAGCGCAAAGGATATCATCAAATTCTATTTTAAGGACATCAAGCTAGTCGATCTCTGGTAGGACCATAAAGCCTATCTAAAATAGACAAACATGTGGTGCGGTTTCTTGACTCTTGTACTAAAAAGAGCGGGGAGCCGCATATTTATTACAAATGGTTTGCATTGGAGGGGTAGGCGTGGTGGCTGAGGAGAGAAGGGCCGAGACCGGAGACCACCAGCTCAGTTTAAAAAAGCGCGAAGAACTGAGGCTAACCGGGGTAGTTAATGTCGAAAGTTTTGATGACCAAGAGATTATTGTGGACACTAGTGCCGGGGGTCTAATTATTCGGGGTGAGGATCTGCACATCGGACAATTAAACCTGGAAGCCGGAAACTTAGCGGTACATGGTTTTGTTAGCGTCTTGCAATATACCGGGGAGTCTATGGGCAAGCGGAGCAAAGGCTTTCTGGGGAAAATGTTCAAGTAGGCAAAAAACGTGGATTCATTAAGCGGTCAAGCGAATTCTTTTGGTTTGATGATCCTCGCCGGGGTACTGGTCGGGTTGCTCTTTGACTTATTTCGTATCTTGAAAGGGCGATTGTTTGCCCGCAGAAAAGTAACCTCGTTTTTCTGGGATTTATTTTACTGTTTCTTGGCTGCGGCAATTATCTACTACTGTACGATTTTGGGGAGCTGGGGTGAACTCCGCTTTTACCTGTTAGTCGGGGCCTTCGGCGGAATACTCTTATACTTCATGCTGGCCAGCCGGATCGTCATTCGCCTGCTTGTGTGGGCGATTAGGGGAATAGATCGGGGGGGCCAGGCTGTAACAGTAGGCGCCAGAAGCCTTTATTATCATGGTGTTAATCTGGGGGTGCGGTTTGGTCGCCGAACCGGGCTTGACAAGGTTGTGCGAAAGGGGCGGAAAAAGGTGGGTGCTTTGCAGGAAAAGGTTGAGCAATTAAAGCCAAAGTTTCGGATGCCAGGGCGTCCAAAACGTCAAAAAGTCGAGGAGGGCCGGGTCAACAAACCAACGCTGGGCAAACGCTTGCAGCGCAGAGCCCGGATTTTCTCCGCTCGCACCCGCAATCTGGCCAGAGGATTGGGGCGCGGGATTAAAGTGAAAAGGTAAAAATGAGAGCTAGTTTCCAGAAATAAGCAGGAGACGTCGGATTCCCGTAGAACTTGTACCAAAAACGTACCCAATTTGTCCTAATTATGTGCGTAGGGTGGACAAGAATTTCGAGGTGCAAGGGTGCAGATCGAAATCAGGGGGCTTGAGCGGCTCAGTTTTCGGGAGCGTCAAGTAGTTGTCCTCAAAGAATCCGGCAAATCCAACGAAGAGGTAGCTAAGGTGTTGCAAGTTGCTCCGGCGACTGTGGCGACATTATATAAACGCGCTCGTAGCAAAGGTTTTCAAGTTGTTGCAGTATTGCCAGTGGATACTCTGGGACTTGCGGAAGACCCGGCAGAGGAAGGTGAAGAATAATGGGACTTGCTGATCAAAGCCGGAGTCAAGGAAATGACGTCCAGATAGATTTTGGCGAGCGATATATCCTAACGGGCGGGCGGGCGAATCGGCGCCGTCAGCAAGCCAAAAAGCGCAAAAAGGATCGAAGGGTACTAACCGTTGTGATAATAGGACTTATTTTGTTATGGCTAATGGTGGGCTATATAAGCGGACTAATCGATATCATTCGGATAAAGGCGAATATTGCCAAGATTGAACGAGAAATTGACGAAGTTACTGCTGAGATAGTTCAGCTTGAAGAGGAAAAAGCTTTGGTGGAGTCTCCTGAATATGTAGAGCAGGTTGCGCGCAAAAAGCTGGGCTTGGTTAGGCCTGGGGAAGTAAAGTATATCGTTACGGAAGCAGTGGTAGATGAAACTGCAGAAAAAGATGTGGAAATACGGTCGCAAAGCTACCAAGAGCTGTTATATTAACCCAATTTGATTGACACGAGAGCCGACAGGCCTATATAATATAAGCGATTCACTTATTTTTAAAGGGAGGATTATTGTACGTGCCGGTAGAAGTTGGCGCTGTTTTAGAGGGTCGGGTAACGGGTATTACTAAATTTGGGGCTTTTGTTGATTTATCAGAGGGTCAAACCGGACTGGTTCACATCTCCGAAATTGCTGATACCTATGTCAAAGACATTAATGACTTCTTACAAGAGGGACAAGAGGTCACGGTCAAAGTGATAAACATGAAGGATGGCAAGATCGGCTTATCGATCCGCCAAGTTTTTAATGAAGGCCCTCGGATGGCTAAGCAAAATCAAAAAGCCTTTGAGGATAAATTAGCCCGGTTTTTAAAGGATAGTGAGGAGCGTCAAGCTCAGGTTAGAAAAGGGTATGAGGCCAAGCGCAAAAGCGGATCTCGTTACTAATGCCTTTTTAACCTCCCTTTAGCTGGGAAAAAATAAAATAGGTCATTGTGTTGACAAGAGAGACAGATTTGGTATAATTTATTTTGCGGCGCGCAAAAAGGCGCACCCGGCGCGGGGTGGAGCAGTTGGCAGCTCGTCAGGCTCATAATCTGAAGGTCGAGGGTTCGAGTCCCTCCCCCGCAACCAATGTTTAGATGGCGGCGTAGCTCAGTTGGTCAGAGCATACGGTTCATACCCGTAGTGTCACTGGTTCAAATCCAGTCGCCGCTACCAAATATACATTCTTGTGTGCGCCATTAGCTCAGATGGTAGAGCAACTGACTCTTAATCAGTGGGTCCTGGGTTCGAGTCCCCGATGGCGCACCATTTTTATACCACAAAATGCGATGAGACTGGGCTATCCGGTCTTTTTTATTTTCCTGACAGTGCTTGTTGAAAATCGCTAGAGGTGAGAGGATGTTTGAATATCGGCCTGAAGGCGCGAAAATCTCAGTCAAAGTCTGGCTGGACAAAAAGGAGTATTTCGCAGATCCGGAACTGGTCAGACAGACGGAAAATCTTGCCAAATTACCATTCGCGTACAAGCATATTGTGATTTGTCCAGATGCGCACCCCGGGTTTGGCATGCCGATCGGAGGCGTTCTTGCCACCGAGAAGCAGATCATTCCGAACGCTGTAGGTGTGGATATCGGGTGTGGAATGGGGTTCGTGCATACCAATGTTCCGGCGCGTGTGCTGACCGAAGTCACGACCCCTAGTGGAACTTTAGCTCAATCTATCGTTGGGCAGATCATGCGGAGCATCCCGGTTGGCTTTGAGCACCACCGCAAGAAGCAACCATCGAGTAGCATCGATGAGCTGTTGGCGGCCGATTGGCTCTCGCGTTCACCGGACACCTTGCTATCTGAGATCGATCGGGCCTATTACCAGATCGGCACTTTAGGCGGGGGCAATCACTTCATCGAACTGCAGGAAGATGAAGCGGGCAATTTAGCGATTATGGTTCATTCCGGTTCCCGGAATTTCGGGTACAAGATCTGCAATTATTATAATAACCTTGCCAAGAAGCTCAACGCGAAGTGGCGTTCACCTGTACCGAAAGAATGGCAATTAGCACATTTGCCCATCGATTCCGAGGAAGGCCAAACCTATATCAATTGGATGACAACGGCCTTGAAATTTGCCGCCGAAAACCGGCAACAGATGATGGCTAAAGTTCAGGAGATCGTCTTTGAAGCCCTGGCTAAGTACTATGCAGATACGATCGTTGTTGATATGGTGGTCAATGCACACCACAACTACGCCGACTTCGAGAATCACTTTGGTAAAGATGTCTGGATACATCGCAAGGGTGCGATTCGGGCCCGCCGGGGCGAGCTAGGGATTGTCCCCGGAGCGATGGGAAGCTACTCCTACATCGTCGAAGGGCTGGGCAATCCAGATAGTTTCACAACCTGTTCGCATGGTGCAGGTCGCAAGATGGGTCGCCGAGAAGCCAAGGATAAATTTCGGATAGAGCAGGTGCTTAATGATCTGAAAAGTCGGGGAGTTGTCCTTGGTAAGAACAAGAAAAGTGATGTTGCCGAAGAATCACCGTGGGCATACAAAGATATCGATACCGTTATCAACAATGAGCTGGATTTGATTAAACCGATCATGAAGCTGAAAACCATCGCCGTAGTGAAAGGCTGATAGCGCTAGGAAGCTCCTAGCGCTATCTTTATCGCAGTGATGGATGAACGGTTGGGCTATTTCTTAGTATGATCGCCGTGACAGGGGGTACAGTCCATCATGCCATATGCTTTTGGTCCAGGGTGACATCTCTTGCAGTTGTTTACTTCGTCGGATACTTTAAAGGTTGGAACGAATTTACCGCTGAAGTAGGCATTGAGAACTTCGACCGCTTTAGCTGCAACGTCGCCGGTAAGTTTGCTGCATCTTTCGGCTATTTCTGCTTGTGATGGCTTGCCAGCTTCGAATTTGGAGCGAGAGATGTGGCATAGCGGTGAACCAGGCACAACTCTGACTTTTGAAGGAACGCCTGTGTATTTGTCCAAAGCGGTGGTCGGTAGAAGTGTTGAATTATGCCATTCGATTACTTCATTACAAATTGCTTCAACGTCTTTCTGTGGTACTATGAGATTTGTTGCGAAACTAATTCCGTTGAGGGCTCCACAGATGGTACCCCATTTAGAGACTCCACCCAAGCCATACCAGGTAGCTTCTGCGGGGAAAGATTTAAACGGTTCTCCAACTTTATCAGCCAACTGGCTGATGATGGCATTAAAGCCACCGTACATTCAGCTGCCTGAGGATTTTGTGAACTTATAGCCACGGACCCTAGCTTCTTCAACATCCAATTGGACATACGGCCATGGAAGTGCGGTTTGCGCAGCTTTTACAGTTGAAGGGAACAAATCCAATACCCCTCCGCCGAGAACTGCTCCGACTGTTGCGCCGGCAGCAAAGCCGCTAGCGCCGACTAAAAACTCTCGTCTAGATAAGTTCGACATTTTTGCACCCCTTTTTCAGTAGTAAATTGAGATATATCTCACGATATAATTTCTACATACTACCAGTAATTCCTCCTATTTACTTTTGGAATATATTGATTAAATCCGCTTATAGAGGGAATTTCGTGAATATTCACGAAAGAGAGGGGCCGGTACAACCGACGGAGCAAGGGATATTATGCTCGTGAAATGTGAAAATAGGTGCGTATAGGGCAGTGATCAAACCTCCTGTGCCTTCGGTCTATTCAACGAACAATAAGCTCTACTAAAACAATTTGGTGAGGTGTCTTGGGTTAACGATGCCCAGATCTGGAAATTCTATTGCTATGTGTGAGAACTGCGTTAAACATGGTGAAGGCAAGAAATGGTTCTTGCAGGCCAAGAATTATAGCGATGAATTGCTAGCCGACCTGGGGCGCACGAGATATATCCAAGAGTTCTTTGCCCATCAGGCTCGCCAGGTCGGCAAGGCCGAGCCCATGGAGCTGCTCCGGCAGGTGCCAAAATTCTTGCGACCGCTGGTTGATACCGTAATCACTAGAAAGCTACGCCGCGACCACTTTGGCCAAGTGGTAACCCTAGAAGAGGCCCGCGCGATCGTGATGATGGTTAGCCAAGTGGTCCGCCTGCCCTGCGTCTGTCGGCGGATCACCCTGCGGCAAGAGCGAAGGTACTGTCTCGGTTTCATTTTACAGCCCAACAGTCTCGGTGCCCTCGAGCTAATTGATCCTAGCTATTGGGATGGACCAGATGGTCCAGGACTTGAGCTGTTGACCCGCGAAGAAGCCTTGACTTTGCTGCAGGAATTTAATGCTGAAGGTCTAGTCCACTCGGTCTGGACGTTTAAAACTCCGTTCATCGGCGGTTTATGCAACTGTTCGCCTACCGAATGCCGTGCAATGCTGGGCAATCTTACGTATGACCTCTCTGTACTTTACCCGGGAGAATCTGTAGCTTACTTGGATCAGTCGGCCTGTTTAAACTGTGGTGCCTGCGCTGGCCGCTGCCAATTTGGAGCTTTAGTTTTTGACCGGGGATCCCGGCATCTCGAACTTATCCCAGCCAAATGTTATGGTTGCGGGTTATGTACTGCGATCTGCCCTACTCAGGCCCTTGAACTCATCCCCAGAGGATACTGAACGGATGACTGTTACGACAACCAGTTATTGACACCCCGGTAAAGGTATGTCATAATATGAATGTGAATTCATATTCATATTATGACGACGGAAAGGGTAAAAAGCACCGATGCCAAAAGCAACTTTTTTTAACTTACCGGAGGAGAAACGCCAAAAGATCATTGATGCTGCCATGGATGAATTTGCTAGGCAGCCATTTCATAAAGCGAAGATTACCTCGATCGCCGAGAATGCGGGCATCTCGGTCGGTAGCTTTTATCAGTACTTTGAGGATAAGAAAGATCTCGTCAAACACATCTTGAATTTGTTGGCGCAAAGAAAGCTCAAATATATCAACCAGGACATGGTTGTTAATAAAGAAAAGTATGGTTTCTTTGAACTATTTCGAGAGATCGTCTTTAGTGGACTAAGGTTTGCTAGGGAAAATGCCCAGTATATTGGTATTGCCAGTATGCTCTTGGCTGATAAATCACTGCAAAGTGAGGTTTTGGGCGAAAATCAAGACATCACGATCGATTTTTATAAGCAACTGCTCGAACTTGGGCTGGCCAAAGGCGAACTAGACCCCAACATAGATACGGACTTAGTCGCCCGATTTTTGACCAGCCTCAGTTTTTCGCTGATTGACATTGTTTATAAAGATGGAACGATTGATCTAGATGATCTTGAGTCCGGAATGAAGATCATGGATAAGATGTTGGCATTTGTCGAGAACGGGATTAAAAGACGCGATTAACTGTGGGGAGGCTAGGCAGATGGCTTTACTGGAGCTGAAAGGTGTCACCAAGATTTATCAACAGGGCAAGATTGAGGTGCCGGCTTTGCGCGGGATTGACCTCACGGTAGAGCAAGGTGAGTTTACTACAGTCTTCGGCCCTTCCGGTTCGGGCAAGACCACTCTGCTCAATATGATTGGCTGCCTTGACAAACCCACCAGTGGCACAATCATCTTTGCCGGCCAGGAGTTGGGCCAATTAAATAAAAAGGGCTTGGCCAGGCTAAGAAGATGTAATATTGGGTTCGTTTTCCAGAGTTATAATCTGATTCCGGTCCTAACCGCCTATGAGAACGTCGAATTCGCCATCCGGTTAGTTGGGGGGCGCTCCAAGAAGGCGATGCATGAAAAGGTAATGCAGATCCTCGCTGATGTTGGATTGGCGGGATTAGAGAACCGGAAGCCCGGGGAGATGTCCGGCGGTCAAAAGCAAAGGGTGGCGATAGCCAGGGCATTGGTTAAGGAGCCCAAACTAGTCTTGGCAGATGAACCAACCGCCAATCTCGACTCAAAAACCAGTGAAGAAGTACTCGAAGTAATGGTCAAGATGAATCAAGAACTTGGCACAACCTTTATCTTCTCTACCCATGATCCTCGGGTGATGAGCTATGCGCGGCGAATGCTAGAGGTTCGGGATGGCCTGATCTCAGAGGATAAGAGGGGGGACGGGGCTAATGTTCATCACTAAGCTGGCGATCAAAAATTTGTTGCGCCACCGCAACCGTACCCTGGTCACCGCGATTATTATCGCTTTTGCGATCTTCTATTATATTCTTTTAGATTCGATGATCGGCGGCATGACGCAGATGTCTTATCAGACCCTCATCGATTATGAGGCCGGCCACTTGCAGGTAGTCCAAGAGGCTTATTGGGATGAAGAGGAAGAGCTTCCGCTGGAGCATTTGATCGATCTTGATGACGAGATATTGACTGTGATTAAAGGTGTCCCGGGTCATCAGGGGAGTTCACCTGAGCTCTCTTTCCGGGCCATGCTCAATAACGGGATTAACGAACTGCCAGTGGTCGGGAAGGGGATTGTCCCGGATCTTTTCGGCCAAGTCTTTGCGCTCGAAGATCAGTACGTCGAAGGCACGATGTTTCGGCTCGGGCAACACCAGGCGGTCCTAGGCCAACGCCTGGCCGACTTGATGCAGCTAGAAGTCGGCGATTATATCACCCTGCTGGTCCGAGATAAGAACAAGACCTTTAATACCATCGATGTTGAAGTGGCCGGGCTGGTCCATACCAGCAACCCTAATGTGAACAGCAACTACGTCTATCTGCCGTTAGACCTCGTCCAACAAGCGCTCAATACGGATGGTCAGGTGAGTAAGGTCATCGTGAAGTTGGCTAACGCAAATGCGGCCAAACGCGTGGCCGGTGAGTTGGCCGGAGTTCTTCAGACGAGCGATCCTCGGCTACAGGTTTTCGCTTGGGAAGATTTGGAGGCTGTAACGGTGGCTAAGGCCAAACAAGCTGCTAACGGTCTGATACTAGGTATTATCCTAATCATCGCAGCGATTGCCATCATCAATACCGTGATCCTTGCTGCCCTGGAGCGAATGGGCGAGATCGGCATGATGAAAGCTTTGGGGATGCAAACCAAAGAAGTCGTTTACACTTTCGTACTCGAATCGGTCGGGATCGGTATCATTGGGGGTCTTGTCGGTGTGCTATTCGGCGTAGTCGGGATTTGGGCACTTAACTTATATGGTCTCGATTATGGTGCTTGGTTTAACCTTGATATGGCCTCTTATGGCATTCCGATAATCGGGAAAATGTACGGAGTTTGGAATCCACACTCATTTGTGCTGGTCTTTGGCTTCGGGGTGCTGGCCTCGCTGTTAGCCAGCATCTTGCCGGCTTACTGGGCCGCTGATAAAGATCCGGTCAAGGCTATTTACCATCGGTAAGGGGGATCACAATGCCCTTCGTGTTAAAATTAGCGCTGAAAAACCTCTTTCGCCATCGCCTGCGCACCTTTGTTTCTGTTGTTGCCATCGCTTTTTCTGTGCTGATCGTTGTCTTTGCCAAAGGATATGTAGATGGGTTAATCGAGTCTACGGTTGCCGATCATATCCAGTACAATTCCGGACACATCAAGATCGTAGACCGGCAATATTATCAAGAAGAGCGTCTGTTACCGCTGAACTATCCGATCGATGGCTTTGCAGGTGAAGGTTTGGACAATCTGATGGCCCGCTTATCCGCGGTAGCCGATGTTGAAATGGTCATTCCCAGGCTGAAATTCGGTGCCCTCATCAGCACCGAAGAAGAGTTAGTAACCCTTTATGGTTGGGGGGTCAACCCAGAGAAGGAACTGGCCTTTACCCAGATCGAGAAGGAGCTGGTTGAGGGGCGCATGGTTCGACCCGGTCAGCGTGAAGTGGTCATGGGCTCAGCCTTACTGGCCAAACTTGGCCTTGGCGTCGGCGATAAAGTCACGATCCTGGCTAATACGGCCTATGGCTCACTCACCGGTGTTACTTTTACAATTGTCGGGCGGATATTGAGTAGTCTCAAGATGCTGAATGAGTTTGTCTTCTATCTACCGTTTGATCAGGCTCAGCGAATCTTGTTCATGGAGGATCAGGCCACTGAAGTTTTAATTGTGACCAAGAGCCGGAACCTCGTGCCACAACTTTTACCACAGGTTAAACAAATCCTGGCCGAGAATGGAGCCGGGGAGAGGTATTTAGCGTTGGGATACAAAGAGACCAGTGATCTCATCGCATTAATGGACGTGGCCCAGGTGATTTACAATAACATCTATGCCTTCTTGGTCCTGTTGGCGTGCATTGTGGTTATCAATACCATGATCATGATTGTCGCGGAGCGCCGGAAAGAAATCGGTATGATGGGGGCTCTCGGATTAGAGCGGAAGGATATTTTGTTGCTCTTCGTTATTGAGGGTGGCATCATGGGGGTTATCGGCAGCTTGCTCGGCGCCATCTCCGGTACGATCCTCACCCGTTATGTGGCGCAAACCGGTATTGATTATACCGCAGCCTTGGCAGGTTTCAGCGAGGAACACTTGATGAGCCCGATCATTTATCCGATTTATTCGGTCGAAAACACGATCTTCGCCTTCGTTTTAGGTGCAATTGTGGTTACCATTGCTTGCCTCATCCCGGCGCGCCGGGCGGCGAAGTTAGATCCTACCGAAGCAATGCGGGAAGGTTAGAGAAAGGGGTTCTAAACATGAAGAAGTTCATTTTACTAGTTGTATATTTGGTGATGATCATGGCTTCCGGCCTGCCGACCCTCGCTCTAACTGCGGAGGAGATCATCGCCAAAGTGGATGAAAACCAATACATCACTAGCGCTAAAGCCGAAGCGGAGATGATAATCACCAATAGCGGGCGGAAGATAACCAAGACTATGGTCAGCTTAACAGATGGGGACAACAGTTTGACCGAGTTCACTAATCCGCGTGATCGCGGCACCAAATTCCTCAAGCGCGGCGATGATCTGTGGATGTTCTTTCCTGATGCAGAAGATACCGTTAAGATCTCGGGCCACATGCTCAGTCAAGGAATGATGGGTAGCGATTTTTCCTATCAAGATATGATGGAATCCGACAAGCTGACTGAACTCTATACCTACACGCTAGTCGGTGAGGGCGAGGTAAATGGGCGGGCCTGTTACGTCCTTGAAGGGATTGCCGTGGAGGGTAAAGAGGTCTCCTATTACCGGCGGAAATCTTGGATCGATAAAGAAAGGTTTGTCGGTCTCAAAGAGGAGTTGTATGCCGAGAGCGGTCGCTTGCTGAAGGTGCTGACTGTTACTAGGGTCGAGGAGATTGATGGTCGCTGGTATCCGGTGGAATCAGTTATGGAAAATAAGCTGCGTAAGAATACCCAGACCGAGTTTATCCTCAAAACGATCGAGTTTAACCCGGAAATCCCCGCCGGGACATTTACGCTGGAGAGTATGAGATAAGGTATGACTGTAATGCGTTGGATATCGATGATAACCATATTGTTGCTACTGATCGGGGCCACGGCGTCAGCCTTCGCGGTAGAGGCCGGGGGTGAGCTGGCGATAGAGTATGCTGGAGAGATCACCGAAAGTCTAGAGCTCGAGCTCTTTCTGCCGCCACTTGGTGATACGGAGCTTCGTTATGCTTTCGTCCTCAACCGACCGGTGCAGGATTTGCTAGCAAACAAAGATGCTTCATATTTTGCCAAGAAACTCTATCTCAAGCACCGGTTTTCCGCTTTTCACCTGACCGTAGGGAGGCAGCCGATCTCTTGGGCCTTTGGTTCCTTACTTAACCCGGCCGATTATACTCCGGGCTCGGTACAGATGGGAGAAGAATTTGACAGCAAATATACTGATGCGGTAGAGGTTTACATTCCGGTAAATTGGAACTCAAGCCTTTCTCTGGTCACATCTTTTCCGGAGGGTTTCACAACCGATCTGGATAAGGCTAAATGGGGTGCGCGAGCCAGAATGGGACTCGGAGGCTATGATCTGACGATGAATTATGTCCGGGAGGCTGAGGTTCGGCCCCAGGGAGTTCCCATGCAGAGGGTCGGCTTAACGGCCAAGGGCGATTTGGGTTCTTTCGGGGTCTATGCGGCGTACGCCCATCAATTCTGTGATAAAAATAAAAGCAGTAATAGTTTTCTGATCGGCGCTGATTATAGTTTTAATCTGGATTACGATACCAAAATTACCACGCAGGTAGAGTATCTAGCTAGTAGGCCCGGTGATCAAGATCTCCTGGTGGGTAGCATTGGTTATCCGCTCGATGACTTTTCCACACTATCCTTACTTGCTACCGTGTATATGGCTGACGGCAGCATCGCGTTAACGCCACGTTACCAAAATACCCTACCGGGTGGGATTGACCTGGCGGCTAGCTGTACCTTCCAGACCAATCGGGATCTGGATATTATGTTCCGATTAAGTTATCCGTTCTAGCTTGTCCTATTTCATTAGACATTTTGCCAGCTGGTATGGTAAAATGACAATTAAGTAAATATTATCTTGTCGATACGTCTACGAGGTTGCGCTCCTGTCTTCTTCGGATCATGGAGGCAATCCGGTAGGGTATAACTGGAAACGGTTATGCCTCCCCTTTGGAAAGTAGCACGGTGATTCGGTTGCCGATGGTTTCAGAATGAGCAGCTTTCGCAAAGGGAGCTGTTTTTTTGTTGTCCAAACTCATGTAACCTAGGAGGAGAAGTTGATGAACAAAAAGACTGTCCTGTTGTTGGTGTTCGTGTTGGCCTTGGCTGTGGCAATTCCCGCATCTGCCCTGGATCTTGTGGAGTCTAATCCCCAAGATGGTAGTAAAGCGTTCGCGGTGGATAGCCAGATCTATCTCCTGTTTGACAAGAATGTGGTTAACTTTCAGATTAAGGACAACAACTTGCAGTGCTTTACCCTTTTTGATCCCCAGAACCAATCTGTGCCCATCGAAGTAATTCTCGCTGATGACCAAATTGAACCCGAAAAGAGAAACGAAATAATCATTAAACCAAGGACCGCCTTAAAAGGCAATACCGCTTATAGGCTGGAGATTTCTCCTGAGCTGCAGGCCAAAAATGGACAGACTCTGGAGAAAAAGATAGTTATTAGTTTTACTACGGCTAACTAATAAACTGTTTAGAAAGGTAAGTATGGCTAAACGACGATTACTTTATTTGATCATTTATATCTTACCAATTGTCTTGATCTTTCTAACGTTACTGATCGGCCGGTATCCGATACCGCTAAGCAAGATGCCTGAAATACTGATGCATCCGTTCGCTTCGGACAAATCGGCTGTTCCAGATGTTTATACGACGATTGTCTGGGATATTAGGATGCCGAGGGCTTTACTGGCCGCTCTGGTAGGAGGAGCATTGGCAGTTAGCGGCGCAGCCTTTCAAGGTTTGTTTCGTAACCCTCTGGTTAACTCAGGGATGTTAGGTGTGAGCTCAGGGGCTGGTTTCGGGGCAGCATTGGCGATTTTATTGTTTAACCGCTTCTCGCCACAAGTATATTTATTTGCTCTGGCATTTGGCGGCTTGGCAGTTCTCCTTAGCTACCTGGTTGGTCGGATATATAACACCACACCTACCGTAATGCTAATCTTGGGTGGCGTTGTCATCTCCTCAATCTTTTCCGCTGCCACTTCATATTTGAAATATGTAGCGGATCCGACGAATCAGCTGCCGGCCATCACTTTTTGGCTGATGGGTAGTTTTGCTTCGGCTAGTCGCCACGATTTAGTCATCGGCCTGCCGCCGATGTTGATCGGTATCACGGGCCTTGTGCTCATCAGGTGGCGGATCAATGTCCTTTCCATGGGTGATCGTGAAGCGCAGACTCTGGGGATTAATGCCAATTTTGAAAAGCTATTAGCTATCGCTTTTGCCACGCTGTCCACGGCGGGAGCAGTCTGTGTCAGTGGAACTATCGGCTGGGTAGGTCTGATCATTCCTCATGTCGGAAGAATGATCGTTGGCAATGATAATAAGATATTGATTCCCATCAGCACTGCTTTAGGTGCTTCTTTTTTAGTTATCGTTGATAATATCGCCAGAACTATCACTAGCGGTGAAATTCCCATCGGAATCTTAACTTCGCTAGTAGGCGGACCCTTCTTCATTTACCTCTTGAAAAAGACCAAAGGGGGTAATTGGTGATGAGCTCAATCGCTATTGAAGCGAAAAGCATTTCTTTTGCCTACGGAGCCAAGCCGGTTCTTTCCGAGGTCAGCTTTGACGTTATGCAGGGTGAAGTGTTTTGTATCGTTGGTCCGAATGGCTGTGGCAAGACCACCTTGCTCGATTGCGTACTCGGACTGTTAAAGGTAAACCAGGGTGAGGTGCTCGTCGATCAAATACCGATAAAGAATTTTAAGCCGCCGCAATTAGCGGAGAAGATTGCGTATGTGCCACAGATTCATCAACGATCATTCCCGTATACGATCAAAGAAATTGTCTTAATGGGTCGGGCCCATCGTACGACGCTATTTACCTCTCCTACAGTAGAAGACAGGGACATCGCCCTAGAAGCGCTGGAAATGGTGGGACTAGCCGACCTGGCTGACCAACCATATACCCAAGTTAGTGGAGGCCAATGTCAACTGGTGATGATTGCCCGGGCCTTGGCTCAGCAACCCAAGATTATTATTATGGATGAGCCAACAGCCCATCTTGATTTCAAAAATGAGCTATTGCTGTTAGAGACGGTAGTCGATCTGGTGCGAGATAACGGGATCTCGGTCGTAATGGCCACGCATTTCCCCAACCATGCCTACTATTTTGAATCCAACGGGATTGCGACCAGAATTGCTTTAATGAGCAATCAGCGTTTTGCTGAGGTTGGCCGGCCGTGTGAAGTCTTAAATGAGGAAAATATCAAGAAAATTTATGGTATAAACTCGAAGGTCTTGGACTGTAGGTTTGACCAGAATAATCTAATTCGACAAATTGTCCCGCTGTCGATTATCAAAGAATCCGGGAGGGATAATCAATGAGACATTTAAAACAGTTTGGAGCACGAGTATTGCTGGTTTTGTTGGTGTCAGCATTGCTGATTCCGACTACCACAAGTGCGGCGGTTAACGGATATCCGGTAACCATAGTGGATTCACTCGGCAGGGAAGTGACTATCACCAAACCGGTCAGCCGCATCGCCTGTGGCTATGCTTATTCCGGGCATGTGGTGACCATGCTTGGTCGCGCAGATGATATTGTTGCCGTTGTCAATGGGTTGCAGCGAGATAAAGTATTGACTCAGATGTATCCACACATCAAAGATCTACCTGTTCCGTTTAGTAGCGGAACAATCAACATGGAAGTGTTACTAGCTACCGGGGCCGAAGTGGTCTTTATGCAGCCGGATACAGCGCAAAATCGTAGCGTGACCGATAAGCTTGATCGCTTGGGTATCCCGTATATTGCGATTGCTTTCACCTCGATGGATGAACAAATTGAGACGATTTCAGTTATTGGCAAAGTGATCGGCAGGACAGAAGCGGCTGAAAGGTACATTGACTATTACCGCCAGACCATAGCTGAGATAGAAAAGATAGCCAACACGATCCCCGATAATGAAAGAGTTCGCTTATACCATTCGGTCAATGAAGCTGTACGCACGGATCTGCGTGATAGCCTGCCAGCCGACTGGATTCGGGCAACCGGAGCGATCAACGTTTCAATTGACGCAGATTTGCGAATTTCAGGCGATAAATCCTTTGCAACTCTCGAACAGATTTACCTTTGGGATCCCGATCTGATCATCGCCAATGAGGCTGGCGTTCCTGAGTATATGTTAAGTAATGAGCAGTGGGCTTCATTGCGGGCGGTGAAGAATAAACGGGTTTATCAGATTCCTAATGGCGTCTCCCGCTGGGGCCATCCGGGTTCGCTTGAAACCCCGCTGGCAGCGATGTGGACTGCCAAGCTGGTCTACCCTGATTACTTTGGCCATATTGATATGCACAAAGAAACCAAAGATTTCTATGCGAATTTCTTCGATGTTGAGCTAACAGATGACGAGGTCAGCGCCATCTTAGAGGGGCGCGGTATGCGCGAACCAAAACATAGATAGGTGGGAGGGCTTGTAGTGAAGACTTACGTGTGTATTGATGATACGGACATCTTAGGTAGCCGTGGCACAGGTCACTTGGCTAGCATGTTGATTGAGCGGATTGAGGAGAAGGGTTGGGGAAAATGCTCGTATATCACTAGACACCAACTCTATTTCCATCCCGATATTCCTTATACCTCACATAATAGCGCGATGTGTTTCGTCATTGAACACGATCAGGAGATCTTTACTGAGTTGCGGGACTATGCAATTGATTTTTTACTCGCCGAGAGTGAGGACGGGTCTGATCCGGGATTGTGTATTGCTGAATATGATCAGATTAAGGATCACCAGGCCTTGATGGACTACGGCAAACGGGCCAAAAGCGAGATATTGACTAAGCAGATCGCCTATGACCTAGCTAATGAGGTTGGTGTTCATCTTTCGGAGCATGGTGGTACCGGTGGCGGGGTAATTGGCGCTTTAGCCGGTGTAGGCCTGCGCTTAACCGGAAATGATGGGCGGATTAAGGGCAAGATGACTTTCCCGATACCTGGTGATACGCTAACCGTTGAGCAAATCTTGGCCAACTCTGATATTGATCGAGTGCAAAGCTTGGACGGGGGAGAGCTATTATCGCCGGATACCCAGATTAAACTGGGTGAAAAAGTTAAAGCTGTTTTTCTGGATTATCAAAAAGTACTGCTGGTTTTCTTTGAAGATGGGGTGTGGAAGACCTGCGTAAAAGAACAGCTGAGACAGTTCTAACGACCTACATACGAGAAAGTGGAGGGGTTCGTATGAAGAGAATTACTGCATTGTTGATGCTAACTGTCCTGTTAATTGCTGTTGTTCCTGCTCTTGCATTGGAATTTGAAGGTTCTAATCTAAAAGATGGCAGTACGGGTGTAGCAGTAGATAGCCAAATTGATCTGTTCTTTGGCAGTAATGTGGTCAATCTTAGGGTTAAGGAAAACAATCTCAAGTGTTTTACCCTAGTTGACGAACAAAACCAAGTCGTACCTATCGAAGTGATAATGCCGGACGATCAGATTGAACCCGATAAGAAAAGAGAAATAACTATTAAACCGATTTCGCCTCTCAAGAGTGATACTGAATATAAGCTATACATCTCTCCTGAATTACAGGCGAAAAACGGTTCGACGTTGGGTAAGACAGTAATCATTTCTTTTACAACTGCAAGTTCCCAGCAATCCGGATATCCAATTACTGTGATTGATTCGCTTGGCAGAAAGGTAATCATCGACAAGCCCGTCAATCGTTTTGCTTGTGGGTATTCATTTGCGGGACACGTTGTTACCCTGCTGGGTCGGGCAGATGATCTTGTAGCCGTTACCAAGGGTTTGCAGCGCGACAAGGTGCTTACTGAGATGTATCCACACATTAAAAACCTACCCAATCCATTCAGCGGGGAAACAATCAATATCGAAGAACTTCTGACTACTGGGGCCGAGCTTGTCTTTTTGAAACCCGATACCGCGCAGAACATTACGGTTACCGAAATGTTGGATCGGCTAGGTATTCTGTATATAGCTGTTGACTACAATTCAATGGCTGGACAACTCGAAACAATAAATGTTATCGGAAAAGCACTTGGTCGAGTCGACGAGGCGGAGCGATATGCCGCATATTATCTGCAGACAATGGCTGAGATCGAAAAGATAGCTGAGACGATACCGGATAATAGAAAAGTTCGAATCTATCATGCGGTGAATGAGGCGGTTCGAACTGACACACGTGATAGCCTTGCTGGAGACTGGATTCAGGTAACGGGTGCAATTAACGTATCAATTGATGCAGATTTAAGCATTTCAGATGGTAAGGCATTTGCCACTCTTGAGCAAATCTATCTTTGGGACCCGGATATAATCATCGCCAATGAGGACGGAGTACCCGAATACATCTTAAACAATGAGCAATGGGCATCGCTACGGGCGGTAAAGAATAATCAGGTTTATCAGATACCCAATGGTATCTCCCGTTGGGGACATGAGAATTCACTGGAAGTTCCTCTAGCTGCTTTATGGACGGCTAAGCTCGTTTACCCAAATTACTTTGGGCATATTGATATCCGTTCGGAGACCAAGAGTTTTTATGCGAACTATTTTAATATAGACCTTACTGATGATGAGGTTGATGCCATCTTAAGTGGCCAAGGAATGCGTGAGCCAAAGGTAAAATAAATAAAGAAGATTAAGCCCTGGTTATCCAGGGCTTAATCCGTCTCTACAGTATTAAAGCTTAAACTTGGCGATGATCGACTGCAGGTTCTGGGCTAAGTCAGCTAAAATTTGACTTGCCCCTGCCACTTCTTCGATCGAAGCAGCCTGTTCTTCCATGGATGCTGTGACTTCCTGGGTGGTTGCCGAGTTCTCCTCCGCAATGGCGGAGAGGTTTTGCAAATCATCCAGTATTAGGTTCTTCATTTGCTCCATCTCTTGACCGGAGAGATTTAAATCTTTGACCGCAGTTTCAGCTGCTTTCATCGCTTCGTAGATCTCGGTATATTTTTGGCGAGTATTAACTACGCTTTCTGTCTGCTCCTTGGTAATGCCTGTGACCCTTTCCAGGGTGATTACCGCATCCTGTGAGTGGTTTTGCAGTTCGCCGACTATGGTCTCAATTGCCTTAGTGGAGGAGGCAGACTGTTCGGCTAGCTTTCTGATTTCATCGGCCACAACCGCGAAGCCTTTTCCCGCTTCTCCAGCTCGGGCTGCTTCAATTGCGGCGTTTAAAGCAAGTAAGTTTGTTTGCTCGGCGATCGAAGCAATTACATCACTGGCTTGTCCGATCTTATTGGAGCTATCATTGGTCTTCAAAATCACCGCACTAATCTTGTCTGCTATTTCATTGCTTTCTTCCGTTAACTTGTACAAACGCTCTATTTCGAGCATCTCTTCGTCGACCGCCTGGGTGACTTTGTGTAAAGCAGCATTCAAGACCTGCATCAATCCGGCATCCTTTTCGATGCTCTGACCTAAGGCAACTGCTTTGGCCGTACCATCTTCAGTATTGCGAGCTTGTTCAGAAGCGCTTTTGGCGATCTCTTCTATAGCTAGTGTCACTTCGTTAGCGGCGGAGGCTGCCTGCTGGGAAGAGGCGGTCAATTCTTGCGATGAAGAACTCAGTTGCTCTGAGGAACCACTGATTTCATAAAGCACTTCCCTGATATTTTGGCCGATGTTTTGCAAAGCATTAGCAAGAGAGCCGATTTCATCTTTCTGCTGTCGGAGCTGTTCCGGCAGATCGCTGGAGATATCAAGGTCAGCAAACCTTTGAGAATGATCCACGATCTTTAAAACGGGCTTGGTAATTGAGTTGCCGATTAAATAGACAACAATTATGCTTAGCACCAAAATGGCTAACATCACAAGTATAATCCTCTGTTGCAAAGCGGGGATCGCCGCTAAAACTTCTTTTTCAGCTGCGGTGATAACAAATATCCAGCCGGTGCTCGTGATGGGTACATATCCGGCATATAAAGACTGGTCGTTGAAGAAGTAACTACTGATTCCTTTGTGTTCTGCCAACATCTTTTCGAATAAGGCGGCCACCGACTTTTGGCTTGGATCCAATTTGGCTTCCTCAATCGGATTGTACTGGTTAAGTACCCTTTCAGAATCTGGGTGAGCAATAACAATCCCTTTGTCATTGATCATGAAAGCGTAACCTGACTCACCATAACCGGTATCTCCAGTTATCTGACTAAGAGCATTACCATCTCTACGGCCAATCAGCACACCCACTACCCTACCGTCTCTCTTGATCGGCGCAGCGTACATTAGGACCACTTCGTTGGTTACGCGGCTGACGATGAGATCTGAGACATTTGTCTCGCCGGCGAAGGCCTTTTTCACATAGTCTCGGTCGCCTAGCTGGTTAATCGTACCACTTGCATAATATGCACTCCCATCCGGCTGAACAACGGCAAGGTCTAGGAAATTCGTCAGTTGTACTTGGCGCTCGAGAATGGGTTGTTGCACGGCCCAATCCATGCTCTGGATATCTTCACGCGAAGCGATCATTTCAAGAGTTAGTTTTTGGGTTTCAATCCGACTTTCGGTTACTTTGGCAGACTCTGCGGCTAAGGCCATCAGGGCTTTCTCCGCTTCGGAGGTGAGGATTGCTTGGGAGCGTCGTAAGGAAATCAGACCGACACTTAGTGACGAGGCTAAGATTAGCAGGGCAAAGAAGACGATAAGCTTGCTTTTAATACTTTTCAAGGTAATTCACCTCACAGGGGTGTAGTACATAAGATAATATATTTAGGTTAGTAAATAATGCAAATACGTCTGACTCTTTTTATTAGGTACTTTAGTACTTTTTATGGTATACTGTAGATGTATATCATCGCGAACGAGAAAGGAGACGACAATGCGCATCAGTATCGCACATGCCATCAGTCTAAAGTAACAGGTGAGACCGGCAGGTTGCTTACTGTTTTGCGCGGAGTTTCCGGGCTTCTTTAAGTATTGTTGTTTTTTGTGCAGTTAGCGGCGGCCTGGGTCGTCGTTTTTGTTTGGTGCTGTTTACCACTGGTCTCACCCCCATTGATCTCGAAGGGGGTTTTTCGATGTCTAAACCACTGATTCATGTTACCGATCTCGCCAAAGAATACGGATATCATCAAATATTTCGCAACATTTCCTTGATCATTCGCGAGGGAGAGAAAGTAGCCATTGTTGGCCCGAACGGAGTCGGCAAATCCACTCTCTTGAAGATCTTAGCCGGCCTAGAGCAAGCTACAGCAGGTATGATCTCCTATTTTCGCGACCAGGTCTCAGTGGCCTATGTTGCCCAAGACCATACTTTTGCCCAGAATCTATCCGTCAATCAAATCTTGGCCGCAGAGGAGGCCAGACTTCAGGTGGCTCAAGGCAGGTCTGCAGAAGCCATCAGTCGGTTCGGCTTCACCAAGCTCGAGGCCGAGCTACCGATTAGTGCTCTAAGTGGCGGCCAGAAGACCCGGTTGGCTTTGGCGAAAGCCTGGCTATCCCATCCGGAGCTGCTACTATTAGATGAGCCGACTAACAACTTAGATCAGACCGGCTTGGACTGGTTGACGGATTATGTTAAGGAATACCCTGGCACCGTAGTTCTGGTATCACATGACCGTTATTTTCTCGATCAGGTTGCTGATCGCATCATCGAGCTCTCTGCTGGTCAAGCAGTAGAATATCAGGGCAGCTATACTAGTTATCGGGAGGCTAAACAGGCGGCTTTTGAACAGCAAGCGGCCCGCTACGACCGCGAGCAGAAACGGATTCGCAAAATCGAAGAATCTATTGCGCAGCAGATGGCTTGGTTTGCCAAGAGCCACCGCGCCGCGGGTCAACATGATTATTGGCGGTCTCGGTCCAAACGCCTGGCTAAGCAGGCTAAAGCACGGATCAAACGTCTAGAGGCAATGAAAGAGTCGAGTGTGGAAAAACCACGCGCGGAGGCAAAGGTATATCTGCGCGGTTTTGATGATGGAGCAAGCGGCCGTCTGATTATTCGGGCAGAGGAAGTGACCCACTCATTTGACAAGCTGTTATTCCATCCAGTGAGCTTCAGTGTCTTCCGGGGTGAAAAAATAGGACTCGTCGGCGAAAATGGTTGTGGCAAGACCACCTTGCTTAACCTAGTGTTAGGACGATTGGAACCGACAGGCGGCAGGCTTTGGGTTAGCCCAGGGGCGAGAATCGGCTACCTCGACCAAGAACTAAAAGACTTAAATCCGGCGGAGACCGTATTGGCCGAAGTATTAAAAGCTTTTGATCGGCAGACGGCCGAGGTTATTACTAGGGCCAGAACCCTTTTAGCTAGCTTTTTGTTTACCCCTGATGACCTGGAAAAACGAATTGCAGTGCTTAGCACCGGAGAACGCAAGCGGGTCGCTTTGGTAAAGCTACTGGTCTCTAAACTAAATCTACTCGTCTTTGATGAGCCTACCAACCACCTTGATTTGCCGACGCGCGAAGCATTAGAGGAAGCTCTGCTAGCTTTTGACGGTACAGTGCTTGTGGTCTCACATGACCGCTATTTGCTCCAACGGATCTGCACCAGGATCTTGACCTTTAAGGATCGGCAGATCATGGAGGCTGATAGCTCTTCTGTTACTGAACGCAAGAGCAAGCTAACAAAAGATGAGCGATTACTGCTACAGGTCCGCTTAGCCAAGCTTGACTCCGAGCTGAGCGTGATGGACAAGGAAGATCCGCGCTATGCCGAGTTGGAAAAGGAGTACTTTGCAATCGCTAGACAACTGCGATGAGAGCAATAATAACAAATTGCTCAAAAGGGGGCCCATTTTTGTGGGGAAAAAATAATATATTGCAAGAGGATTATCCATAATATATATAGAAATATACAATACCGGCAGGTTTCTCTAGGATAAATTGCCGGAATATTCTGAAAACTATCCATAACCGGATCGGTTTGCCGCAGGAGGTGTTTGGCGCGGAAAAGTGTGAGAGAAGAGTAAGATGAGTTTTCAGACTATTCTGAAAATTAATGACGAATTGGTAATTGCCAGAATATGACACGAGGAGTGATTTTGCATGAAATTAGCACAACCATCGTGGGAACTGGCTTCAAGGATATTACGGCCGCTTAAATATGATGAGTGGATAACCGGATACCTAATAAAAAACCCGGGAGAGGTACCTGTAGAAATATCCAGTTTCGCAGATGCCGTACGGGTGCTTGATTCCTACAAGATCGAAGATTTTTCTCACCACGATCTGCTTTTTCCGGGGGTTAAGGCTATGTTAGCCTGGATTGATCCTCAACAGTTGATGGAGTGGGTCAGAACGGTTTTTGAAGATTGGGAGTTAGCTTTGGCTATCAAGCAAGTTCTTCTGCTGGAAGGGAGCGCTAGCTACCCGGAGAAGATCAAGCCGATCCGAGAGTTGATGCAGTGTCGACTGCGTCAAGCTCTTGGCGTTATCGAGGCCCAAACAAAAAGCGCCTGTTAGCGCGATGATTCGTTGGTGGATAGGTCAATAATGATAATTATTCTCCTTTAGTTGACTTTTGCACGGTTGCTACGTACACTAAATGTAAATATGAATATAGGCAACAATCGGATCAGGCCATCGTCACCATGACGATGGGGCCGGGCAATAGCAGCAGGTTATACCTGTGGGACCGAAAGGTATCCACAGGTTTTTTTTAATCGCCTAGGAGAATTGGAGGCTTGTCAAATGGATTTTGATCTGGCGCATATTCAGGGTCTTTCAAGTGCTGAGGCTGAAGAGAGGTTAAATAGTGACGGTTATAATGAACTACCGTCGGCCAAAAACCGTTCTGGATTGGCGATTGCGCTGGAAGTAGTCAAAGAGCCGATGTTTCTTCTGCTGATTGCCTGTGGTTCACTATATTTGCTCTTAGGCGATATTCAAGAGGCCTTGATGCTCTTGGGATTTGTATTTCTCGTGATGGGTATTACCATTTTTCAGGAGCAAAAAACGGAACGAGCTCTAGAGGCCTTGCGCGACTTGTCGAGCCCGCGAGCCCTGGTGCTTAGAGATGGGCACCAAGTCCGCATCCCAGGACGGGAAGTGGTCAAGGGAGATATTATCTTACTAGCTGAAGGTGACCGGGTCCCAGCAGATGCAGTTCTCTTATGGTCACTTAACATAAAAGTTGATGAATCTTTGCTCACTGGAGAGTCTTTCCCCGTGCGCAAGCTTGCCCAAGCTGGCGAGATGCCGCTGGCCAGGCCGGGTGGAGATGAGTTGCCCTTTGTTTATTCGGGGACCCTAGTTGTCCAGGGACAGGGGGTTGCCCGGGTCCTGGAAACCGGTCTGACCACCGAAATTGGCAAGATCGGCAAAGCCCTGCAAACTGTAGAAGTTGAACAAACCGGATTACATCAAGAAACGCGCCGTCTGGTCAAGGTGCTCGCGATCAGCGGGATAGCCTTATGTGCCGGCGCAGTTATTATTTACGGGCTAACCCGCGGTGATTGGCTGGCCGGTTTACTAGCCGGAATCACTTTGGCGATGGCTATGGTGCCTGAGGAGTTTCCGGTAGTTCTGACCGTCTTTTTAGCTCTAGGGGCCTGGCGGATCTCCAAACAAAATGCCCTGACCAGGCGAATGCCCGCCATCGAAACTTTGGGTTCAGCTACGGTGCTTTGCGTAGATAAGACCGGAACCTTAACCCAAAATAAAATGGTGGTTAGCCAGTTCTATGCTAATGGTCAGTGGCTGACTTGGACCACACCTGGCCAAGAATTCGGCGAGGCTTTCCATGAGATTATCGAATACAGTATGCTGGCCAGTAAAAAAGACCCTTTTGATCCGATGGAACGTGCGCTTAATGACTTTGGCGAGCTTAACCTGCGAGGTAGTGAACACCTCCACCCGGACTGGTCATTGGTCAAGGAGTATCCCTTGTCCAGGCAGTTTTTGGCCGTTACCCAGGTTTGGCAGCCTACGGATAAGGATGGGTTGGTTGCTGCGCTGAAAGGCGCTCCGGAGACGGTAGTAGACCTCTGTCATCTCAGCGAGCCAGAGCGGCAAACCATTAGTGCGGCTACTGCAGAGATGGCTGGTCGTGGCTTGCGGGTCTTAGGGGTGGCCAAAGCGGAGCTGACCAATGGGCAAGTTCTTACCGATAACCAGCATGATCTGGAGTTTGAGTTTGTTGGGTTAGTTGGTTTGGCGGATCCGATCCGTGCTTCGGTTCCGGCGGCGATCAGTGAGTGCCGGACTGCTGGGATCAGGGTGGTCATGATTACCGGAGATTATCCTGGTACCGCTATCAGCATTGCCGAGCAGATTGGCCTTGAATCAGAAGGGATCATCACAGGGCAGCAACTAGATTCACTGAGCGATGAGGCCCTTGCTGAATTGATCGGAAAGACGAATATCTTCGCGCGAGTGGTTCCGGAACAGAAATTGCGCATCGTTAAAGCCTTAAAGGAATCTGGGGAAGTTGTGGCCATGACCGGGGATGGCGTCAATGACGCTCCAGCCCTTAAAGCTGCGCATATCGGCGTTGCGATGGGTGGCCGAGGAACCGATGTGGCTCGTGAAGCCTCCGCAATAGTCTTGCTGGATGATGACTTTTCGACAATCGTCTCCACTGTGCGCCAGGGTCGGCGGATTTATGATAACCTAAAGAAAGCGATGGCCTATATTTTTGCGATCCATGTGCCGATCGCAGGGTTATCCCTGATTCCGATCCTGCTTAAATGGCCATTGGCCTTGTTTCCCGTTCACATCGTCTTTTTAGAATTAATCATTGACCCGGCTTGTTCTATCGTTTTTGAGGCTGAGCCGGAAGAGTCTGATATTATGGCTAAACCGCCCAGAGATCCGCGAACCCGGCTGCTTGATCGGCGGACTGTTGGGCTCAGCATCCTACAGGGTCTTGGTGTTTTACTCATTGTTACCGGGGTTTTCTGGTATATGCTCTTTCAGCGTGGGCTTGGTGAAGCAGAAGCACGCAGTGCCACCTTTGTGGCTTTGATTGCCGCTAATTTAGCACTGATCCTTACCAATCGGTCCTGGCATAATACGATTGTTCAAAGATTGCGCCAGCCCAATAAGGCCTTGTGGTGGGTTGTCGGTGGTGCCTCATTCTTGTTAGTTCTAGTGCTGTGGGTCCCGGGTTTACAAACCCTTTTCCACCTTGCTCCTTTGCGCCTGCCTGATCTCCTGATTTGTATTGCGTTAGGCTTGGCCAGCATTCTCTGGTTCGAAGGACAAAAAATCTGGCTAAACTATCACAACGGGGTTGCCAGCAAAGCTAAAGTACGTTGAAGCAAGAACGGCCTCACCAGCATACTTTGAAGCTAAAAGGGTGTCTGGGGGGCAGGACGTGTACCGCATACCATTTTCCTTTTATGATTTTGCCAGTTATCTGACGACAGGCTTTATTTTCTTGTTCTCACTGGACTTCTTGCTGGAAATTGAATGGGTTACCAGTGCTTATCTCGGAGCGGCTGATGGAGTCTTTATTTTCATCCTCACTTTTATCTTAGGGCACCTCATCTCCCAGTTCTCCGCCGAGTTGGCCAACCGGGTTGAAGGGCGCTATCTTGGCCAGCCGTCAAAACCCTTGTTTGAATCCAAAGCAGGTTTTTTCCAAGCGTATTATCGCCCGCTGCCCTCGGAGATCCGCACCCAAGTTCTCCGCAAATACTATGAGCGAACCGGGTCTTCGGAGATTGGGGAGGGCATGTTTTTACACTGTTTTCATTTGGTTAAGCTGAGATCGGCGGTGACGTATGAGCGTTTACAGATCTTTATTGGCACTTATGGTTTGGCACGCAACCTCAGTTTTACCTTTGGCCTGGTCAGCCTAGTGGCGCTGCTTAAAATGTTAATCACGGCCGAGCCGCTATTAGGCCTGATAGCAATCTCCGCACTGACCTTTGCTTATCTGCTGTTCCTGCGCTACCTCAAATTTTATCGGCTGTTTGCGGTAGAAATTTACATCTCTTATCTTTTCTTGGCAGATTAATGCTGCTATTTGGCAATACTACCTGCTAGATGTGGCTATCAGAATGGAGTGTTGCCCGATGAAGCAGAGTTTCCGGAGGTTGCCACGGCATGTGGGAATCATCCCTGATGGTAATCGCCGATGGGCCCAGCAGCATAATCTACCTAAACAAGATGGCTATGATTATGGGATTAAACCAGGTTTAGAGCTATTTAAACTTTGTCTGGAACTAGGCATCTCCGAATTAACCTATTATGGATTTACCCATGACAACACGAAAAGACCAGCAGTTCAAAAGGAAGCTTTTACTGAAGCATGTATTAAAGCGGTCCGGCTAATCTCCAAATATGATGCTGACCTGTTAGTGGTTGGCAATTACAGTTCGCCATCTTTCCCCAGAGAACTTCTACCCTATACAATCCGGAGAAGTTTCGGGCGCGGCCGGATCAAATTAAACTTTTTAGTTAATTACGATTGGCAATGGGACCTTTTTCAGGCCTGTATGGGAGAGCGAGCAGCAGCGGTAGGTAATAGCCGGGACTTTCGGAGGGCCATCGGTTCGGCAGATGTTTCGCGGATTGATTTAATTGTCCGGTGGGGTGGACGCCGGCGCCTCAGCGGGCTTTTGCCGGTGCAGACCATCTACTCAGATATGTACGTGCTTGACGAGCTCTGGCCAGACTATCGACCGGAGCAATTTATTCGCGCCCTGCGCTGGTACGAACAACAGGATATTACCCTCGGCGGCTAGCTTGCCGAGCTTTAACGGCAGTAATTAAGCTGTTTAGACCATCTTCAAGGGTCACCCTGGGCTGATGTCCAGGGTCATGAATAGCTTTTATCACGTCTGCCATCAGCGCTCTAGCGCAAGAAGCATAGACTTCTTGCTTGGGCTGGTTTATGGCAAAGGTGGCTGTGAGGTATTCGTGACTGGCGGTGATCCTGAATCCTGGTAAGGTAGTTAATGGACCAAGCTGCTCCGGCTCGCCCAAGGCGGCTAATTTGCCCGACAAAGGGATCCAGCCGAAGATATCAATTTGGCCGCGGTCAAAACTTAACCTGATTGAGGTATCCTCAAAATTGTGCGGTCGGGCGAAGTGGTGATAATGGGTTGCCATGAGCCCGCCGCTGTATAAAATGCTGGCGAGGACTTGGTCTTCCTGCCGGGGGTTCCGCTGGTGCACATAACCGGATATCGCGACTGGTACCTGGGAAGTTAGCTGATTAGCCAAATCAATAAAATGAACAGCATGCTCAATAAAGATTCCGCCGGAGACATCTTGATCCCAGAACCAGTGGTCAAGCGGCAGCCCACTGTCAGAGGCATAGTTTTCCACAGCAATCCGGCGCAATTGGCCCAGTACATTGGAGTGGCAAATGCTGATCAGGGCTTCAATGATCGGGTTATAGCGGAGGATGTAATTAACGGAGGCCACCAGAGACGACCGTTTGGCGGCATCAAGGATTTGCTCTGCCTCTGAGACCGTTGTTGCCAACGGTTTTTCGATTAGCACGTGTTTCCCTGCGGTGAGGGCGGCACAAGCGATTGCGGCGTGCAGATTCGGTGGTGTCGCAATGACTACCAGATCGATGCCGGGATCATTAACCAGATCTGGCCAGTGGGGATAGACTTTGGTAGCGCCAAGGCTAGCAGGTTTGAGCTGCCGTTTGGAAACGGCGGTGACTGTGAGGCCGGGTAGCGTCTCCCAGGCTTGGTGAAGAAAACGTCCAAAGCCGCCGTAACCGACGATTCCGACCTTAATCGGCGGCATTTTGCAGGCTCCTCTGGGCTGTTTCGACGGCTTGTACGGCGATTTCCAAGCTTTTTAAGCCATCCTCCAAGGTCACCTTCGCCTGGTGTGACGGATCGGCGATACTCGCGATCAGGTCGGTCAGCAGAGCTCGGAGGCATGCCGCGTAAACCTGGCGTTTTGGCGAACCTAAACTAAACTCTGCTATGATAAGTCTTTCAACCGGATAGGTAATCCCGCGACACTGCACTTGTTGCCGTTGAAGCCTCGCCTCTTCGCTGGTGTTGCCCCACCCTTCGGGCCGGGATTCATCGGCGAGCTCATCGATCTTGCGCGACTCCAATACTCGCAGGCCGGGGAGTTTTTGCAGATAATCATTGGCCTGTTCGTCCACTAGCGCACGCAGGTGTCCTTTCAAGGGGGTCCAACCTTCGAGCTCGATCTCGCCAAGGTCAAAGACCAGTCGGATGGTGGTACGTTCGAAAAAACCGGGCCTGGTGAAACTATGGTAATGGGTGGCGATTAGTCCATTATCGTAGAGGATGGTTGCGGTGACGATATCTTCTTGTCCGGTGCTGCGTCGGTGGGTGGAGCCCTGGATGAGCTGCGGGGTGCGGGCGCTGAGCAAGTGAACCAGGTCGATAAAGTGCACAGCGTGTTCGACTAATATGCCGCCGGAGATTTTACGGTTCCAAAACCAGTGTTCCGGCGGAAGCACCTCATCTTGTGCGTAGTTTTCCACCACTACCCGGCGCAGCTCTCCGAGAATCTTGTTCTGGCTCAATTCAGCCAACACTGCAATAAGCGGGTTATATCTGAGCATGTAATCTACGGCTGCAATTCGGCCGGTTTTGCGCTGGGCTTCAGCAATCCGCTCCGCATCAGCGATGGTCGTTGCCAACGGTTTTTCAATCAGCACGTGTTTGCCCGCCTCCAAAGCGGCACAGGCGATCTCGGCGTGGGTTACCGGCGGAGTGGCAACTACCACCAGGTCAATCTCGGCGTCAGTTAGCAGATCACGCCAATTCTGATAGAAGCTGATCTGGTCATCGCGCGGCTGATTAGCAGGGTTTTGATCGGAGACGGCAGAGACCTTAACCTCGGGCATACTCTGCCAAGCATGATGCAGAAATTGGCCAAAACCGCCATAGCCGATGATACCTATTTGATAGGACGACATAAAACCACCTCTTTTATCTAATTAGTATGGCTCCTAGCCTGGTAGACTTGCGTAGTCAGGTAAAAATAAAAAATCTGGACATGGTATCTTTGGTCAACAAACCTCATATCTTAGCGTGAAGTTTACTTTGAGGAGGACCTGTTATGGGGAGATGGACAGCTAGGGTACTGATTATCGGGCTATTGGCCACACTGGTGCTATCTGTCGGTGTGTTGGCTCAAGAAACAGAGCAAAAAGGAAGTGTCTCGCTTAACTATTGGTTTCCTGAGGTGTTGGGGGCAGATACAGCTGTCGGTATGGACCAAGATTGGGATACCGAATGGTCAGGGATCGGCGATCCGATCTGGCTAGAATATCCCGATACGAATGGGCTAGAGACCAAAGTTGAGGGTAACATCGCTAATCTACGGGTAGGGGCGTCGTATTGGTCGTTAGATAGCAGCGCGAAACTTGAATTCACTACTGATCCAGAAGTAGGAGTGATTTTGCCGATTTACATTCACCCCGATTGGGTTGATTGTTACCATGGCGGCAGAGTAGTTGGCAAAGGTGAGTTAAAAACCTCGATCCTCGATCTCGAACTCGGCCAAAAAGGAAAGGGCGGGGTTTTGGTTGGTGGCATCAGAAAAGTGGATCTGACCAGAACAGAGGAGCTCTCGTTTGAAGAAGAAGGTTATTATGGGCCATATGGGCAAAGATCGAAAGATGTCTCCAAATCCTCGATGGTTGGACCCTTTATCGGGTTAAGCGGCCAAACCACAGCCGGGTCCATTCAACTTTCTGCCGGAGCCAAGGTGGGTCTGCTGGCCAATTCACTGAAGGTTTCGACCTATCAATCTGACTTTTATACCGCCGGTGACTATGGACCGATGGCCCTGTTTAGCCAAGAAATTGTCGAGGATTATGTCTTTGCCGATACCACCCGTGATCTTACCGTGCCCGTTCTCTCGGTTGATCTAGACTTAGCGGCATCTTACCAGATTACGCCCTCTTTGGAGCTGGTAGCAGGCTACCGGGCTGTCTTGGTCAAGGATGCGGTTGGTCGCATCGTATTTCCTGACGATGTAAATGAATCCATGAATATGCTTGAATTATCTGATCTAGGATTTGCCGGTGCCCGTATCGGGTTGGTGTACAGTTTTTAAGCTGGTTTAAGCGATTTTCTGGTCGTCGAAGAGCGGGGGAAACACCGCTCTTCTGCTCATTTAAAAGAACCGTCGATTCATCGTCAGATGAAAACCCAATCCAGTCGTGGCCCCTAAGATAATGTGGCCGATGAAGCCCCAGACTCCGGGGGTCAAGGGCCCGAGGTCCCACCGTTGGCCGGCCGCCCACAGGATTAGCCCTGCAATTATGCCGGATATCAGCCGCCCGGTCAGCTTGGTAAAGCGGATTCCGCCAAGAGCGCCGAAGAACATTCCGAAGATCAAACAAAGTGCCAAATGATTTGACCAGCTGTTTCGGACGGCGTATTCACCATAGAACAAACCGGTCGGGGAGACGAGCCAGTGATGCTGTAGTAGCAGACCAGAACAGATCCCCCCGATGATTCCGCCAAATGCGCCGGCTGCAATTCTTTCCTCCATTTTGTTGCTCCACCTCCTGTCTCCAGTATGCCCAAGTTCAGCGAATACTGACGGTGGTATCCTCGTACACCTTGTGATATACTTTTTCCCGGAAGAGGTGATAATGTGTTAACAGTCGATAAAGTTCGCTTTGAGGTGGACAATGGCGACGAGACCAAGGAAATTTTAAAAGAACTCTCCCTCGAGTTTCCGAACAAACAAATAACAGGTATTACCGGTCGCAATGGCGGTGGTAAGACTACGCTAGCCCATATTCTGATGGGTATTAAACATCCTACCTCGGGCAAGGTACTGCTCGATGGGGAGGATATTACTAATTTATCGATCTCAGAGCGCGGCAAGCTAGGTATTACTTATGCTTTCCAGTACCCACCCCGCTTCCAGGGGATCTCAGTCTGGGATATGTTGCGGTATGCCAATCCCGAGATCACCAGGGAAAACGCCTGTGAACTCCTCTTCACGGTAGGACTTGAGCCAGGCAAATATCTGAATCGAGAGGTAAGTAAAGCCCTTTCCGGCGGGGAAACCAAACGGATCGAGCTAGCAACCGTATTTGCTCGCAAAAACCGGGTGCTCATCTTAGATGAACCGGAAGCCGGCGTCGATCTCTGGTCATTTGGCCACTTGGTCAAAGCAATCAAAAAATATGCCTCTGAGCATGATGTGATCACAATCATCATTTCACACAGCAAAGAATTGCTGAACATAGCCGACCAGGTGGTAATCATCTGCGACGGTGAGATAATGCCCGATTGGGAAACCTGCAACCTGCGGTGTGTCCCGATCTAGTCAGGCTTGGGGTTAGGAGGAACGAGATGAATTTACGTGAAAACGAGCAGCGTCTGTTGTCTGAATTGATCGGCCGGACAGCTGATGGTGAAGGTGCATTCAGCTTACGCAAAGACGGCGAAAGCGCTGTTCTTCGATCAAGCGATCAGATTACCATTACCAAAAAAGAAGACCGGCCCGGCATCAACGTCATAATTGCTGATGGAGCGACCGAATCCGTGCATGTTCCGGTGCTCTTAACCAAAACCGGCCACCAGGAGCGGGTCTATAACACCTTTATCGTTGGAGATAACTGTGATGTGCAGATTATCGCCGGGTGCGGCATTCACAACCCTGGCGAGGATACCTCAGCCCATGATGGTGTACACGAGATTGTCGTGGGAGAAAATTCCCGGGTGGTCTATACTGAAAAGCATGTCGGCGAGGGTGGTGGCCAGGGCAAACGGGTGATGAATCCACAGACCAAGGTTAAAGTAGGTGCCAATTCAGCAATAATAATGAATATGGCCCAAATCGGCGGGATTGATGATGCCTATCGGCAGACAGAGATTGAGCTGGCTGAGAAAGCATCGGTGAAAATTTCTGAACGGGTGATGACCGAGGGAGAACAGCAGACCGAGTCCAAGGTGATTATTAACATGAACGGGGACGGGGCCAGCTCCTTGATCGAATCTCGTTCAGTGGCCAAAGGCCGGTCGTATCAGGTTATTGAGACGATGATTAATGCCAGCCGCCCGTCAAAGGGACATGTTGAGTGTAATTCACTGCTGATGGACGAGGGCAAGGTTAAGTCGATTCCTGGTCTTAATGCGCAGAGCCCGGAGGCTGAATTGACCCATGAGGCGGCAATCGGCAAAATTGCCGGGGAACAGCTGATTAAGTTGATGTCACTTGGGCTAACCGAGCAAGAAGCACAAGAAGCAATTTTGGCCGGGTTCATGAAGTAGCGGCGAAAAGAGGCGCTAATAGATGGCAGAGGTGTTTAGTTCACCGGTTTTTAGCCCCGCTGCTCGGTTTTTTGAGGTGTTGATCTGGCTATTGGCCATCGGTCAGGTGATGCAGCATTTGACCAATGTCGCAACTTACGTGGCTTATGCCGGAGGCTAAGCGCCTATGGCTACGGTGTTACCAAGGTGCAAGCCGAAGGTTGTACCGGCCCCGTCAAGTTGATTTATACGATTATTAAACGTAAAAACTTGCCGAATGCGGTTGCGCTGATTAAAGAGGTTAACCCCAAAGCATTCTTTTCAATCGAGGATGCCCGGACCGCCAGTGAGGGAATCTTTCCGGCGCCGCCCAAACCTGACGGAACTCAGCGTAGCCATCTCAATAGACTCAAATTACGCAAGGCTTCAAAATAGGGTGATTGAATTTGAATTTGATAACGGTCATAGCGCAAGAATTAAAGCTCAACGAGTGGCAGGTTGCCAACACGATTGAGCTTTTTGATTCTGGAAATACGATCCCGTTTGTGGCGCGGTACCGCAAGGAACAAACGGGAGAACTGGATGAAGAGGTTCTGCGCCGGTTGCAGGAACGCTTAGCATATTTGCGGGCGCTCGAGGCGCGTAAACAGGAGATCCTCCGCCTCATCGAAGAACAAGGTAAGCTGACCGCCGAGTTGCGGGCGGAGATCGAGGCAGCTACCATCGTTCAACAGGTTGAGGATATCTACCGACCATACCGGCCCAAACGCCGTACCCGAGCTAGCGTGGCCAAAGAAAAAGGGCTAGAACCATTGGCCGATCTGATCTGGACCCAGCGAGATCTCGGCAGCTCTTTAGAGCAGATAGCCGAGGAATATCTCAATGCTGATAAAGAAGTTGTTACGAGTGCGGATGCCCTCTCCGGAGCCAGAGATATTCTGGCTGAGCGGATCGCTGATGATGCCGAGATCAGGCAGAAATTGCGGGCTCTGACCTGGCAAAAAGGTGAAATGGTCAGTTCGTTAGCGGGTGAAGATCCGCAAGGGGTCTACCAAATGTACGCCGAATACCGGGAGCCGCTGCGTAAGCTGCCGCCGCACCGGGTCTTAGCGCTGAACCGCGGGGAAAAAGATGAGGTTTTAAAGGTCCAAATCAATCTGGCCGACCATGCTGAGCCGGTCAACGCCATCGTACGCCTGGTGGTTAAGCCGGACTCCCCATGGCCGGCGGTGCTGGCCGAAATCGCCGAGGATGCTTATAAACGGTTGATCGCCCCCTCGATCGAGCGTGAACTGCGCAATGAGCTGACCCAACGAGCCGAAGCTCAAGCCATCGAGGTCTTTGCTCGCAATCTCAGGGCGCTCTTGCTGCAACCACCGCTAAAAGGCCATGTTGTTTTGGGGATAGACCCGGGTTTCCGCACCGGCTGTAAAGTAGCGGTTGTCAACTCCTATGGTGATCTGTTGGAGGTCGCGACAATTTATCCTCACCCACCCCAGAAACAAGTTGCCCAGGCCCAACAGACCCTCGCGGCTTTAGTAGCCAAATATGAGGTGAGCTTGATTGCTATCGGTAATGGGACTGCTTCTAGGGAAACAGAGCTACTGGTAGTGGAGTTGCTTGCCGCTCTTGCTCGAGATGGGCGACAGAAAGTCCAATATATTATTGCCAGTGAAGCCGGGGCTTCGGTATATTCGGCATCCCCGTTAGCCAGAGAGGAGTTTCCTGATCTCGATGTCTCGATGCGTGGTGCGGTTTCGATTGCGCGGCGGGTTCAAGACCCCTTGGCTGAGTTGGTAAAGATTGATCCAAAATCCATCGGGGTTGGCCAGTATCAGCATGATGTAAACCAAGCTAAGCTAGCGGAGGCTCTTGCCGGGGTGGTCGAATCCTGTGTGAACTTCGTCGGTGTCGATCTTAACACCGCCTCAAGCAGCTTGCTTAGTTATGTTGCCGGGATCACCAAACAAGTAGCCAAAAATATTGTTGCTTATCGCCAAGAGCAGGGCGGATTTCGTTCGCGAGCCGAACTCCTAAAGGTTTCTCGCTTAGGGCCAGCCACTTTCCAACAATGTGCGGGGTTTCTGCGGATCGCGGATAGCGGGGAGCCGCTGGATAACACCGCCGTACACCCGGAGTCCTACGAATTAGCGCGGCAAATACTCGACGATCATCCGGATAAGTCGATGTTACAGGCGGCGGATGCCCAAGAGCTGGCTCGCAAATATGGG
>CAZAAT010000009.1:0-41826 GCA_964483175.1 uncultured Bacilli bacterium
TAATAGTGCGTCGTAGCTGACAATGGGGTCTCATTCATCGGAGTGCCAAATACCGGACCCTCTAGAATAACTGGTCCGATCCTGTTATCACCCATCTGCGGTCTGACTGAAACTACGAGTGGTGGTAGGGTGCCGCCAAATTCCAAAAAGGCCGTGCCCACCCAATTCAGCCGATCAATCGTCGGCTCCAAAATTATCTCAGCCAGTGGTGCATTGTTATCTCCAGCTACTTCGAGAATAGCGACATACATATCAAATGGTCCGAAAACTCCCGGATCAGGCAGATTAATACCTAAGATAGTTACCCTTTGTAGGGGCGGTGTGAAGTCAGTTATTTCAAAGACCGACGCGCCGGCGATAAATAAATTCTTGGCCGGACCAACGGGTGTCAACGGATTAGTCGTGGTAAAAGAATGTTGCTTAATTTCCATAGTCTTAGCCTCCTTTTGCCTTCAGAATAGTGTACGAGGCAGAAAGGACAAGTGTGTTTACTAAGACTAGGCGTACAGCACATTCTCGATTATTCCAGGACCGCCTTCCACAGACCGTGAAGATTACAATATGCTCTAATCACAGGTTGACCCGAACTTCTGTAGGCAAAGCTGGTTTCCGGCGAGTCTCCTGGGGATAGATAATGGCGCTCAACCAAATCTCCCACAATAAGCTCAACCCATTCAATATAATGCTCTGCGGTCATTGGATGTGACGTGCTACCAACTTGAACGTAAATTGTATCACCATCTCTAGTTACTTGGGGGACATGCTTCTCTTTGGACGCATCGGTAGTATTTTCATCAAGTAGTGTCATCGGTTGGTTACAACAGACTAACTGGCCTTTGCCTACATGAACTACCTCAACGATATTCCCGCATATCTCACACTGATAAACTTGCTCGCGTTGGGTCACTCAAAATCCTCCCCTCATTTGGCTCTAACATGTTTTTCAGCATTACTTACCCTTTCGGCAGCTATTCTCCTCTTCATTTCTTGGAGAACGAGCTCATCAAGCTCACAGGCTATACTAAGCACATTTTTTTCCGTAAGCGATTTAGCATTAAGCGAAATCTTATGCATCCTGCGGCGTAAGCACTCAATTTGGGTTGATTTCACGAAACCACCCCTTCGCAATTGTCTCGGGTTAAAATACCATTAGGAGTGCTTCCGGTACTAGTGGCGGATGTCCTCACTCATCTGCGTAAAAAAGAACTAAATAGGTTATAAATATCCTCTGTAGTAATGATTACTACTATTACTAATTCTATGAATTAGTAATAGTTCCTTCTATTAAAATGAGCATTTGGATCTTGGCTCTAATCTTGAAAAGACCACGGTGAGATCCACTAGGAAAACTACATATTTAACCTCAAAGAGGTACAAGATGAGGGAAGAGAAAGAATTCTTGAGGCTAAAACAAAGCTCTAAACTGCTGCCGCGTCTCTTGGTGCATACTCCTAGTGGATCTCGGTGCACTTGGAGATACTTCTCTATCTTCTTATGAAATCTTTTGATATCTATTGCCAACTTGTGAAATCGGGCAAACAATTAGAACTCTTTATCTAGCTGGCAAACCTGATCATTGACTAAAAGGAAGGGCTACTTTTGTTCTAATTGGCGCGATTTAATGCAATAATTTCGGCTAATAAACTTCCGATAAATATGCCATTGCCGGTTTTAACTGGCCTAATGTCTACTGGCACCTAATCTATAATCGTGAATTCAGCAACAATTATCAATGTATATTTGTTCCTATTATGTTATAATTTTCTTGGATTCTTCTACAATATTTAGAATAAAAATGCGTGACTATGTCAGTAAATTACATCCCATACGTCGCAAAAGCAATCGACTACATTGAAGAGAACTTGTCAAGCCCACTATTATTGTGTGACATTGCCGATCATACTGGGTTTTCAAAGTATCATTTTCTGCGTTTTTTCCAGTCAACTTTGGGAGAGTCAGCCTACGACTATCTACGTCGTCGAAGATTAGCCAAAGCAGCTCAAGACTTGCTTGAGACAAATGACCGCATCCTTGACATTGCCTTACGATATCAATTCGGCTCTCAGGAAGCCTTTACTAGATCATTCAAACAGGTGTACGGACTAACTCCAGGACAATATCGCAAACGTCAGCAACCCCTATTTATTGAAAAGCCTCGTTTAACTAGAGATAAATTATTAAACCTTATTGATGGTTTGTCCTTAACTCCACGAATAGCAAAAGGCCAAGAGTTTAAAGTAATGGGTTTGCTCAGCTGCAACTGCATCAAAATTCCTCAGCATGAGTTATGGAATCAATTAGAGCATACAATAAACGAGATAAATTTTAAAGTGCCACCCGAGTTTGTTTGCATTTCTCGATATATTTCCCTTTCAGATTTAACACCAAATATAAGAGTTCCCTGTCTATTCGGGGTCTTGGTCGATTCCTTCAACAACATGTCACATAATATGGTTTGTATGACGGTCCCAGCTTCGAAATATGCAATTTTCACTCTAGACAATGAACTACTCAACAGTCAGGATGCTTTAAACTATATTCTCGGTACCTGGCTTCAACAATCTCATCGACAAATTGGCGGCCCTGATGTTATTTGGCATTTCGGCCATACTAATCCGACCACAGACCAGATCAAATGCAATATTTATGTTCCTGTCAAATAGCTCTACCCTGCCATATCTTCTAAATAATAAAAGCTGGCTGATACACCTGTGGTGACCAGCCAGCTTTTCATGTTAGACTATCGCCTTAGTACATATGACAGGATTTGCAGATATTTTCGAATTCATAGTGTGCGTGATGACACATTGTGCAAGTATCCATTCCAAAATGCGGCGACTGATGCGGATTTATCTGCATTTCCCCGGTTTTTTCAGCTAGCTTTTCCCAGGAGCCATGACACTTCAAACAGGTTTCATTCTCCACATCACCGTACTCACCAGTCGTGTGACAGGACTTGCATCCCATTTTTGAGTGTTTGTCAGCCAGGAAAGCCTCGTCAGCCGCGAAAACACATGCTCCAACCAGTATGACTAACATCAAAACAAACCATGAAGATTTAACAATCTTCTCTAGAAGTTTCGTCCTCATCTATCCCACACCGATTCATGAGCAGCATTTTCACCAGCGATCCGACCGAAGACGAAGGCCTCTGTTACAGCGCTACCACAACCGGGATACCCGACGAGCTTACCACCGGTTACCTCACCAGCTGCATACAGACCAGGAATGACTTCGTCAAACGGGTTAAGCACACGGGACTCGGTGTCGGTGAGGATACCACCAGTAGTCATAACCGGTAGTGGATCTGATTTGATGGCATAGAAAGGAGCTTTATCGATCGCACTCATCTCAGCTGGAGATTTACCCATCGGGTCAACGCCAGTCTTGCAATAGCCGTTGTACTCAGCAACGGTTTTCTCTAACGTAGCCGGATCAAGACCTAACTTTTGGGCTAATTCTTTAATGCTATTAGCCTTGATCACCTTATCAGCAGGGACAACCGTGTTGAGAGTTACATCAAATTCGCTGCGTGCTCTGAGTTCAGCATCGAAGATCAAGTAGGCTTCGCCATTGGGCTGTCTCAGAGTCTCTTCGGAGATCGGCTCAGTCCAAGCGCCCTCACTGATGTAGCGTTTCGCATCGTTGTTAACAATCAGGGTGTACGCCATAAACGGTGTGAAGTAAGTTCCCGGTGAACCAGCGATACCCATGGATTCGAGAACTTCGTGAAGTGCCCACGTTTTAGCACCGACTTCCATAGCCATTAGGAGACCGTCACCAGTCACACCCGGTGAACCTTTAGCGCCTTTAAAGTTATTACCATTCGGGGAGTAAGCAGTCAGTAGATCAACATTCTGGCTCCATCCACCAGTAGCAATAACAACAGCCTTTCTTGCTTTAATATTCAGCGTCTTGTTGCCTTTTTTAGCCTGAACACCGATAATCCGCTCGGTTGCAGGATCCTGGATTAGACGTTCAGCAGCGGTAGACAGGTGCACTTTGATGCCTGGACGATCTTTGACAGCATTATAGAATGCCTGGAAAAGTCCTTTGCCGCCACCATCGACCCAGTGGCTACGTGCCATAGCAGGGGTAATATGGTCATAGTTGCGCTCAAAACCACCCATGGTGATCCCTGGCAGACCTTCGACAGCCGGGATTTTTGCACCGTTGTCGATAACGAACTGAATAGCGTCAGCAGACTCGTAAGCGAGAATCTCAACGAATTCAGGGAAGTTCATTCCCGGTCTGATCTGAGAATAGTACTTGATAAATTGCTCAGGTGAATCGTTGTAACCAACCTCCTTCTGAACAGGAGTACCGGTACCGTAGATAGCACCACCGCAAACAGCGGTATTACCGCCAGGAAACGGCAGTTTTTCAAGAATCATAACTTCAGCACCAGCATCAAATGCGTAGGCAGCAGCGGTTGCGCCGGCAGCGCCAAAGCCAAGAACTAAAACATCAGTTTCCATGTCCCATTTTGCCGGTACCTTGACTTTAGCCATAGCAAGTCCGCTAACTAACATCGTTAGGATGCATGCTACAGATACTGCAAATAACAGTTTTCTCGTCATTGCTACATCTCCTTTTTGTGTAAATCGAGTTTAAAATTAGTCCACTTTTTTTGCTGTCAGAACTCACTTCACTTGATCCCCTTGAACCCCAAGCACTCACTCCTTTTAGTTTTTTTCTAGTCGTTCCAAGAGCCAAAAGGCCCTTTGGAAAGGTCGGCCGGCTTTTTGACTACAACTAATACTTCGTTTGGTAAACATGCTGCAAAATCTGGTTCTTGATAAAGCCAGCCAAACTTGATACACGTATGATCCGGACATGGCGACGATACTACATGCACTCCCGCCCCCTTAACTTCAACAGTTGTGATACCGCGGGGGCCATTCACCTCGATAATGCGTTCGACTCCTTCACTTAACGGAACGCTAGCAACAAGTTCGTTACCATCGAGGCGAGTAGCATAGATGGCTGCATACCACTCTGCTGGTTCAGCCGTACTCGCAGGGGTGTTTATCGTCTGCCAACCAAAGATGATCAGCACCAGGGCCCCAACCAGCAGCATCAACTCTGTCTTAGTTAATCTCAGCATAGTTGGTTCTCCTCACAACATCAGGTGCGGGTAACAAGGCCAGGATTTTTGTCGTCGCTATCCCTGTAAACACCCCGGTTACAACAGATAGGCCCAACAGCAACGGATAGTAGCCCCACAAGCCGACGTGGTTAGTTAGCTGCACCGCAACGATCAGCTGGCTGGTCGCATGGGTAATCGCGCCAACAACGCTGACTCCGACGTTGGTAAGAAATTTAACACGAGAAGCCGCAGCCATCGTGACCGCACTCGCTCCAGAGCCGATAAAACTCATCCAAAAGCCGGGCCCGAACAAGATACCGCCAAGAAGAGTTCCGAGAAAACTACGGATAATGCTAACGGAAAAGGCCGTAACGGGCCCAAAAAGATTGAGGCCCACCAACGTAGCAATATTAGCCAGTCCGAGTTTGGCTCCCGAAAAAGGTAAAGCAGGGAGAAGACTTTCAATTAGATGGAGGCCGGTTGCTAACGCAACCAGAATCGCTATGGACATCTGCTGGCGAATAGAGGGCTTCGTCGTTAGTACATACTCCTTGCATAATTGCGTTAGTGAGCCTCGGTGCACGATTGCCTTTTCCATATTCGTTTTTACGAGTGAATTACATTTGATATTTCTTGCGAATTTGTGCTTTTTCTCCTTAAACCCCATGGCAAATTATGGGTGTTAGCTTTAAAATACGTTTGGTTTCGTGAAGTTTACCAAGCCCTAGCTGCCCTTTCTTGCCAGTTCTTAAGGGATTGTACGGAATTTTGTGAGATTATAGAATATTTATTGGTGAAACAAGAGACTGATTTTAATGTGAATTGTTGCGCGAAATATGGTAAGAATTATGGCGATAAACTACTTAGCACTAATCCAGCAAACAATCGACTACATCGAAGATAACTTGACCGATGAACTCTCTTTGCCAAAAATCGCTGAAGTGGCCCAACTCTCCATGTTCCACTTTCAGCGGGTTTTTCTCTCCGTCGTTGGTGAGTCTCCCTGTGATTATGTACGTCGGCGGAGGCTGACCATGGCTGCCCAAGAGTTGCTTGACACCGATGCGCGGATTTTCGATATCGCGCTCAGGTATCAGTTCGGCTCCCAAGAGTCCTTTACCCGGTCCTTCAAAGCCTATTTTGGCCTAACCCCGGGCAGATATCGGCAACGGGGTTCCCGTTTATTCATTGAGAAACCTCGTTTAACCGTAGAACGACTCACCAAATTGGTCCGAGGCCTAACTCTTGAACCGAAAATTGTTGAACACCCTGGCTTTACAGTTGTTGGATTACGTTGCGCATCGAGAGTTTCCGAGAATTATTTACACCATTTTTGGCGTACTTGCGTTGACCAACTAGCCAGAATACAAGTTCCGGGTTCACTAGTTTATACTGGCCTCTACGAGCCTTTGTCCCATGTCGGATTCACTTGTGATACAGAATTCACTTACCTTGCCGGTATTCGAGTTGATGTGCCTGGCCCGATCCCAGATTGGCTGACGCTCAGAACCATTCCCCCTGCTAAATACGCTGTCTTTACGCGCAAAGACAAATCCGTAACTCGCGAAGATGCCTACAACTACATCTTCAGCACTTGGTTTCCGAAGTCCAAATGCAAACTAGCCGAACTTAATACCCTCGAATATTATGGCCCATCAGCTCCCGGCAGCCGCACAGAAGTCGAAATCTGCATACCACTTCTATAACAGCTCACCCCTTTCTCATTATTAGCGTTTTTCTGCGCATACTAACCTGTTAGGTATGTTATCCACTGGTGTATCTAGGCCCAAATAGTGTTATAATTAAAACAATTTCTCTTAGGGGGTTTGCTATGATACCACAACTCAAGATCGCTCACATGCAGCCACGCTTGCCCATTATCCAGGGTGGCATGGCCGTTAAAGTTTCCACCGGTAAACTGGCAGCGGCTGTGGCTAATGCCGGAGGGATCGGTACTATCGCCGGAACCGGGCTTACCTTATCAGAGCTTTCCGAGGAGATTAGGAAGGCGCGAACCCTCACCAATGGACGCGGCTATTTCGGGGTAAATGTCTTGTTTGCGGTCACCCAATTTGCTGAGCTCGTCAAACGCGCGATGCAAGAAAAGGTTGATTTTATCGTTTCCGGGGCCGGCTTTTCCCGGGATATGTTTGAGTGGGGCAAAGAGTACGGTGTGCCGATCATCGCCATTGTCTCATCGGCCCGTTTGGCCAAATTAGCTGAAAAGCTGGGCGCTGCAGCCGTTGTCGTCGAAGGTAAAGAAGCTGGCGGCCACCTTGGCACCGACCAACCCGTAAAGAAAATCTTGTCCGAAGTTGTAGCGGCTGTGAAGATTCCAATTATCGCCGCCGGTGGTATCACCAACGGCCAGGAAATAGCCGAAGTCATCAAAATGGGAGCGCAAGGTGTCCAGATGGCTACTAGATTTGTGTTGAGCGAAGAGTGTGAAGCAGACCCCAAGTTTAAACAGATGATGTTGAATGCCAATCAGGATGACGTGATACTAATCGAGAGCCCGGTGGGTTTACCTGGTCGGGCCCTGAAAAACCCGTTTACTGAGTTGGTCAGCCGTGGTGCCACCCGGATCACAAAGTGCGAAAAATGCTTAAAAAAATGCAGTTCAAAATACTGCATCATGGAAGCCCTTAAGAAATCAGTGTCGGGTGATACCGACCATGGGATCGTCTTCTCCGGGGAGAATGTCTACAAACTCAAAAACATTCTCCCCGTCAAAGAGATCATGGGCCAGCTAGCTGCGGAGCTTGATGCCGCTCTGGCTTAACAGTTGCTCAGAGTAGTTCTGCCCGTAATTGTTGACCTGACTTAGGAGAAAGGTACGCAGGGGGGATATCCAAGACCGATCGTGCCCCCGTCTCCCCCTGCTTGCTTAATCTGGCAACAGCACGGGCAAATGCGACCAAGACACTGCCGGTAAACTCCGGATTGCTTTCTAAGGCTAGGCTAAATTCGCTCCGTTGTTTGGTCTCTTCTCCGGTACGGCCGGTTCTGATTACAACCCCTCCGTGCGGCATCCCGGAATGCTGCTCGTGGAGCTCTTGAGCAGTGACAAAGTGAACAGTCGTTTCATAGTCAGCAAAATAGTTCGGCATGGTTTTTATGGCGTGCTCTATCCGAGCCAAATCAGTCTCCTCTTCGGCCACTACATAGCACTCACGAATGTGCTTTTCCCCTGTCGTCAATAAGGGATTATCACCGGCACGAACCCTTTCAATGGCTTCTGAAACCGGGATCGTGTATTGTATTGCATCTTTAACCCCAGCTATTCTCCGCACCGCATCAGAATGTCCCTGACTGACCCCTTTACCCCAAAAAGTATAGGTATTTCCTTCAGGTAAGATGGCTTCAAAATATAGACGAGCTAGCGAAAATAAACCGGGATCCCACCCTGTCGAGATCAGACTCAAAGTCCCAGCCTGTTTCGCGGTCTGGTCCATCTGCGCAAAATACTCGGGGATCTTGGCATGCGTATCAAAACTATCCACAGTATTAAAATAGGCCGCAAGCATCGGACCCTGCTCAGGTAGGTCAGTGGCTGAACCCCCACAGAGAATAAGCACATCGATCTTGTCTCGGTACTCCAAAATTGTCGAAATCTGGACCAACTTACAGCTCGCAGCGACTTCATCCGGATCCCGACGCGTAAAAATTGCCACCAGTTCAAAATCCTCATTTTGCTGGAGCGCCTTTTCAACGCCTTTCCCGAGATTTCCGTAACCGACAATCCCAACTTTAATCTTTTCACTCATCTAGGCCCACTCCTTTTCCGCTTTGCGCCCGATATAGTTTGGCATATAAGCCGTTTAATTGCAGAAGTTGATCATGTTTACCCATTTCAACTATCTCCCCATCGGCAAGTACCACGATCTGATCCGCATCCTGAATTGTCGACAGCCGATGCGCAATGACAACTGTCGTTTTATTTTGTTTAAGCCGATGTAACGCCTCTTGAATCAGGGCCTCCGTTTGCGTGTCCACTGCCGAGGTCGCCTCATCCAAGATCAAAATCGGGGCATCTTTCAGAACCGCCCGAGCAATCGAGATCCGCTGTTTTTGTCCGCCCGACAGTTTAACACCTCGCTCACCAACCGGCATCTCATACCCTTTCTCGAGTTTGATGATGAATTCATGGGCATTGGCAGTCTTGGCAGCAGCAATAACTTCGTCACGCGTCGCTTCCGGCCGACCAAACAGAATATTATCGTACACCGTTCCGTTAAATAAAAAGACATCCTGAGAGACGATGCTAATCTGTTTCCGCACCGAGGCCACTTTCAGGCTACGAAGGTCATGGCCGTCAAGGAAGATCGCACCTGAGTCCGGGTCGTAAAAGCGGGGAATCAACCTGGAAATAGTCGTCTTACCCACTCCGGTCGGACCTACGATGGCCAAGGTTTCACCGGGCGCAACCCGAAACGAAATCCCTTTAAGAACTGGGTTTACCTCGCGATAACCAAAACCCACCTCTCGAAATTCTATCTCACCCTTGACCTGCTTAACTTCAACCGCATCAGGTTCATCAACGATCTCCGGATCCTCTTCGAGGATTTCCCGTACTCGTTCGGCACTGGCGAGAGCTTGCTGCAACCCTTCGTTAATCTGGCCCAAGGCTGTAATCGGTTGATAAAACAAATTAAGATACAGTAAAAATGCTACTAAATCTCCGATCGGCAACTGGCCTTTTAAAGCTAACTGCCCGCCGAAAAAAATCACGATCACCGTGCCCACGCTGGAGACAAATTCGATGGCGGGGTGAAAAGCATTACTAAACTTCAAGGCTTTTAAGATAGCCTTAGTATGGGCTGAAATGAGCTCTTTGGTGCGAGCACTGGCCTCTTCTTCTCTCGTAAACGCCTTAATCTCAACGATACCGGTAAAGCTATCTTGCAAAATCGAGTTTACCTCAGCGATTTCCGCTTGGGCCTCTTTAAACAAGGGGCGAGAAACTTTGCTAAACCGCAGAACTAACCAGGCTAGAAACGGCATCGGCACCAGCGTATACAGGGCTAGGCGAAAATTCATCGTAAAAAGAATGGCTGATATCCCGGCGAGCATTAAGATGTTAACCACCATGGTGGGAATAGCATGTGCGATCAGTTGTTCAAAATTACGGGTATCATTAACCACCCTGGACATTAACTCACCGGTTTGTTTATCCTGGAAATAACGTAGTGACAGTTTCTGTAGATGATCATACAAATACTGCCTGATCTCCCGCAAAATGTTCCAGGCGGCGTAGTGGGAAACGTAATTGGTGCTAAATTGAAAAACCGCCCGGGCTATATATACTCCGATGATAATCAGAGCCAATAAACTGACCTGGCGGAAAACGTCAACACCGGGGGTAGGTTCGGTGACTGTTTGAACCAGACTCCGCACCATCCAGGGGCCGGCCATGTTCATTCCCGTCACCATAATCATGCTAAAAGCTACCAATAACAGCTGCCAACGATATGGTTTGATAAAGACCCAAAAGATCTTGAGCTCTCTCACCCTGCTCCCTCCAAAAGTAGATGAAAAAGAACCCCAACTATACCGAGGTTCCGCAACCACCACCCATATACTTGTTCGCCAATGTAACATTTTCCTACTGAACTAATTCGGAAAACTCACTTGTCGGGCTCATAGGTTGGAAGAGAAAGCAGATAAATCGTTACCCCCGTACCGATACCTGCTAGTAGCAGCCGTATTGCCAACACCTTCATTATAAGGTGAATAGAAAGGCCCAAGGTCAACCAAATCATGGCAATTGCATAGATCTTGGCCTTACGCGGAATTCCTTTGCCACTATAATAATTCCGAACATATTTACCCAAATAATAGTGGTTAATTAACCACTGGTATGCCTTGTCCGAACTGCGCAAAAAAGCTGCCGCCGCTAACAGGAGAAAAGGGGTGGTCGGCAAGACCGGTAGAAAAATACCTACCACCCCTAAGACAACCGAGATTAAACCAATTACAAAAAGTATTGTTCGCATATAAAATAGAATGCCATAAGTAATGGCCTTTAGTCGAGTGACTATTTCACCTCAAATCCTGGAATGAGCGAACCCTCGTACTTTTCACTGACAAAATCGGCAATTTTTTGCGTGTGGTACGCCCTGACAAGTGCTTGAAGCTCTGGCCGGTTTTCATCACCAGCTCTAACAGCCAGAATGTTTACGTATGGTGAATCCGCACCTTCTAAATAGATCGAATCACGAACCGGATTCAGGCCCGCTTCAATCGCATAATTGGTATTAATAGCTGCGATATCTACATCCTCCAAGGCCCGTGGCAACTGAGCCGCATCCAATTCGCGTATGACCAACCTGCGTGGGTTTTCGGCGATATCAAACACTGTCGCCTTGATCCCGACCCCAGGTTGGAGTTTGATTAAACCTGCCTTTTCCAGCAAGACCAAAACACGACCACCGTTAGTTGGGTCATTCGGTATCGCTACGACCGCGCGATCACGCAGATCTGCTAAGTCCGTAATCCGACGAGAGTAAATACCGATCGGGAAGTTAATCGTGGGGGCCAGTTTGACCAAGTTTAGTCTGCGATCTGCCGCAAAATTGACTAGAAAGGGCTCATGCTGATAACTATTGACATCAATCTCACCTTCAGCCAAAGCTAGGTTCGGGGTTACATAATCCTGAAAGGTGACGATTTCGACTGCAATTCCCTGCTCAGTCAGGATTTCGGCGACTAACTCCATAATTTCTTCGTGCACTCCCGGAGTGACCCCTACTTTAATCTTTTGGGCTGCGCTAGCTAGTACCGATAAGCTCAGAAGTAGGCCTACGATCAACGCCAATGTACATATCTTCTTCACTACTCATACTCCTCTCTCGTTTGTTCGGCAAGAAAAAAACCCTTCCAAGACTAAGGAAGGGTAAAAACACATTGGTCCCTCCTCTCATCTCTCGAAGCATGCTGTCTGCTCCGTAGGAATTGGCACCAATCAGAAAGAAATTTTTCTGACGGTTGCCGGGTTTCATTGGGCCAGTCCCTCCACCACTCTTGATAAGAGCCGAAATCAAACGATTTAATTATAGTAAGTTCGATATTAGCACGGAAGAAACCAAAATGCAATACTAATTTTACAGTTTGGATCCATTATATTAGTGCCCGCAACTCAGCCGGCATATTATGCATCCCTTTGACCTCAACTTTTTCCATAATCGGCTGGCCTTGCGCCGCAAGCACGTTCTTTCCCTCGGTAAAAAAGTATTTCAGAAACTCGATCGCCATCCGGGGATTGTGCCCGGTTTTGGGCATGGTCAGTGAATAGACAATGGGCTCACCATAAACTGTCAGAGTTTCGCCGAGATTAGCGCCGGCTAAGTTAATTGAAGCGGTGCGATAGAATCCAGCATGCCGAATAGCGCTTAAATTAATCTCGGCAGGAAGTTTAAGATAGCGCAGCGAGGGATTACGGGCCACATTCTGCCTTGCAACTGACTCGTATTCAAAAATATAATCCAACTTGCCCTCTTCCAAGAGGGTAATTAGTTGGTCGGTCTTGGGCGTAATATTCGTTTGCGGGCAGGCTTTAGTCAGCTCCATAAAGAGACCTGGCTGTTGGTAGTGCTTTTCTGCCAACTGCCAGAGCAAAACCGTTCGGTATCCACACGGGTCGAGGTCAGGTGCGCTATGGCCATAGTTGACACCCGGTCGCAGCAAGATCTCATACCAATTACTGCTCGATATCTGGTCGGCATATCTGCTCCGGTCAGAGTAGATGATGACCATTGAATTGTATGCAAAAAGCGCATTCCAGTTGGCATGATCGGGAATCAGCAGCTTATCGATGACCTTGTAGTCGGCCGAGGCGAGAATATCGACAGCATCCCCTACTTCAGTAATCATCCTGGCAATCTTGGTACTACCTCCGGATACCAGCTTCACTCTTATATCAGGATGCAGCTGTTCAAAGCCGGCTTTGATGGCCTCAAAAGGCACAGATAAACTGCCGGCATGGTAGATGACCACTTCACATTCACTTCCCACTACATTACAACCTGCTAATTCCAGACATTACGCCAAACCCAATACGTTGAAGCGATAACGGCGACCAAGTTCCCCAAACCGAAAGCCAGCCAAACACCGGTCGCACCAAGGCTAAAGGTGAAACCTAATAGATATGAGCATGGTAAAGCGATGCCCCAGATTCTAAGGGCTGAGACGACCAATGTTGGATAGCCAAAGCCTAGACCTTGTAGGATAGCATTGTTAATAATGTCTAGGGCGGCTAGCGGATAACTCCAACCAAAAAACCGCACATATTCGTACCCAGCCCGCATTAAGTCACGATCTTGCGTTACTCGGTCCCAAATCAGTTCTGGCCAGAGTAGAAATACTGCCGTTAATAGGGAGGCTAAACCAAAAATCACAATGTACAAACGTTGGACAGTTAGTCGAATCAAATCAAGGCGCCCTGCTCCGCGCAGATTAGCGATCAGAGTTATCGCGGCCGCGGTAAAGAACATCGCCGGGAGATAAATTAACTGGTCAATCCTTGTACCCAAGCCGCGCGTAGCCACCGTGACCTGACCAAGCTGTAGGAGCAACCCATTGAGAACCATGACCGCTAACGGCTGTACTGATTTGGCTAGCCCAACCGGTACTGCGATTTTGAAAATCGACCTAACATGAGCCGGTGTTATCTGCCTAACAAGTTCTTCTCCTTTGAGTAAAAACCAATACGCTGCAACAGTTGCGCATAGCTTTGCAGTAATGCTGCCTACCCCTACCCCAACGACGCCAAGCGGCGGAATTAACCAAAAGCCCCGAATGAATAAGAAATCTAATAGCGCATTAAAGATCGTCGTACAGATAGAGAGCATGGCCACCACTCGCATCTTACCCTCTCCGCGGAGCAGGCTGAGGCTGGTGGAATGGAGGAAAATCACGGGGATGCCCAGGATATAAGGCAGCAAGTACATCCTGGTCTGAGCAATAACTTCACTTGAAGCACCTGATAAGGGCAGGATCAACGGAACCGCGATGATTATCGCGGCCGCCAAGACGAGTCCAAAAATCAGGGAGAACAGCGAAGAGGTTAACAGAATGTTATCTTCGGCTTTCCCCTTACCTTCACCCAGCAGACGAGAGGTCAAGGAGTTGGTCCCTACTCCCCACGCATAAGCCATGTTAGTGATAACCATCACGAAGGGAAAACCAATACTTAAAATACTTAGATCTTTGGTGCTACGCAGACTAACGATCAAGCCTTCGACAAAACCAAAGCCTTGTTGAAAAAGAAGGGTGACGATATTCGGATAGACAAGCCTCCAAAGCGTCTGATTAAGATTACTAGCGGTAACTTCGCCCAGGCCCGCGCTGGCTTTAACCGGTGACCTCTCCTTTCAAACTATTTAGGATCATTGATAATCGCAATTGTCCCCAAATTGTAGAGTTGCCGAGCAAAACACTCAATACAGATATCGGCGCCAGCAGCCAAATGCGTAACCATGTTACGAGTTCCCACAGCTGCACTCCTGATCCCCTTTTTCCGACCGAGTGTGTTTTCCGGCAGAGCGGTAAAACCTGCTGAATAGGGATATTTCGGCCCCTTATCATGATCCAGATGACCCGGTGGAAATTGTCCGTATTGAAAGTGCATTCCGGTTGTAATAGTCAGATAATGATCTCTACTGTTCTCGTAGATATACCAATGTTCAGTGTTATCAATCAATTTATGTGGTAATTGGAAATCTCTCTGTCCAATTCCTTCTACAAGAATTAACGCCACCTTCTGCTGCGGCAAAACCTTATCAATCAGCGCATGAATGTCGACTAAGCGCTGTACATTCCCTAGTGGGGTATGAACCGGAATCCGAAGGTTCTTCGCCGGAATACGACCGATCTTTCTGATGCCAGAAGAAAAACCACGAAAGGTATAGCCTTCATGCGCCACCAACAAATAGTCAGGGAATCTCCGCAGAAACTCCTTAGACCCGCCAAAAAGCTCGCTAAACCTCTCCTTACTAACAATCCTTTCGACGCGCGGGTCGCTGTTAAGTTGTTCGAGATCAGCTTGGCTCGGCGAAAATAGCCCAGCATAATGAAAGGACCAGTTGGTAGCGACCCCAAGCCCATCTAAGGGGGTAAGGTCGATACGCTCTTTAAGTGGAATCATATCTCCTAGCCCCACAACCACCGGAACATAGTCGGTTTCATTCACGAGTCTGGCGATGTCGTCAAATATACTTCTACAGATTATTTGCCATTGCATGGGATCAAATGGCTGGTACAGCGAATAAAAATGGGGCTGGGTGTAGGATAAGAACAAAAAATCAGGCTCATAAGCCTTGGTAATATCTAAGGCGGTATCTGTAACCCAGGTAATACTCCGATTATCTACGTCTCCCGGATAATACCTTCTAGAGATCAGGTCTTTAGCCAGCGCGACAAGGTCGTTGTCAACATTGATCACATCTCCGGTCGCAAAATCTACTGTGGTTTGCCATTCCCGGACATCGATTACCGCTACGCTCATGATACTGCCTCCTGCACTGAAGGGGACTGTTTTAAGAACGGTATCCGGTAACCACAGCCCAAACACTGCTCTTTTACCCGCATATCCGCCGCCAACTTTGCACCACAAGTTCCCATGGAAACACGTTTCATCACCGGTGTACCACACAGCGGACAGTCAGTACTCACCCACTTGGATCCGACAAAGTTACTAAAATAAACGTACGATATTTCCTGCCTGGCTTGAATCAGCAGACTCTCGATTCTCCTAATGTCAGGATATTGGTGATCCTGCATCTTGTACTCTGGTAACAATCTGAATAGGTGCCAAGGTATGCTCGGATCAATCTCCCCGATTAAATGAGCGATCTCGGGAATCTCGTGATCATTAACATCTTGTACTATAGGAGTAGTAATCTCTAAGTGAACTCGTTCTGCAAAGTACCGTATATTTCGAATGATTGGTGAAACATCTCTAATACTGGCATAATGGCGATAAAACTGGTCGCTAATCGATTTTAAGCTAAGGTTAACAAACGAAACATGCTCAGCCAATAGCTCTGCAACTTCTTCAGTCAGATAGCCGTTCGTCAAACAACCCACTGCGAAACCCTGATTATTTGCCGCCTTGGCTACTTCGAGAAATGATGGGAGTGAAACGGTTACCTCATTGACTCCGAAAACGATGTTCTGACAACCTGAAATTCGGGCCGCTTTCAATATCTGCTCCGGAGTCAGGGTATAAAGCCTGGATTCTTCAACTTGTTTTTTGGCAACATAGGAGTTAATGCAGTATTTACAATCCATGTTGCATCCCATTGTTCCAAGAACTAAGCTTTTGCTGCCTGGAAAGGCATGGTAAAATGGGATCTGTTCAATATCTGAAGTTTGATAACAAGACCAGCGATAGGGGTAGCGTTCAACAATCCTGCCCTCCTCTACCTTATACATTTGACAAAAACCGTGATAATCGCCTGATAACTCACAGCGACGCTCACAAAAATTGCAATTCATACGACTACTCCCTTTCGAAGTTTACTTGCTATAAAAAACGCCCCCGGAATTAGGAGGCGAATATGAGACAACTGTAATCAAAATAGCACTCCAAAAGGAGTGCCAAGCATGACTACGCTGTTCGCTTCTCCTTTCCACATTGAGAGGCATAACCGTTTTCGGTTATACCCTATCGGTCTGAGCTCCATAGGATTACCCCTTAGGAGTCAAAGACTCGGAGAAAATATTATTTTGGGAGATATTTACTATTTACGACAGACAGCGCGTAATCCCTCCAATCAAATCAAACTTTTTGCAGGAGCACCCAGCCTTTATTCCGAAATATGGTTATGTCTTGCTGGCAATAACGCACTTCAAGGTGGGTGAGCATGAAAAATAAATCCTATGAAGTTAATTTGCGTGAGTTTGCCGGATCAATGGGGGATTTAGGCACCCTATTTCCGATCGCTCTCGGCTACCTTGCCATTAATGGCTTAAATCCAAGCGGTTTTTTGGTGATGCTGGGCATCGTAAACATCATCACCGGCTTAGTATACAAGATCCCCCTGCCAATTCAACCGATGAAAATACTGGCCGCTACCGCTATCAGCCAGCAGTGGGCTCCTTCAATGATCTATGCTTCGGGTTTTGCAATGGGTATAGTTTGGCTGCTTATCACCTTGACCGGCTTGATGAAGTGGATCGTAAAGGTCACCCCGATGGCTGTAATCCGGGGAATCCAAGTCGCTTTAGGAATCAGCTTAGCTCTACAAGCCCTGCCCAGGTTACGCACTGGCTGGCTCTTGGCGCTAATTGCGATATTGATCATCGTCTTTTTTCGGCAAAGTCGCAAAGCTCCAGCTGCAGTCGTGCTAATGGGCCTTGGGCTGACTATCGCTCTAGTCACTGGCGACTGGTCCAATATTCAGACTCCGGGATTCGCCTGGCCGACTATTACCGCCTTTAAGCCCAAAGAAGTGTGGGATTCTTTACTGCTAGCCGGTTTTGCCCAAGTCCCCTTAACAGTGGGTAATGCTGTAATCGCGACTGCGATACTCATCCGCCAATACTGGCCTGAGCGCACCGACATCACTGAACATTCGCTATCTCTCAGTCAAGGAATTATGAATTTAGTTGCTCCATTTTTCGGCGGATTCCCCATGTGCCATGGCGCAGGAGGCTTAGCCGGCAAGTATTATTTCGGCGCTCGCACCGGTGGAACAAACATTATTGAGGGAACTATCGAAGTAATCTTGGGGCTATTCTTCGGAGGATCAATTATCGCTGTTTTTGCTGCCTTTCCTCAAGCCATAATCGGTGCAATGATGCTCCTCGTTGGCGTGGAATTAGCTAAATTTGCGAAAGGGGCCAAATTTGATAAAGACCTAATTCCAATGCTCACAACGATCGGCCTCGCTCTGGTAGTCAACATGGCGATCGGGTTTATCGGTGGTCTGATTGTTGCCCAAGCCCTTAAGTACCTAGACCCAAACCGCCACAAGAACCAGGAAAACGAAGCTCAGAACCAGATATAATTAATCTCTCTTCCCACTATTTGGCATAACTGATATAATCACTAGTATCAAGCTTTGAGAAACGAAACAGGTGAAGCTTTGCATAACTTGTCTAGCCTACCGCTTTCAAAAAAAGCAGTTGATCTATCGGAATTTATAAGAGGGGTACGGCTGGGGGTGCCCATTGCCCTTGGGTATATTCCCGTAGCGTTTACCTTTGGATTGATGGCCGTCCAGGGCGGCATCCCGATCTGGATTGCCATCTTAATCTCTTTGACCAATTTAACTTCAGCCGGTCAGTTTGCCGGGGTCGGCTTAATCATCGCCAATACCTCACTTTTTGAGATCGCCGTCACTACCTTCGTCATTAATATCCGCTATATGCTCATGTCCTTGTCGCTCTCACAGAAGATTGTGCCGATGCCTTTGATTAACAGAGCTATCATGGCTTTTGGCATCACCGATGAGACCTTTGCTGTAGCCTCCATGGAAAAACAGGAGATTACTTTCCCGTATATGCTGGGATTGATCAGTTGTCCGTATTTTGGTTGGGCACTCGGCACCGCTCTCGGAGCAGCTACAACTTCGTTTCTACCTGCGGCCCTGCAAAGTGCGATGGGGATTGCCCTCTACGCCATGTTTTTAGCTCTTTTTGTTCCCCCTGCAATGAAGTCTAAAGCCGTATTAGCAGTTGTAGTTGTTGCCGTCACACTTAGCTCTGCTTTTCACTGGGTGCCATACGTTAACAATATTACCTCCGGGTGGAGCATTATCATCGCTACCATCGTTGCTTCGGCACTGGGAGCATTCTTGTTCCCGCGGAAGGAGGACAAGCTATGAGCAAGATTTTGCTTGCCGTAATATTGATGGCAATAGTCACTTATATTCCGAGGGCATTGCCAATAACGGTGATGACCCGAAAGATAGAATCACCCTTTATCAAGTCCTTCTTATTTTATATCCCCTATGCGGTACTGGGGGCGATGACCTTTCCCGCCATTCTGTTTTCGACTTCATCGACATTGTTTTCCGTTGTCGGATTAGTAGCCGGATTATTCATGGCCTACCGTGAACAAGGTCTCTTTAAAGTGGCTATGGGAACAGTCTTGATAGTCTATATCTGCGAACTGCTTTTTCACGGCATCTAGCGTTTTTTTATTGGATTGTAACCTTGATCCCCGTATGGCTGTAACTTTTCCAGCCATTTCTCCTCAAGCTTTTTCAGCTCGGCCTTTTTATCAAAATAGCCATCTGTCTTTTCCTCCAACACCTCGAGCACTTCAAATTCGAAGGCCTCTTCGCCATATTCATTCCATTCGGCTTGGAGTTCTTTATTCATCCCCGCGCCGTTGTTCAGCTGAAACCGCTTACCGTTCATTGTTTTCAGATCTGGTGTGACAACAACCAACACCTTGTTATTGCGGGTATTTCTGATCTGATATGCTCCGCCTTCTTTTTTCATCTCTTTATACTGCTGGATTAATTCCTTTCTACGGTCCACCTTACTCACCTCGATTGTTGTTGTTTTTAGTATATCATTCATCTCTCACTCATTGTAACTATACTTATAGGTAAGTCGCCTGATATCACTTTCTTTGCTGTTTGTTTTTGGCAAAAACTTACATTAACTGATTTTTTTTAACAAATCTATTGACATACCAAAAGAGCGCGCTATAAAATGCGCATATACTGAAAAAGCGCTGTGGACTACAAGTTTTCAGCCCCTTTTGTGTTCACGGACCGTTGGGAGTGCTCACTGTGAAAAATGTTCCGAATTCCTTTGGCAGCATGGTCTTTAATGATTCAGTTATGCAGTCTCGATTGCCGAAAGATATTTATCGGGCCCTGAAAAAAACCATGGCGCTAGGAACCCATTTAGAGCTTGATGTAGCTAACATCGTCGCCAATACGATGAAGGATTGGGCGGTCGAAAAAGGGGCCACCCATTTCACCCACTGGTTCCAACCGATGACCGGCATTACCGCTGAAAAACATGATAGCTTTATAGCTCCCAACAGAGACGGACGCGTCATTATGGAATTCTCCGGCCAAGAACTTCTGCGCGGTGAACCTGATGCATCAAGCTTCCCTTCCGGGGGGCTGCGGGTAACCTTTGCGGCCAGAGGATATACCGTCTGGGACATCACCTCGTACGCTTTCATTAAAGACGCTACACTATGTATCCCCGCCGTTTTCTGCTCATATCAGGGGGAAGCGCTAGACAAGAAAATCCCGCTCTTACGATCTATGGAAGCCCTTAACCGGCAGGCCCTTCGGATAATCCGGCTTTTTGGTAATTCCGCGGTGCAACGGATCATTACAACAGTCGGGTCTGAACAAGAGTACTTCCTGATCGATAAAGAGCTTTACCTAAAACGCCCTGATTTGATTTATACCGGTCGGACGCTTTTAGGGGCCCGCCCTCCGAAAGGCCATGAGTTGCATGACCATTATTTAGCCTGCCTTAAGCCACGAGTGTCTGCATTTATGCGCGAGCTTGAGGAAGAACTTTGGAAGTTAGGCGTACCCGCTAAGACCAAGCATAACGAGGTAGCTCCGGCTCAGTATGAGCTGGCCCCGATCTTCAGCACCGTCAACATTGCCACCGATCATAACCAACTGACCATGGAGTTGATGAAAAGCATCGCCAATAAGCATGGATTAGTCTGTTTGCTTCATGAGCGACCATTTGCAGGCGTAAACGGCAGCGGAAAGCACATTAATTGGTCTTTAGCGACAGATAGCGGAGCAAATCTTTTAGAGCCAGGCAAGACACCCTACGAAAATACACAGTTTTTGCTATTCCTCACCGCAGTCATCAAAGCAGTTGATGAGTACCAAGAATTACTTCGGGCCTCGGTTTCCAGCGCCGGCAATGATCTTCGCTTAGGTGCCAATGAAGCGCCTCCAGCAATCGTCTCCATCTTTTTAGGTGATGAATTAAGCGAAATACTTGAAGCTCTTGAAACAGGTGCTCCTTATCAAAGCCAACAAAAGAGGCTGATGGAGATCGGTGCAACGGTGCTGCCGCATTTCCCCAAAGACACCGCTGACCGCAACCGCACTTCTCCCTTTGCCTTTACCGGCAACAAATTTGAGTTGCGTATGCTGGGCTCTGCCTCCTCCATCGCCGAACCAAACATAGTTCTCAATACCGCTGTCGCCGAGGCGCTGCGGGAATTTGCCGATATTCTCGAAAACACGAGCGACTTCAAGGGTGAACTTAGATCGTTAATTAGGAAAACCATCCAGAAGCACAAGCGCATCATCTTCAACGGTAATAACTACTCCGAAGAATGGATGAGGGAGGCACAAAGACGAGGTCTTGCCAATCATAGAACCACAGTTGAAGCCTTGCCCGCTTTGGTGGCACAAAATAGCATTGATTTGTTCGCTCGCCATCAGGTATTTTCTAGAACGGAAATTCAGGCGAGATATGAAATATTCCTGGAGAGCTACTGTAAAAGACTGCATATTGAAGCGCTTACCCTGGCCGACCTTGTTAAAAAGGAGATTATCCCCGCGTGTATTGGCTATCAAAATGAGCTCGTACACCTTTTAAAGGATAAACAAACGTGCGGTAATTACGACTGTGAGCTGGAGGAGCGCTACCTCAGCAAAATTTCCAGGCTCTCGGCCTGCCTACTCAAAAAGCTGGATACTCTTGAAAACACTGTGGCTGAAACCAAAGGTGAATGCGATGCACTCGCTTTAGCTAAGTTTTATCACGACCGTGTGCTTGGAGCTATGTCAGAGCTTCGACTGGTAATCGATGAACTTGAAACGCTAGTCGCTAAAAAGCACTGGCCTTTACCTACATATGCAGAAATGCTTTACAGCGTAGAGTAAGCCTACTTCCCTCATAGCAAAGCTGCTGACGCTGAAATATCCACCAGCGCCAGCAGCTGACTTATCTTAAGAAACTTAATTCTTGAAAAGCTCGTTTCAGACTTTAAACTTTTCGACCAAGGTTTCAAGCTGTTCGGCCATCTTATTTAGAGTATTAGCCAGTGCTGCAATCTCTTCCATGGAGGCCAATTGTTCTTGAGTCGAAGCGGCAATATTTTGCGAGCTTGCCGAAGACTCTTTGGCCGTTTCGGCCATGCTGCCGACCATCGCAGTGACCTGCTCCGAACTGGCAGACATCTCCTCTACTGCGGCAGAAACCTCTTGGATCTGCTCAGCAATCTCTTTTGCTTCCGATAATATCCGCGCAAACGCGTGACTAGCAGCAACAGCAACCTCTTTGGTGGTTTGAACCTCGGTTGATACCTTTGCCATTCCGTCTACTGCATTAGTTGTATTATTACGAATCTCTTCAATTAGCAATCCGATCTGATGCGCCGAAGTCTCCGATTGCTCGGCAAGCTTGCGAACCTCCTCAGCAACAACAGCAAATCCCCGGCCATGCTCGCCGGCCCGAGCTGCTTCAATAGCTGCGTTTAACGCGAGCAAATTTGTCTGCGATGCTATGCCGGTGATAATATCGACGATTTGGCCTATCTCCGCAGACTTTTCACCCAATTCGTTGACTATTTCCGCCGAATCACTCACCGACTGGTTTAGCAACTCCATCCGCCGAATAGTCTCCAGAATAGACTCATTACCCTTCTCCGCATCACTGGAGGCTTTGGCTGATGAATTAGAAACAAGCCCAGATGTCTCCGCAATCCGCTGAATGCCAACCGCTAGCTCTTCCATAGCCGTAGCACTATCCATAGCTGCTTGGGCTTGGTGTTCAGATGCAGACGCTATTTGCTGGACCGTAGAACTAACCAGGTCGGTAGATTGGACAGCTTGCTCACTGCTCATAGCCAAATCTTGTGACGATGATGTAACCTCAATAGAGGCTTGTTTAACCTGGGCAACAATGGCGCGCACGTTGCTGATAAACAAATTTACATAGTGCGCCAAAGCGGTGATTTCTTTAGGGACGTATTTGCCGTCTATCTCAACTTGTTGTGTCAGATCTCCTTCGCCTTCGGCAATATCATGAATTCTCTGTACAACTTTCATCATCGGACGTGCAATAGCATTCGACACCGACAGCGCAATAATTATTACAAGGACGGCCAGAAAGATGAGGGCTACCGTAACAAAGCGTATGATCGCGCTCGCCGAATCATAGATGCCCGATACGGTCCCATTAATGGTAGCCAGCGCAGTCTCCTTGTAGGCATCAACCCGGTCATTAAGGTCAGCAGCAAAAACATCAAACTCCTCCATCATGATGTTGCCGCCTTCCGGGCCTTCAGCAATATAAGCTGCTGCCATCTGTCTACCAACTTCATAATAGACCTCGAACGAATCTTCAAATTCGCGAAAGAGACCAACATCCCCGGGGTTAATTTCCGCTAATTCGGAGAGAATATTTCTGAACCTCTGAGCGTATTCCTCAGCAATATCAAATCCATCATCAAAGCCCTCAGCTGCCCTTGTTGCGCTAATGTCTGTCAGCCACTGCTGCACCTGTACTACCGACAATTTCAGTTCTTCGGCGAGGAGGGCTGTTTGCAAATCTTGCTCCCGCATAGCGGCAATATCATCCGCCTGGTCATTAATCGCGACTAATAGTCTAACGCCAACAATGCTGAAAAGTAAAGCCACGATACAATATCCAGCAAGTACCCTTGTCCTGATTCCTATTTTCCCAACGGACATTACCCCACTCCTCTCCCACAATACCATGTATCTTAATAAAATAAATTCCACAATAGCTGTTTTTCGCCTGCTATTTTGTGGAATTTTTCATGATACTTCAAGAGGGAAAAATGCCAAAAGCACCGTGTCGGGAAAACGGTGCTTTTGACTTTATATTGAGAGTGGGTCTCAACTAAATGATGAGATATTATGCTGATACCAGCGTTTCGCACTGCTTTATCCTTTCAAGCAACAACTCTTTAACCGGTTTGATTTTTTCTACATATGTTTGGTATTTGTTAGCTTCTGTACCGATAGCAGTCGCGAGCTCCTGGTCAGAATAGACCTCACATATCCATCTTTGCAACACCGTTAAGTCAAGGTAGCGTATACTGGCTTGGTTATGAAATAAATCTTGGTCAACATGTAAAAAAGCTGCTGCTTCTTTTAGCGACCAGATGGGCTGCTCAACATTTCCGGCCATCGGTGTCATTATCATTCCGATCAATCGGTCAGCGTAGTCTGCCTCTGCCAGAAGTTTAGCGGCCAATTCCGACGATGGAGTAGAAAGAATGGACATCGTTTCACGCTCCTAGTTTACCTTGTTTTTCAAGTTCATCAGCTACAAAGCCTAATCCCATCTCTTCAAGAGTCCTTCTCCGCGGCCAGCCGGTAGCTGGATCCCAACCTTCGAACTTATAATACTTGCTTTTCCAGTCCTCGAACTTATCCCGATCGATGACTCGGTTGCTACAATCACGGTAATCCCAGGTTCCATTTTCAAGGGTAGGCATGATATATGGGATTTCGTATGTCGTATAGCCAGGTGTTGCTGGTACCTCGTAGACATAATCCGCAAACTTCTCCATATCACGGTGCCGGCCTTGAAGAATCCAGATTGCCCGATCAAGGTTCCAGATCTTCCGGCCTAGTTCAATACCATCTTCGAAGGAAAGATTCTGGCCGGTTACGGCATTGAGGAACTTATGTTCAGCTTCGGCTGTGATGCCTCTATAGTTCGGGCCATATGGGTTAACAAAATCAGCATAAGCCCAGTCACAGTAACCGATGGACTGTTTCCAGAACCTGGTGTAATGGCGATGCCAAGCCACAAGTTTAGCGGCATGCTCAGAGTAGATCCCCTCATCGCTATAATCAACCATTAACGGATCAGAGTATGGTTTGCATTTTTCAGCGATAATCTCTGAAAGCTCTTTTGCTGACACCAAGGGCTTGGCACCAGTGAGATAAGAAATCGACGGAGTCCAATAGACGACCCAGTTGAAATCATGCTCATTGATATCACGTTCACCTAATACGCTCCCATAACCCCATTCAATTTCGGTACGGGCATCATAGTGCTGGGGGTAACCCCAAGACTGCAAGGGCAGAATCCCGCTTGCTAGGTCCTGTTCTAATCGACCCCACTTCTTAGCAGCTCTCGCCAAACCTTCCGCCAGGTCATTACCAATTCCCTTGCGGTAAGCTATCTTATTGATTAAATCCGCAGCAAAACTATATTCACCGATTTCATCAACCGGCAGATCAGTGTCGATCTCCTTACCCTTGCCGATCACACCCATTTTGTAGAGGTGTTTAATCCAGATAATACCAGCTTCGAGTTCAAAGACATTGAGCCCAGCTCTTTGAGCCAAGTCGACTGCTTCCAAAATTGTTTGGGTCTGTCTTCCATCGTGTCTCTCGCGATCATGGATTTCGTAAAAAAGGAAGTCAACGCAGGATGATTCATTCCCGCCGCGATTGGTTCTCCTTCTACAGACCTTGTGGCAGCCATAGCACCCCTGAGGCCTCTTGGCGACTCCGTCGGGGTATGTGCCAATTGAGCTACCAGGCATCGAAGGGAAAGAGAAGAATCCGGTAACTCCGTTCAGCTCATACGGATCATCTACCCGGGAAGCATAAGTTTCTTTGGCCCACAGCCGAGCCTGCATTAGGCCATTGGGGTCAGCAATCGCTACGCTACCGGTTCCGATAACGCTGATCGCTTTAAGGTTTTTTGAGCCCCAGACGCCGCCAAAGCCCCCCTGACCTGCGCCGTTACCGGCAACGTGAATCAAAGATGCATTACGGCAGAGGTTTTCTCCCGCCGGGCCAATGGTCAAAACAGCAGGCTTCTGAGTTGTCCGTCCGGTATCCCGGGCAGTACTTAACTGCCACCATTCATCCCGGGAAGACAGGCCCGCCATCACTTCATTCCAAATCTCCTCCTGAGTTTCCCAAGTATCCAGTCCCCAGAGCGATTCGGCACTTTTAATCTGAACCTCGCTATTGCGAATATCGACCCAGACCGGTTTGTCCGATTTACCTTCGATGACAATACCATCCCAACCGGCATACTTTAACATGGCAGCAAACCGGCCGCCGAAATTACTCCGCGTAAACCACTCGTATGGGTAGCCCTGCACTCCAATACCCTGGACTTCTGTTCGTCCGGCCACCGCTGGGGCAAGAGTCCCTGATAAAGGTGAGGTCATTACCGTAACGACATTTCGGGGGTCAAAACCGCTGACGGCCTTGTCTTTGCACAAATCCCAGAAGATGGCGCTCCCGATTCCATGACCTCCACCCCATTGTTCATATTTTTTTGTATCTATTATAGAAATTTTCTTGGTTGAAAGGTTAATTCTAAGAATTTTACCCATGTAACCGTACATTTTACACCCTCCTTTTATGCTTAATGACCGAAGTCAGCATCAAAATCCTAGTTTCTCCCAGACCGGGCCGCGTAGATTGACATCATAGCCCACATTACCGTATTGGGTTGGTATTTCAGCGACAAATTTAATCGCGTTAACGGGGCAAATAGACTCACAAGCCCGTTTGCCATTTGGCCCACCTTTTTCTTCCCAGTGAGGGGTGTCAACACATAGATCGCACTTCATGGAGTAGTGATCCTCAAAGTTCCAAATGACTCGGCTAGGTGTTTGTGGACAGGCCTCCACACATTGCATACAGCCAATGCACTTACGTTCATCAACGGTGCGCACATTCCCATTATTTTTGTCGGCTGCTAGTGCACCGGTGGGGCAAGCCTCTATGCATGCCGGGCTAGTACACTGCCGGCATTGATAGAGGGAAATATCATATGGAAACCTCTTAAATGGATTTTGCGTGATTTGAATTCGGGATAACGATACATTTTCTTTCCCTTCATGCACCAGGGAGCAGGCCAGCATACACGATGAACAACCTGCGCATTTCATCGTATCAACAAGTAGGTACCCTTCCGAAGCCGGGATAGCAACCAACCCACCGCCTAAGTTAAATAATTGTGGAATGGCACCACCAAAAGCTACCCCTGCCGCAGTTCCACCAAGCATTTTCAGAAAAGAACGGCGTGAAAACTCTTTGGATTGATCTTTCTTTTCATGATCAGCCATCTTTCTCTAATCTCCTTTCTTTCGCTAGAAGTAGCCAAACCTATGACTCAACAACGGTTTCTTTCGATCTCCCCTTCTTTTTCTTGACTACAGGTTCTGGTTCAGTCAAAATTTCTCCAGTGATCTCCTCATACCATAGCGCATGATGATGCTTAACATAATCCAATGGGATCCAGCCGAACAACATCGACTTTATCAGCGGCCAAGACCAAGGAACAATGGTGGACATCGTTATATGAGCCATCAGGTTAAGCAAGACCAGAATGGCAGCGACATCATGTAAAAACGTCGTGACTTTCATCAGCTCACCCGGCAAATTCCAGTAATGAGCAGAGACTTTAATTACCCCGGTAAGGATAACCAGTCCGACCGAAACAATCCACATTGGATAGGACAGTCGCTCACTAGCCAAAAACTTGCCTTCTTTCTTCGGGGTAGCCAAACCCAGTTTGGCTGCATAATGGGCAATAGCATCTTCTAAGTCATGTGCCTCGGGCATGTGTTCCTTGAATTTTCCACCAACATAAACATCAGTGATATGCATGCTGACACTAAACATAAAGACTAGTACTCCCACAAAATGAAGGTTGAGCATAAACCCTGCCATTTGCGGGGTACCTACCAGCCGCGGAACAAAGAGAAAGCCTAGCATAACTCCGGTAACCAACAGCACCACACAAGATACAGCGTGCCCCCAGTGAATGAGAAAGGCCGTCTCGTCATGGCGCAAGACCTTGTCACCAGCAATCTCCGCGGGCTTACGAATACTTGCGGCGCCGACGAAGATCCCGAGAAATACAGCGATCGGGATTAACCAGCCGTAATTGGTAAAGAGCAAATTATATTTGTACGAACCGGCAAAAACTGCCCGGTATAGGTATAACTGAGAGGCCTCCCAGGCTAGGTAGGCACCTAAGGCAAAGACCGCTAGTATACCGATGGTACTTGTCGAACGTTTTAGCATTGTTACCCTCCTTTACTTGTTGATCCTAGTGCTTGTGGCTTAACCAATCTAAATTCTACCCATCACCCCCCCTTTTTTTCTGAATTTTCTGCAAATTTATCTCGTTTATTTATCACTCCGTCATACGAACTCATGAACCCAATACAGATAAGCAAACCGGTCGTAGACAGATAATTCTGTCTTGACAAAATGGTTCTTTTGATTAACTGTGCTGTGTTGCTGTCGTACTCAAAGGAACAATTCAAAAAATTCAGCACACTTGATCAAAAGAGGTTCTAGAAAATTGTTATAATTGCAATGAAAGCAACAAGAAATTAATATTGAAGCGTGGTGAAGATTGATGGGGTAGACTATCTCGAATTGATTGAATATTCTGTCGATTATGTCGAGAAGAACTTGACTTCCGATCTAAAACGGGAGGATATCTCCAAAGAAATCGGAATGTCAATGTACCATTTTCACCGGATCTTTAAATCATGGGTTGGGGAGTCAATCCTCGACTATCTAACTAGGCGGCGGCTAACTGAAGCTGCCCGCCAGCTCCGTTTTACCAATGACCGGATCATCGATATTGCTATGCAATACGGTTATAGATCCCAAGAAGCTTTCACGCGGGCATTTGAGGGCCGATTTGGCATAAACCCCGGTGAATACCGAATGATGGGTGAACCCATTCTGACCGAACTGCCACCATTAACCCATGAAAAACTAATCCACTTGCATGATAGCCTTGTCCGTGAACCGCAAATTGTTGAAGTGCCCCAGCTGACGCTAGTCGGCATCAAAAGGCCTTGCTTATTTCCTTATGATGACAAAGAATTAACTCTCTTTTGGGATCAACTACTTCCCCACATCTCAGAAGTACACGGTACGGCAACAGGAACCAAATTAATTGAAGTATATGAACATATCCCTAGTACCGGCGGATTTTATAATACGAGCTATTGTTTTTTTACCGGAGTCCCGGTACAGAGGGAGTTGTCCATCTTGCCGACCGGTATGGTACAGAAGACCATTGCGAGGGCCAAATATGCAGTGTTTACACGGAAAAACGCAGTCATCTCTCGGCTTGAACTCCATCGTTTCATCCATGGTGCCTGGCTCCCCAACTCTAAATATCAGCGGGTTAATCAAGATATCCTTGTAGTACTTGCGGATGGCCCAGACTCACCCGAGTTCGATGTTTATCTTCCAATCAAATAACAACTGTCAGTTGCAAGTGCGACAGATTTATTAGCATCCAAGGTCGAAAAATGCTACGATATAATTGATGTTTAAGAAGTATTTTTACTTGGAGTTGATCAGATGTCCAGCCAACTAAAATGCACTTGCCCCACACATCAACCATGTGCCCGCAAGGTCCCAATTTTCGCTGCACTTGATGACGCGGAGTTGGCGCAGATCGTCTCCTTAATTACTCACAAAAGCTACCCTAAAGCCAGCCTGATCTTTCGTGAAGGCGAGCCGCTGGATAATTTGTACTTGGTTAATCACGGGCGGATCAAGGTCTACCGTACCTCGGCCGAAGGCAAAGAGCAAATCCTCTATGTGCTCACCGAAGGTGATTTTTTAGGCGAGCGTAATCTCTTACGATCTAAGCCGGCGGAGTATACAGCGGAAACACTGGAAGATACCCAAGTCTGCGTAATTACTAGACAAGATTGCCAGAAGCTGTTACTACGCTACCCAACGATTGGCTTAAAGATCATCGACGAGCTCAATAATCGGCTGGACAAACTGGAGCTTTTTTTCGGCAATGTCAGTCCCCGTGAGACGGATAAGCGGATTTGCCTGATGTTGCTGGAGTTTCTTGAAAAATACGGGACCAAGCAGCCAGATCAGACCATGATCATCGACCTGCCGTTGAACCGCGAGGAGATGGCTAATTATATCGGGTTAACCCGTGAAACGGTCTCACGTCGACTAAATACCTTTAAAGAGGCTGGAATCATCGATTTTATCGGCAATAAAAAGCTCGTGATTCTCGACCTAGAAGCGCTGAAAGAGGCTTGTGAATATTAATCGAGGGAGGATGATCTCCTCCCTCGGACAGTGTAGTCAGCGTTTCCTATGCGCTATAGCCTAATAAGCGAACCGCATTAACTATAACCAGCAGAACACTTGCCTCGTGAACCAACATTCCAAATGACAAGTTTACTGTTTTAACCAAAACTCCGAAGAGTAACAGCCCCGCCACCAATAGGGCAAAAATGATGTTTTGCTTCAGATTTCTGACCGTGGCCCGGCTTAGACCAATCGCATGTGCTAACTGTCTGATCTGTGCGGACATTAATACCACATCTGCTGTTTCCATGGCTACATCCGTTCCTGCACCGCCGATAGCAATTCCAACATCTGCTGAAGCCAGCGCAGGTGCATCGTTTACACCGTCGCCAACCATCGCCACAGCCCCATATTTTTCACGCAACTCATTCAGGACCTTCACCTTATCTTCCGGAAGCAACTCGGCGTAATACTCATCAATTTCCAGTTGCTCAGAGATAGACTTAGCCGTGCCTGGGTTGTCCCCGGTCAACATCGCGATCTTGGCTATACCCAATCGTTTCAAGGTGGCAATTAGTGATTTAGCATCTTCCCGGACTGTGTCAGCGATTGAAATTACCCCTAAGACTTCAGTTAGGTTCCCAACGATAATCGCTGTTTGTCCCTTTTCTTCCTCACTATCGAGATACTCCTGAACGCCTTCTAAGGATACATTGTTGTCGGTAAATAGCTTGCGGTTACCTATTAATAAGGTTTCTCCAGCTATTACCGCTCTCAGGCCATGCCCAGTGATCATCTCCGCCTCAGCCGGAGTTTCGGTTATCGGGCCCAAGTCTTTTTCGGCCCTTTCGATAATAGCTCTGGCCAACGGATGTTCGGAGTAACTTTCACCAATCGCCGCCAAGCGCAATAGTTCCTTTTCGTCAATACCGTATGCCTTGATTTTGGTAACTCCTGGTTTACCAACGGTCAGCGTACCGGTCTTATCAAAAGCAAGCACTTTACTTTTCCCCAGGTTTTCCATGATTTCGCCGCCCTTAATTAAGACCCCGTGTTTAGCTCCGTTGCCTATACCAGCCACTATCGACACTGGAGCCGAAATAACTAGCGCACCCGGACAAGCAATTACCAACAAGGTTAAAGCAAGCACCAAATCTCTAGATACGAGGTAAATCAAGACAGCTAAAACGATAATGGAGGGGGTATAGTAACGCGAGAACCGCTCCAAGAACTTTTGAGTGTTCGCTTTCTTGTCTTGAGCTTCCTCGACCATCTGCAGGATTCTAGCAAAGGTCGTATCCTCGCCAACCCGATCGGCTCTAACTTTCAGATAGCCGGATTCGATAATCGTGCCCGAAAAGACACTATCCTCAGGTTCTTTGGATAATGGGATCGATTCACCGGTGATCGCAGCTTGGTTTACATAGGCTGTTCCCTCTAGCACCATGCCATCTACGGGGATTTTCTCGCCCGGTTTGACGATTACTACATCTCCGGCCACAACATCCTCCGGGCTGATTTCCACCTCAACGCCATCTCGCAATACTCTCGCTGTATCTGGAGCCAGCTCCAATAAGGCTTTAATCGAGGATCGGGTTTTTTCAATGGTGCGTGCTTCCAAATAGTCACCCAGCATGAACAGGAAGGTGACCGCTGCAGCTTCCCAATATTCCCCGATCGCCAGTGCCCCAATTACAGCGATTGAGACTAGAGAGTCAATCCCGAGAATTTTATACTTTAGCGCTCCAACAGCTCTTTTCAGAATGGGAATACCTGCTACGATTGTTGCGCCAAGCATTATTAAATTGGTAATGACTGTCGCCTCTGTAGTATTCCTAAGGACGAAGGCTAAAGCAACAAGCACACCTGAAATTTGGACTCTGCGCACCTTGCTTAATCCGGCCATAATCTCCCCCCTCCATTAGTACAGCTTTTTTACTTCTCTCCTAGCACCTTATATCCTAACGATTCGATCGTTTCCCGGATCTTATCCGAACTGACAACAGTTTCATCAAAGCTCACCTTAGCCTTGCTTGAGTTAAACAGGACCTCGGACTCGGTTACACCGGCAGTCTTTTTTAGTGCCCCCTCAATCTTGGCTAAACACGATGGACAGGTCAAAGTCTCCAGCTGATACGTTTTAGTAGTCATAAAATACCGCCTCCTAATTTTTTAGTTGTGTCTTTATTATGTCGTTATTGGTCTAATCAAGCTATGATTCAAATCACGTTTTGCAACCTTATTATCTCCGCATTGATCTTTTCCACATCTCCAGCTCGCACCGGTTCATCAGCAATCCGATATTTCTCTTTCAGTTTCAAGATCCGGTAGACACTCTGATTTAGCCGATCCTCAGAAATCTCACCTGATTTGGCCGCCGCTGTAATGGCTTTGATCACCGCCTCTTCGAGCAGATAGTCGTGACAGACCAACACGATGTCGCTACCGGCCTTAATCGACCGAACCGCAGCCTCGCCAATCTCAAAGTTGTTGACAATAGCCCCCATCGTCAAATCATCGGTGATCACCACACCGGTAAAGCCGAGCTCACTTCGTAACAGATCGGTAATGATCGCAGGGGAAAAAGTCGCTGGATTATCCGGGTCAATCTGGGGCAACAGAATATGTGCTATCATCACAGCATCCGCGCCTTTTTTTATCGCCTGCTCAAACGGGGGTAGTTCCAAAGCTTTCAGACGCTCTAGATCATTGTCAACCCTGGGCAATCCGACATGGGAATCGACCGCTGTATCACCGTGGCCGGGGAAATGCTTGACCACCGAGATCACCCCCTCAGCCTGGAGGCCCTTCATGGTCTGAATTCCAAGCGAGCTTACGACCTGAGGCTCTGATCCAAAGGCTCGATCGCCGATAACCGGGTTATCCGGATTGCTATTCACATCTAAAACCGGAGCAAAGTTCAGATTAAGCCCGATCGCTTTGACTATTTGCGCCAAAACCTTACCCACTTGAAGCGCTAAATCAGGATCATTACGCTCCCCGATACTACGACTAGTAGGAAGCCGGGCAAAATCGGCAGGCGCCCGGGAAACCCGGCCACCTTCCTCATCAACCCCGAGAAACAGGGGAATTTTATTAACCGCATTTCTAGCCTTGAGCGCATTAACCAGGTTGATAGCCTGATCGACACTGCGAATATTTCGCTTAAAGAGAATAAAACCACCAACCTGATAGGTTTCGATGAGCCTGGTGGCCCGCTCATCCAACTCGTAACCTTCGAGTCCGACGACAACTAATTGGCCGACCTTCTCTTCGATGCTCATCCCGGCAATTATCCGCTGCAGATCATCGACATCTTCACGATCCTCAGCTTGCGGCGGTACGGGGGTTGACGGCTTGTGGCGATCCTGGATTACTAGATATCCAATCACCGCAGCTACTGCTATGATTAGTATTAGAGCTAAGATCTTTCGGTGCATTGACTTCTCTCCCTCTGTAGTCTTCGTTGCAGGTCAATTGCTTGCACATGGTACCTATTGGGAAATTGTCCATCAACTTACTTGAACCTTTTTTCTCTTGCCCGCGTCTAACTAGTAAATCCCAGAAAGAAGAGCATATTGTTTTCAAAGGAGGAAGGTTCGTGAAGAAAAAAGCTTTTGTGTTAATGATCTCGTTACTAGTCCTTGTTACTCTGATCTCCACCGTATACGCCGCAACGCCGGTAAAAGTATCCCCTAGCGAAGGGGAAAACACCTATGCGGAAATAGAGTTGCTTAAATCGCAGGTGGCCCGGTTAGAATCAGCCTTAATCCAAGATAACCCTCAGGATGCCGCCGAGGCCTGGGCTACCGCGGTCAAAACCAGAAATGGCGCCTGGCAATATGCGCTGATGACACCAGAACTCAGAGCAGAAAATCGCCAGCAATTAATTGAAAACAACTGGAGCACCGGAACCTCCAGTCCGTGGATCGATAGTTTTACCGTAGTTGAACGGGAGAAAGTTGATGCCGAAACCTACATCTATGACATTAGCTATGCCTATCTCGATTCGACCGGGGCAACTTTTAGCACGCCTGAAACCGTTGTGATCAAAGAATCAGACGGAAAATGGTTAATTGAATCTGTCGAACCAACCCCCGATATTTGCGGGGAGATTACTGAAATATCGAAGCAAGGTGAGCTAATCCGCATCTTTGTCGAGGATAAAAATGCCGTGAGTACCTATGATAAGGCCTATGTTGCCATTACCGATGAGACCAAGATCTATGAAGGCAGAACTGACAAAATCATCGCTGCTAATCAGCTAAAAGAAGGCTCACTGGTTGAAATCGTTTTCAGCGGCCCAGCACTGATGTCATACCCAGTCCAAGTCGGGGCCGGAACTATTAGGGTATATTAATTATCGGCTTCCACCAAAAAGCCCAGCCGGCGCAGCTCATTAGCGATAGCCTCCAGGTCGGATTCATGATTTGCCTCAACAGTATGCAGGTGGACCCCTTCTCGCAACACGAGGAGGGGTTCCGCGTTAGAGGAGATTAAACGGTGAATGAAATCTTGGACATCGCGACGAGACCTGACCATTAAGGCCCCGGTAAGATCTCCGTAGACCGGATGTTCGACGATAACATCCAGTACCCGGCCGCCAAAATCTACGATGGCGTTTAACTCTGCTTCAATAGCTTTCGGGTCGGCCAGATGGCAGACCACAAAATTACGCCGAGCCACTTTTGCCTTTGCAAAGCTGGCTGGTTGTACGTACCCTTGAGGGGTAGCAACAATCGAATGACCGGCGGCACGCAAAATAGCGATATCCTGTACAATGACCTGCCGGGTTACGGCAAATTTCTTGGCAAGATATGCCCCGGTTATCGGCTCGTTTGTCTTAGAAATCAGGGCTAAAATCTGAGCTCTACGGCTGGTGGCGTTAATTGTTCTCCCCTCCCACGAATAAGTTTGTCACCGAAATCACGAATCCCTCTCTTGCAATTGCGTATCCTGCGCAATATAATATCGTGTATATACAGGTGTATATACATGGATAAAGAGGGGTACGAGATTATGCAACCACGCGAAATGGTCTTTGGCGCACTGCTTACCGCCTTGGCGATGTTAATCCCAACAGTTTTCCAGGGCTTTTTAGCTATCTATCTGCCCCCATTTACGGCTACGCTGGGGGCACACCTACCATCCATGTTAGCCATGTTTATCAGCCCGTTAACAGCCGTAATGGTGGGGATTGGTTCCACTTTAGGCTTTGCCTTCACCCTTGGTCCGCTAGTAGCAGCCCGCGCTGCCACGCACATAGTATTTGGGCTAGTGGGAGCTTTACTTTTTGCCAGAGGATTATCTGCTTCGCGGGTGCTCCTGGCAACCTTACCTTTGCACGCTCTGCTAGAAGCATTGATCGTGATCCCATTTGGGTTCAGCCTTTATGATGCCGGGGTTGTTGTCGGTGTTGGCACTGCAATCCATCATGGTATCGATGCTGTTATCGCGTTAACAATCCGTAAAGCATTAATACAGGCAAACCTTCTATAAATGCTATCTTATAGCCAAACAGGCTTCTGCAATATCTCAGCTTCCACGAATTGAAAAGGAGAGACCAAGTAGGTCTCCCCTTTTATCTTCTAGCTAGCTCGCCATAAAAATATGCATTCCGCTTACATCGCCGTGTAGCCACCGTCAATGGATAGAACTACACCGGTTACGAAGGAAGATGCATCCGAGGCCAACCACAAACTTCCCTGGGCCACCTCGATCGCTTTCCCAAATCGGCCTAACATGCTCAAGCGTTTCGCGTATTCTACTGGATCTAAATTGAATTGCTCTAAGGCCCCCCGCAACATGGGCGTGTCAATTGCTCCCGGCGCAATTGAGTTTACTCTGATACCATGATGTGAATAGTCGAGGGCCGCACTCTTCGTTAAGCCGATCACACCATGTTTGGCTGCGATATAAGCAGGGTTGCTTGGTTGCGGGCGGATACCGCTACAAGAAGAGATATTGATGATCGAACCGCCTTTGCCCTGCTTGATCATTTCCCTTAGTTCATATTTCAGGCATAGAGCAACCCCTGTTAAGTCCACGGCCAACAAAGCATCCCAGCTTTTTTCATCTAATTCAGCTAGCGGCTTATCATCCGGTGTGCGAGCTGCGTTATTGACAGCGACATTAAGACTACCGAAAGTATCAACAGCAAATTGGACCATGGCCTCGACTTGTTGAGAGTTGGAAACATCAACATGTACAAAAGCTGCCGTGCCCCCGGCATCATTGATCTTTTGAGCCTGTTGCTTGCCCAATTCATCATTAAAGTCGGCAATAACAACTTTGGCTCCCTCCGTGGCAAAGAGTTCGGCGGTCGCAGCACCCATACCCATTGCTGCCCCGGTAATCACGGCTACTTTTCCACTTAAAACACCCATAATTCTCCCCCTAAACAATTAGTCACTTCTTCTCCATAAATTTACAATAGGATAGTAATAGTCTAGCTGTTTACGAAGTTCATTGCAAGATAAGCAAATGTGAAAATTGTTTCGTCTTATTCATCACGAAATTCTTAGCTATTCGGATTGATCTATCTTGCAAAGATAATCGGACTCATCAGGGGGGATAGGAAGACATCGCAAGCAAAAGGGCACTCATGAATCCATGGTGCCCCTGGGTCTGCTTTATACTGTTACAACTTGATTTCCGGCCAGCCGCTCGGTGATGTCGTGAATATTGGAGATTTTACCGAAAGCTAATTTATCCTTTAAGCCATAGAAGTCTAAGCAAGTTCCACAGGAGAGTATTTCAACACCCTTTTGCTCGAGAATTGCCAAAGAATCTGCCACTTCACTGACAATTGACGGCAGTTTAACCCCGGAGTTAATGAAGATAATACCAGCCGGCGGTTCATCGTAATTAGCGACTGTATGCAGGAAATTCCGCATTAACAGCTCCCCAAGTTCATCATTTCCTTGCCCCAAATATTCTGAGCGGATAAAATAATATAAGCCTGGCAAAAATAACCCTCCTTGATTAGCTTATTATTTATCTGAATTCAACCGGAGTTGAATGAAATCCGGTGGAATGAAAAATCTCTCCTCAGCGATAAAGATTTCAGCGGACTCAGGCTCTGAATTGTCCTTTTTGATCTTGTCCACCTCTTGACTAAGATGCTCCATTTTTTCATCTAACTGAGCTGCTTGTTCTGCGGCCTCTTTAAGCTCATCCAACAATTGTTGGGGCACTTGCCGGCCATATTTGTAATAGATTTTATGTTCAAGACTAGCCCAGAAATCCATCGCAATAGTACGAATTTGCACTTCTACACAGACATTTTCTTCCCGATCGGACATAAAGACCGGTATCTCCACCAGCAAATGCAAGCTCCGATAGCCATTGGGTTTAGGCTCTTTTATATAATCTTTGATCTTTATTACTTTGATATCTTTCTGCTGTTGAAGCATTTCGCTGACCTTATACACATCGGAGAGGAATGAACAAGTGATGCGAATCCCCGCAATATCTTGAACATTCTCTTTGATCGCAGTAAGTGAAAGTTCACAGCCTTTGCCATAAACCTTCCTGAGAATACTCTCCGGAGACTTAAGCCGCGATTTAACATGTTCAATCGGATTATAATCATGAACATATTGAAACTCTTGTTGCAAAATGTTGATTTTAGTATTCATCTCATCTAAAGCAAATTTGTACGAGATCAGAAAACGGGTCAGCTCACTTTTTAGCAATCTGAGTTTAGGGATGTTGTCAATTCGCAGCTTTCCCATGTAAATACTCCTTATTTCGCAGAGAGTTCGTCTTAGTCTTCGAAGCGTACTAAATATTTGGCCACAATATTAATCTGGCCCTTTTCTTCGAAATAGCCCAGCACCGCAAAGACCAGAGCCCCGAGCGTATCCAAGATTAAGTCGATCATGGTATCATCAAGACTGCCTCTTTGCATGAAAAAACCAAAGAATTTATCCATGGCGTACTCGTAAATCTCCCAGACAGTTCCGATCGTAACAGCAAAACAAAAGCTAAATAGGGCTACAAAAAAGGGGGTCAACTCGACATTGAGTTTTTTGTTTTCGTTCAGATAACTAACGATTAAATAGCCCATGTTTCCAAAGATTAACCCGGATACGGCATGTAAAAGTTTATCCCACCACCAAAAACGGAAATAAAACTCGTTTAACTCTCCCAAAAACAAGGCCGCGTAAATAAAGATGACCAAGACAACTTCAAAATCATCAGGAATATCCATTTTAAAACGGCGTTCATAGATCGAAGGCAGGTTTACGATCAGCAAGGTGAAAATAGCAAATGCAAGATTAGCCCATTCCCGCTCCACGACCGCTATTACCATGGCTACAATTATCGATAACTGGAGAATAGCGTAAATGGCTATTCTAATTTTTTCGTTCTTTTTCATCTTTCAACCCCAACACCCATATTACCAGTACGTCGGAGACCTAACTTACCATTCGCTCATAGTGCTTGTACAATGAATGAAACTTCCCACTGTAATCCTTTTTCCACGGTTTTCGTTTGCCACAAAAGTGGATAATCACCGTGTTTCTAAGGACATGGTCCATATCCCAGAGCCCGTTGCTCATCAATTTATAAAACCGATAATACCTAGCATCATAATTATATAGCTTTTCATCTAAGGTCTTGATCCTTTTGGCGTAAAGCGCGTTCAGGATATCTTGATCCGGCAAAATAAGCTTACTTCGATTCTGTTCGACAAAATCGAAGATGGCCTGCTCATCGACTAGCTGTCGTTGCAAGTCAAGGTTCATTAATAAAACCCCGGAGTTATAATACTCATCTATGGGATAAGGCTTTAAGCGCAGCCGGTTAATTTCCTTAACCGTGATTATATCATGGTAAGCTGCTGCATATAGATATCCGTCAAGGTCAAGGTTATACAGCTCGGAAATCGGATTGATCACCAAGGTATCAGGATCTAGGTAGAGGATGCGCTCAAGCTCCTCCGGCAGAAACCGGACGGCTAACAACCGATAGTACATCTCTTTCGTATAATGCATCAGAATCGGCGCATCGGTGAAATAGTCTCCGGGAATATCCACTACCTTTAGCCGGTGACCATGCGCGGTCATATAGCGATCCAGGTCAGTCAACTCTGTGTCGGTTAGTTCTGAGTGCATCAAATATACAGTAAAAAGCTTATCCTCATTGTTCAAAAAAAGAGATTTAAGCATCACCTTTAGCGGTTTAAGATAATTAGCATTCAAGGTGACTAACAAATTCATTATACCACCTACACTATCTGATCTTATTGGGCGTGCTTGTGCAGCGAGCCAAACCGCTTAGTCAGCTCAATCACCAGCACAGGAGTACAGGCTAAAGCCAGCGCAATCAAGTACTGATTAGCGGTAAGAGCGGTTAGTCCGAAGACCAGGGCGACCGGTGGAATAAAAACTACCAGGGCTGTAAGAGCCGTTGAAATCAGCGCAGCTCCGTTCAGGTATTTATTGGTGAATGGGCCGATTTTCAGTAGCGAATGACCCGACCGCATATTAAAGGAGTGAACGATCTGAGTCATAGCCAAAATGATAAAGGCCATAGTCCTGCCGGCCACCACATCGCCGGTGTTTCTCCACCCGATCAAGAACCCAATCAAGGTCAAGCCAGCAAACATCGCGCCTTGCAAGACAACGAGTAGCCCTAATCCATGCGCGAAGATACTTTCGTCCTTCGGACGAGGCTTGCGGTTCATCACATCACGCTCAACAGGCTCCATCCCTAGCGCAATCGCCGGTAGACTATCAGTTACCAAGTTAATCCACAACAGTTGCATAGACAATAGAGGAGCTTGTTTCCAGAGAATCATGGCAAAAAATACTGTGAGAACTTCCCCGATGTTAGTTCCTAGTAGAAAGCCAACTGCCTTTCTAATATTGTCGTAAATACCACGGCCCTCTCGAACGGCCTCGACAATTGTGGCAAAATTATCATCAGTCAGTATCATGTCGGCGGCACCCTTGGCCACATCGGTGCCGGTAATGCCCATCGCACAACCAATATCGGCAGCTTTCAGCGCAGGCGCATCGTTAACACCGTCACCGGTCATGGAAACGATTTCACCTTGTTTCTGCCAGGCTCGAACAATGCGAATTTTATCTTCCGGTGAGACACGCGCGTAGACTGAGATATTGCGCACGCGTTGGGCGAGTTCTTCTTCGGTCATAGCTTGCAGTTCCCGGCCCGTAATAGCATCGTCACCCTCTAGGAAAATGCCGAGTTCTTGCGCAATCGCTGAAGCGGTAACAACATGATCCCCGGTTATCATCACCGGCTTAATCCCGGCCTTACGGCAGATCGCAACTGCTTCCCTAGCCTCCGGACGCGGCGGGTCAATCATACCAACTATACCGATCAGGGTTAAATCTTTTTCGAGCTCCTCAATGGTCGGATTTTCCGGAACTGCCTCAATTTGTTTATAAGCCACCGCGATTACCCGTAATGCTTCGCGGCTCATCTCATCATTATGCTTCTTGGCAGCATCCAAGTTCCCTGCTATGCACTTTTCTATTAGCAGATCAAAGGCCCCTTTAACGATAACAATATTCTGGCCGTCGATCCGGTTGATTGTCGTCATTCGCTTGCGGTCGGAGTCAAATGGTAACTCAGCCAAACGAGGGTACTGCCGGTTTAAATCGGCTTTGGGCATGCCATTTTTATGGGCTGCAAGGACAATCGCGGTCTCGGTGGGGTCTCCGATATGAATTTCCTGGCCATCTTCAAACTCCACCGTACCATCACAGCATAAGGCGGCATGTTGCAACAGGGCTTTGATTGCCGGGGAATTCGCTTCGCTAATCTCTTCGAGAGTATCGGAAGCGGCATCATAGGCCTTCACCACCGTCATCCTATTCTGAGTTAACGTCCCAGTTTTATCAGAACAGATAACCGAGGCGCTACCGAGAGTTTCGACGGCCGGTAGGCGCCTGATGATCGCATTGCGTCTGACCATTCGCTGTACGCCGATCGAAAGGACAACGGTGATAATCGCCGGTAAACCTTCGGGAATTGCGGAGACCGCCAGTGAGACGGCGATCATGAATATCTCCATCACATTCATCCCATCAAGGATTCCGATGACGAAGATGACCGCACAGGCAATAATGGCCATCACACCCAAGCTCTTACCGAGATTAGCCAGTTTAACCTGTAATGGGGTCTGATTGTCCATTTCCGCATCGAGCAGATTGGCAATCTTGCCCATTTCGGTATTCATACCGGTCGCGGTTACAACAGCTTTACCCGTACCATAGGTAATACTGCATCCGGAGTAGACCATGTTATGCCGATCACCAACCGGTGCATCCTCAGCCACGACGACAGTAGCATCTTTCTCAGATGGAACGGATTCACCGGTGAGGGCTGATTCTTCCGACTTTAGGCTAGCCGAATGTAGCAACCTCGCATCAGCCGGAACATAATCTCCAGCCTCCAGGCTGATAATATCACCCGGTACCAGTTGGGATGCCTCAATCACGCACTCTTTCCCATTACGGATAGCCCGGGCCTGAGGAGCGGAGAGATTCTGCAGCGCCTCCAAGGCCTTTTCAGCTTTGCTCTCTTGGAACATACCCATCAGAGCGTTTAAAACAACAATCATCACAATCAGCAAAGGCTCGAAGAACGCTCTGGTCTCTCCTTCGTAAATTGCGATGACAAAGGAGATTGCCGCCGCCCCTAGTAGGATAAGAATCATTGCATCTTTAAACTGGTCAAAAAAGCGTTCCAAATTACTCTTCT
>CAZAAT010000010.1:0-40144 GCA_964483175.1 uncultured Bacilli bacterium
TGGACCGCGAGGTCCTGGGAGAGTAGGTCGTTGCCAGGAAATTTTTTTATATAGAAAGAACTATTGCTAACCAGAGGGTTAGTAATTGTGTTAGGTTAAACATTGTGCGTTGTTACGGTTTTTGTCGTCCCAATGAGGACGGAGATTAAAAAACATATAGAGAAGCCCCCTGAAAGAATCATCAGGGGGCTTCTCTGCTATTTAAGGATGCTTAGTTGTTATTCAGCTGCAACGAAGAGTCCGAGAGCGGTTTCAACGGTATAACCTGATTTTAGCCATGCGTTCATACCGCCATCGAGGTTTAGTACGTTAGTATAGCCCATGCGCATTAACTGCTCCGCAGCTAACAGGGAACGGCCACCGGATTTGCAGTTTACTACAAACTCGGTATCATAATCAGGGACTAGACCTTCGATTCTCATTTCCATTAAATCACGGTGAACATGGGTAGCGCCAGGGATGTGACCGGAAAGCCATTCTTCGTAATTACGAATGTCGAGAATGAAAATCTCTTCGCCCATTTCAAGACGCATGTTTAATTCCATCGGGGTGATGTTTTGTACTTTAGATTTCGCTTCTGCCTGTAAATCAGCTAAAGAAGCCGATGCGGAGATTGAAAGCGCCAGGGTTAGAACGAGGGAGAAGAGTACTACTAGGGACATTCTTTTGTTCATTAATATTACCTCCTATTTTTAATGTGTTTTTTAATTACTGCCAGAGGCATACAAATTACAGCTTGGCAGGAATCTCCTTAACGACCAAATCCATATTGGCTGCTGGGTCAGTAGCGGTAAGGTCCTTTTCCGTTAGGAAGAGACGCGAATTACCATGGCACTTGTTGCAAGAATTGTTTTGCGGTGTCTTGCGTTGAATGTTATGCGCAGCCGTCATCTTCCAGTTGGGAACGTTGTCGAAGTTGGGTAGCAAGTTATCACCTAGGTGTCCCAAGGTATTTTCGGCAGTTGGAACATGACGAACCAGTATGTACTTCCAGGGATGTAGTTCATCGCGGTCTGGATTCAAACCAATTTTAAAAGCAAGCTTAGCGGTGGATTTACTGCCGTAGTTACCTTGGTCATTAAGCGTGAAGTGACAATCCCAGCAGTTGTTGTACGCAACTGAGTGACAAACCTGACACTGTAAGGTGTCTTCAGGATGTGCATTATGAGCAGGGATGTCATCTTTACCTGGCAATGCATTCGGATGGCAGTCAACGCATTTCGGCAACTCAGCTAGTTGAAATTTTTCGGTTTCAACTGCACCGGTTCCATGGAAGTTGCTAAGCGAATGGCAGTCGACACACTCCATCTTAGCGTTTTTCCAGTGCGTATCAGCCATTGTTGGGATGCCGTTAACATTTCCGATGTATTCACCAGCGCTTCTAGCACCGTGGCAGTTATAACAGGTTCCTTCGGCTGAAGGAGATTTGACGATATTATGGCCATCTAACAAGCCACCGTTAAGGGTATTCGGTAGGCTAATATGGCATTGTCCGCAGGTAGCATGGCAACCGTAGCAGTCACCTTGGAAAATTTCGGCGACATGATCATCGGGGATGTGCCCATAAATCGCTCCTTCACGAGTAAGCGCTTCTAAACCTAGACCTTGACCTTTACTCGTATAGTGGAGAGAGGTTTTGAATGTTTCAGCTACTCCTGAATGGCAGTCGGCACAAACTCCACCTTCAATAGCTGAAGGGTCAGCCACCAGGCCGATATGAGCTTTGTCCTTGTCAGTATCGTTTTGCCCACCGTGACAATTAATACAGCCGATTGATCCGTGGAATGATTCAATGAAATCATTGTTAATGCCGTATTTTTCACTCCCGCTCAACTGAGGGGCAGAGACTCCTCAGCCGCCGGCGGAGATTTTTGTGATAATGGGAACCATGGCATCGAGGGTTGTAGAATTGGTATGACACGAAATACAGGCCGAGTCATCAGCAGCCAATCCGGTTAGGCTACAGGTTAGAATAACTAATAGGGCGAACAGGAATGTTGTTTTCGTGTTGAGCATTGTATTTAATACCTCCTTTTGCTCATTTGGTACTGATTGCGTAGGAATCATCCATCACCTCCATAACCACCAAGGGGACCCCCGGGGGAGGGGGTAACAATATGCAAAAAAATATATGTTTGTACAGGGATAATTCTTCAATTAGGTTATGGATATTATTTTGTTTTCTACCAAAGACTTCTACGGTATTAACCAAAATCCTTCTCTGATTAAGGACTTTTGTCCCATATTTTGTGTATGGGTTTAAAAATTTTGCTAGAGGTGCTAATAAGTGTTCCGGGTTAGTGGCGCGGGTCGGTACATGCTTTATCTTCAGGGTCACGCAGGAAGGGGAAGACAGGTTCACATCCCGGTGATGACAGTTTTGTAACATTGGGTCCTTGGCTGTTGAGATAACAAAAAAGATGCACGGACTGACGGACTGTACAACAAGTTTATGGACCTTAGACGGTTTCAAAGAGCTGAGGTTCCGGCGCTCGATTGAGCGCTGTTTATTTTTAAATCGACTTTCTCCGAATTAGATTAATTGTTAGTGATTGCTCGAGCCTATGCAATTTATCTAACATAAGCCCTTTTGAACGTTTTTCAACGATATTAAATAACCCATCTAATAAGCCGCCATTAAACAGTTTTAAAAGCTTAATCTGCAAAAAATGAGAATTAGGTATTGACAATTTCTGGAAAGGAATTGTATAATTGAGTCGCTAAAAGAAAAAGAGAAGTAGAATGAGATATTATTAGAGATAACTTTGTCGATGTCGATAAACGTCGAAAGATGTCGATAGACGTCGAATTTAGTCTTTATAATAAAAAAGTCACCACCGAAGGATAGGTTTGGCCGCCCAGCTTCGGTGGTGACACTGCGACCATGGAGGGCCGCTGTGCTTTTATTATAACAGGAAATTTATGGTTTGACTAGGGTGATTGAGAATGTCTCAAGCAAATGAATATGGTTCGGTGATAATCGAGTATGTTCTAGTTACCGCATTGCTAGCTATAACGTTTTCTGTATTATTTCCAACTCTTGAGACTGTATCTCTCAATTTTATAAGCAGCTTAAACAGTCTATTAAGTATTCCAATTTTCTAGACTTTGGGGACACCGAAATTTACTTGCAAAGGAGGGGGATTTTATGAATTTTTTTCGGCAACTAACAGCCGATGATAAGGGTCAAAGTTTGGCCGAGTACGGGTTATTAACCGCGTTGATTGCTGTGGCTTGTTTGGTTGCCGTAAAAACATTGGGTGGAAGTATTCAGGCGAAGTTCTTAACACTCGCCGAAAGCATCGCTGAATAGCGATTACAGTAACGCAAAATAAAAAATTACAGGGTATTGGCTGGTAAAAATGGACAGGGGCATTTCATCACTAATCGGTGTTCCCAATTTACCAATAGGAGGTACGTAAGGTGTGCGAAAAAGGGCATAGTCTGATTGAAATACTTATAATTTTACCATTAATTTTATCGATTGTATGGCTTTGTATCGATGCTTTGATCATCTATCGGGATGAGTATATCATTCACTATGCACTTTTCCATAGCCTCCGTATGGCTAGCCCGTGTTTGCCAAATGAGTACGATAGGGTAAAACTTGGGTTAGTACCGTTATTAGCAATTGGCGAAAAAGGGACGGGAGAATGGATGCCTCTATTCTCGGCATTTACAGATAATGGCACGCGGTTGTCTTCGTCAATAAAGCTTTTGCGACAAGCTTACTTCGCTATTTGGCCACCGACATCCTCTACATTATCTGTCCAAAAGGAGTTGGTTGAATGATCGCTGGTCTTAATCAAGGACAAGCTTTGATAATCGTTCTTTTTGTGATTGCAGGGTTATTGTTATTGACCTCTTCGCTCGAACAAAGCGTAAATATGGTTGTTGATCGCCTTGAGTTGCAACATCTCGCAGATGGGAGCGCGCTTAGAGCGGGAAGCATAATGGCCGATGGCTTAAACTTAATTGCGATTACGAATGGCATGCTTATCGGAGCGGGCATTTCAGTCTTTTTCTCCAAAGGAGCGACTCTAAAATGGGTTCGTTCAATTCAAAGGCTTCAGGATCAAGTGATTCGATCAACTCCATCAGCTGCAGCACTGGCTGCGACAACTTTTGGTTTGGAGCAGAATGCTAAAGCTTTCGGACTTGTAACAGATGCGCCAGAAATGTGCGTAGTCAGGCATTATTTAAAGATTCTTTGGTTTAAGAAAATCCCTCTTTGGTGTAAAGACTCTGGCAACTTACAACGGAGAAAGACTGTTGTTAGCTGGACCCTGCCTGATGATAGAAAATGGGTTACTACCGCTGCTTCAATACCCTCAGGAGGAAGGTTGATTGGACAATTCATTCTCTGGCCCTTGCCATCAGCAGAATATAAGGCATATCTGGCTAAGAGTATTGCTCAATAATAATCAAAAAGGGCAAACAGTGGTTGAAGCTTTACTGGTCCTTCCCTTGCTATTAATTTTACTGAACGGGATTATTTGGATTGGTGAAATGGGTCGCGCAAAAATAGTCATGTTAATCGCAGTGCGTGAAGGGGCTCGCTGTGAAAGCCTTGGAATTCCAGGAGAAGCAGTGGCTAGATCAATTTGTTTAGATAATCTTCCAATCGAGCCGCAAGATCTTGAGATCTCAATAGAACGGACAATCACTAAGGTAACTGTTGGAGCAAAATGTAAATTCGCAGTACCGTTTTCCAACTCCAAGGGTGAGTATTATGTTATTTCAACAAGGACGGCAATGCCGCTGAGCATTCTTTAGATATTACTAGGGGGTTAAAACCAATGTCTAAAAATCCATATTCTAGATTAGTAGTGTTGTTAACTTTACTTAGTATGATTCCCACCACTATTAGCACATCTACTTCTGCATATGCAAGTGGTAGCGATTGGGATTACCTGCTTTACCCGAGATCTCAGAAAGTTCAGCGTTTTGATACAGAATTTAATTTTCACAAGCATATCGTAGCAATTCAATATTCAACTGATTCGCTTCCGGTAATTGAGGAGTATTATGCAAAACATATGGACAACTGGGGTTGGGAAGAATCAACCCTTCATGCGCCACAAGCCGATTTGGGGCTGGGTCAAAAAGGGAGATTTCTCTATTTTGAACAAGCAGAATTAGCTTGTAGCATTATTATCTTAACAGGTCTTACTGACAACCCCAATGGTTCCCTAATATCGATTGAAGTAACTGATAAACCTGCCGAGCTTCGTGAAACAGCTGACTTAGAAGCTATTGCACGAGAAATTGCTCCTATTCCGTTGTTTCCTGGGGCATCAGATCCCATAATTTTTAAAAGTGGTGTTGGCCAAATACAAGTCTCGGTTAGTTATGAAACGAATTTTTCGGTTCAACATGTAGTTGATTTCTATCGAAGACACTTAGAAAACCAAGGATACAAGGAAGAAATGCATATTGAAAGTTTCGAAGGCAGGGAAGTGTTTCGAAATAGTTATTACGTAAAACCTAGTTCAAAAGTAATCGTGAGCGTGAGTCAGGAGCGAAAAGGAAAAACTTCAGTGCTATTACTAATAACGGGCACCGAAAATTCGATTAAATCGCAAAGACAGATTCTTGATTTGCGGGAGATTGGCGCATGAAACAACGATCGGTTGTTAAACGTTTTAATCGGAATCAATATCCTTTAAAAACATTATTGTTCATTGTTTTAACGACTCTTGGCTGTATATTAACTGTTAACTGGTATCTGTCTAGATTAGAAGATCAGATAGAATCTAAAGGGTGTTTTGTTCCGGTAGCGATATCGGCTAAGGATTTAGAGCCAGGTGATGTGCTCGCTTTAGATGATATTAAATCGATACAAATTCCCAAAGAAGCATGTCTATCAGGCGTATATTCAGACAATGAGAAAGCCGAACTTGTTGGGAAAGTGGTAAGGGTATTTATGCAACAAGGGGAGCAGATCACAAGTTTAAAAGTAGCCAACAATAAAGTTACTGAGTCGCCTCGAGGTAAGAGGTGGTACTTTTTGGAAGGTGTATCCTTAGCTAGTAGCGGTGCGCTCAAGCAAGGCGACACGGTCGATATTCTTAGCGTCGCTAGTTCTCCCGAAGGGACTCTTCAAGTATCTACTATTGCTCAGAATGTAACAGTGTTTTCAATAGTTTCTGGCGAATCGGAAATATACCGTTTCGGCAGTAATAACTCAGGTGTGATTATTGAAGTAACTCTTGAACAAGCTCAACTAATCGCTCTGGCCGAAAAATTAGGATCGCTAACATTGGTGAAAAGATCTGAGGATGATAACTATCGGGAACAGATTCACTCTGCAAACGAATTAAGTTTAACCAGTGGCTTATTTTCACTCCCAAAGGTTGAGCAACGACCTATTGAAATCATAAATGGCATTCAAAGCCAGTTGATCTATTTATCGGAAGGGAGGGATTAACTGTTGAAGCAGATTTTACACATTGGGATGGTAATATTAGTTTTATTACTCCCAATACAACTGCAAGCTGCGGAATATCAAAAGTTATCGTTACAGCCCGGTTATAGTGAAGTATTAGAGGTGTCAGGTGTCGACAAATTTGCTATCGGCAATCCAGAGGTCATTCAAGCCAAGCTGATTGATTCAACTCATTTACTGGTAAATGCCGTTGGCATGGGACGAACTAATCTGCTTTTACTCGATTCAAACTCAGTATTAAGGAAACGAATAACAGTTGAAGTCTCTCCATGGCAGTTACGTGAAGTTCAGGATTATGTTAAATATTTAATTGGGCCAGGTGTTAAAGTTATAGAAGTGAACGGCCAAGTATTTGTGTGGGGAGTTGTTGACGAAGATCAGGATAACCTCTCTCAAGCACTTACTCAACGATTTCCGGGCGTAGCTGTGAGATTGAAGAAGGCAGATAGAAAGATAAACATACCTACTTTAAATGGATTGATTCAACAAAATCTTAATAATCCAACCCTTTCCCTCAAACTAGTAAAAAATGATTTGGGAATTCTATCGGGTCGGGTAAGTACGGAGCAGGACTATAATCGAATTGAACAAATGCTTGACCAGCTACCCGTCCGTGTAATCAATCTGGTCGAATTAGTTCTACCTACAGAAAATAAAGAGCATGATAATATCTTAAACTTAATCGATCTGCTACGGACGCTCTGGCCAAGTTTAGAATTTGTCCAAAAAGGCCATTTAGTAGCTATTAAAGGAGAACTATTCTCAGAGGAGTTCCAGGCTTATCAGCAGATTATTAAAGATCCAGTAGAAAAAGGTAATATCTTATCTTTGGTTACCCTTCTTCCAGACAATAAACCCATTTTACTCGAACCAACACTTCAGCAAATTCGTGTGCGTCTACACTTGCTGGAATTGAACCGGCAAGATATTTCCGAATTAGGATTTGACTGGGATAATTCAATTCCTTTTAAACTAGAAGGAGCTAATCAAGGTCTTTTTCAGATTGGTTCGTTTGTTCGGGACGGTGATTTAATGAGCCGGTTACGGTTATTGAGTTCAAAGGGTAAAGTACGGATATTGGCTGAACCCGAACTGACCACTCTTGAAGGAAAAGAAGCCCAAATTCACGTTGGAGGAGAAATTCCGGTTAGTGATGGGGATGGGGTTCAATGGAAGGAGTATGGAATTCAGTTTACAATCACGCCAAAATTAGCGGCAAATCAAGACATAGAGATGAAGGTTCAAGCTGAGGTGAGCAGCTTGGATTGGACAAACCAAATCGAGCTGGGTGAAGCAGTTTTACCTGCTATAAGTTCGAGTTCTTTTTCTACAGTTCTTTGCCAACCATCGGGAGCTAGTTCTGCTCTTGGCGGAATACTCGAACGGAGAACCGGCCGAACTCAAAGTGGTATACCGGGATTAGCAAATCTTCCGATGATAGGAGAACTATTTTCGTGGGATAAAACTGAAATGACTGAACGTGAGCTTGTAGCGATCGTTAGTGCTTTTATTATCGATGATGAATGTTCAGATGTTTTAACGAAGGGAGAAGATGAAAGTGTTAATAAAGACAGAGGAAAGCTCCTTAATGACCTTGGTATACAATGAAATTATCGATACCATTTCTAGAGCTGAGGCGAGGTGGCCTCATTCTAGCCAAAATGAGATTGAGGGAGATATTCGGCTTTTAGCTGAAGATGTTGCAAACGAGCATCCCGCATTTGCGAAGATGGCATCAGAAGATCAGAATGCTTTTTTGGAGAAGCTCCTTAGCGAACTAACGGGCTACGGTCCTCTTACGGGCTATTTAAATGATGACTCAGTTAGTGAAATAATGGTTAACGGGTGCAATCAGATCTTTATCGAACGCCAGGGAGTAATTTCGGCTGTGCCTGAACGTTTCATGAATCATAATCAGCTTTACCGCGTAATCAAAAAAATCTTAAGCCCGTTAGGACGGCGTGTAGATGAGTTAAATCCCATGGTAGATGCGAGGTTGCCGGATGGATCTAGAATAAATGTGGCTATTCCTCCGATTGCGGTCGATGGACCATATGTTACAATTAGGAAATTTACTAAGCAAACCTTTACACTTCAGGAACTTGTCGAAGCAAACTCAATGCCTAGTAGCGTGGCTGAGTTGTTGTCTCAAGCTGTAAGAGCGAAAGAAACGATTATCATCAGCGGAGGGACGGGTACGGGGAAGACTACCTTACTCAATGTTCTTGCAACATTAATTCCAGATGGAGAACGGATTGTCACTATCGAGGATGCTGCTGAACTGCGTTTGGAATGTTCTCATGTAGTCAGATTAGAAGCTAGACCTTCAAGTCCTGATGGGAGAGGTGAAATCACAATTAGGCAATTAGTACGCAATGCTTTGAGAATGAGACCAGACCGGATTATTATAGGTGAAGTTCGTGGAAGCGAGACTCTGGATCTAATTCAGGCTTTAAACACTGGGCACCATGGTTCAATGAGCACAGTTCATGCTGAAAATCCTCTTCAAGCTTTATATCGAATAGAGACGATGGCTTTGCTTGCTGGTCATGAGATTCCATTATCGATCATTCGGAATCAAATAAGTGGAGCAGTTCGTTATGTGGTTCAATTGGAGCGGATGGCAACGGGCGAACGTGTTATTGCGCGCGTTTCAGAAATCTGTGGTTCAACCCGGGGTGAGTATGTTCTAAAAGACCATTATCAGTTGAAAGTTGCGGCATAGCATGCTTAGAGACAAGCATTTTAGAAATACTCGTTTTGCGGAGGATGTTGCAAGTTTACTAGATTTTTGGGCAGGTGGTATCAACACGGGTTTAAACCTAGTACAGGCCATGCGTTTATCGATTCATGAAGTTCCCCCATATTTGGTAGGGGGTGTGCAGAAATTAATTAGTCTTCATGAGTTAGGGGTTGGCTGGCGAGAAGCCTTCGACCAATGGGAGGCAGGCAAATTTTGCCCAGAAATTCAATTGGTCGGCGCGGTCGTGGAGGTAAGCGAATCAGTTGGTACCGACTTGAGTACTGCTTTAAAACGAATCGCCCTTATCATCAGAACCAATCAACAGATTAAACGAGAATTAAATGCTATGACCGTTCAAAGTAGATTAACTTGTATATTGTTGATTAGCATTCCGCTAGGGTTGGTGTTGATCATGAACGCGGTTACGCCTGATTTTGTTACGCCATTGTGGCAAACCTTTTCCGGGCGAGCCGCTCTTGGCATTGCAGGATTATTACAGCTACTAGGGTTGCTAGTCGTAACAAAGATGCTTCGTGTGAAGTGGCTAGTATGACTATTACTTCACTACTCCTGCGTATAGTCATCAGTATTTTAGTTGGGACGTGGGTTTGGCTTTGGTATGAATTGCTATTTTGGTACGATAGGCTGAGGGAAAGAAACGCGGTCAAACAGCACATTGAGATGATGTTGCCTAATATCATCGAAATACTTGCATTATACATGGCTGTAGGGTTGGACCTCGGTGAGGCGGTGAGACGTTCAGCGCTAGTTGTTCCGGAACCGGGACGAACTGAGTTATCTCTCATAGCTAATGATCTTAGGCTCGGGATACCCATCGTGGAAGCTATGAATAAATTTATCCATCGGACAGGATGTCAAGATGGGCGTGCACTCTCCATGATTTTTCAGCAAGCCGACCGATTTGGCAACGAAATAGTGTCAAAACTTCATCAGTTGGCTTCGGCTCTGCGAGATCGAAAGCTGGCTGATTTAGAGAAGGCTACTAAGTCAGTGCCGATTAAGATTTTGATACCATTGGTGATTTTAATTTTTCCCTCGGTGATGATAGTAATGCTTACTCCCGTTTTGATTAAAAGTGGCTTATTGAGATAAAATATGGTAAATTATAGTTGCCAACAGTATTTTTGAGGTGTTAGTATTGGGTGCCCCGCGATGAACAAATTAATTGCGATTACACTAGCTCTCGGCGGTGGGATAGCCATTGCCATTCAGAGTATTGTTAACAGCGCATTAGGGCGTAGCATCGGTAATCTCGAAGGGACTTTTATTTCCTTTGTTGTTGGAGGTTTGGCCGCCGGCCTGTTAAGCATGTTGCTAGGCACGGGAGAGTTGATGGCGATCACGAAGGTCTCCCCGGTACTACTGGTGGGCGGATTTTTGGGAGTTATAGTTGTCTTTGCAACGCTTACATCTGTGCAGGTGCTAGGTACAGTAAGTGCATTGACTTTAGCAATTGTCGGCCAACTATTGACTGCAGTCGTCATTGATCATTTCGGGTTATTTGGATCCATGCGTTTGACTCTAGACTGGTCGCGTCTGTTGGGCGTGGTACTATTGATTATTGCTGCAAAATTGATAGTCAAATAATCTTCTTTGTTTAGCAGGTATAATTGCACACAATCCGAAATACCATGAGAAACAAATAGTCTATTGATGCTAGGGGAGCCGAAAGGCTGAGAAAGAGAAACTCTGACCCTTTGAACCTGCTCAGGGTAATACCTGCGGAGGGAAGCAAGTTGTGTCTTTGTTCTTATCCTTTTGGCTCTGCTAGGTGTAGAGCCGTTTTAATTAGGAGGGGTAAATATGGATAAGAACAAAACCAGAATGATAGCCCAGGTTGGTGTAGCCGTCGCTCTAGCCACTGTACTGCAGTATATAAAAATTCTGCAGTTACCGCAGGGCGGTTCGGTATCTTTGCAATCAGTTCCAATCATTGTGATGGCTTTGTTATATGGACCAAAAGTAGGGGTGTTGGTTGGGGGTGTCTTTGGCATCGTTGAAGTCTTATTAGACTCGTATGTGATTCACCCCATTCAGTTTTTGCTGGATTACCCAATACCTTTTATGGCGCTTGGCCTAGCTGGGATGTGGGCTGATAGAAAAGTTCTGAGTATAACGTTTGCTTATTGCCTGCGGTATCTGGCTCATATTTTGAGTGGTGTTGTTTTTTTCGGGCAATACGCTCCGGAAGGAGCCAATGTGTGGATATACTCAATAGTGTATAACGGCTCCTTTTTGATACCTGAGGCATTTCTGTCGGCAACCATCTCAATTTGGTTATGGAGGCAATTGCAAAAACGTGGCTTTTCAGACCTGGCACAATAAAAAAGCGCTGCTATTGGCAGATGGAGCGCGGTTGTCCGCGGACCAACTATCGCACCTGGCTAGCTGGGCTGAGGTTATAGTTGGCATTGATGGTGGGGCCAGGCATGCGCTGGCTGAGGGAATTCGCTTAGACCTGCTGCTTGGTGATTTTGACTCGCTTGAAGGCGAAATAATTAGCAAGCTGACAGCTTCCGGGACAGTGATCCAACGGTATCCTGTTCAAAAAGATGCGACGGATACCGAATTGGCTTTGCAGTTAGCCGTTAAATCCGGGGTCAAAGAAGTAGTTGTTGTTTCAGGTCTTGGCGATCGATTAGATCATAGTTTGGCAAACCTGTTCTTACTTGGTAAATATGCTACCCAGGTTACATTAACCTGGGTAACAGCTTTTGGGAGGCTTTATTATCTCTCTGAAACATCACCGGAGTTTTCAGCCAAGTTGCCACCGGATAGAGTTTTCAGTATCATTGCTTTAAGCAATTGTCTAGAAGGTCTTTCAATTTCAGGAGCCAAATATCCATTGAATAGATTTTGCTTAAACTTCGGGTCAACCGTGGGCGTAAGCAACCAGAGCATGGGGGGGTTACTTGAAGTCAAAATTGACCGTGGATTAGGTGTAATTGTTATTCCTGAGGTGAATTAGTTTATGAAGCTTGGCCGCCCTGAACTAAATAAGCTGCAGGAGGCGCTAGACAGAAATAGAAAGTGGAGCCCCGTTAAACCTGAGCCTAAACTTGGCAGGCAGGCAGCAAAATTTGCCAAGCACGCTGGGGGCTCTAAGACCAGATTGCCGCAACGTCCGGTGCCATTTGATGAACCTGGGATTGCCATTAGTGAACAGTTGGACGCGGTCGGCCTTGGTTTTGACGGTTTGTCTCCGGTATTTTTAGTTCGCCATGGTGAGCTTATTGATATTCTGGAGATACAGGACGAGCTCCAGATAAACTTCCGTGAGGCCAAGTACAAGATCAGAGCTGCTTCCGGTCGGTTTATTATCTCTCGTATCGGCCGTAGGTGGACTTTGGAGAAACAACTGTCAGCAGAGCTTACTGAGGAGTGAAATTGTGGCAGTAGTTACCGCTAAAATAGTTTTAATTATCTTGTGCCTAGTCGGTTTGATCGGGACAATCCTGCCTAGTGTACCCGGTTTACTTGTGATTTGGCTGTCGAGCCTTGTTTTTGCTTTTTTTACGGACTTTACGCTAATCGATACAAAGGCTATGATAGTTTTAACCCTGTTAGCATTGATCGCTCAAGTTGCCGGATACTTGATTTCGTTGGTCGGGGCTAAGCTGGCCGGTGCGACCCGGCGAGGAGTCTTTGGTGCCTTAGCTGGGGCTGTTATTGGCTTAGTAATCGCCGGCCCAATTGGCATGTTGCTCGGTTCTTTTACCGGAGCTGTTTTACTTGAGCTAACGCAAAAGGATTTGCATGATGCTCTCCGAGCCGGAGTGGGTGCCTTATTCGGCTCTATGGGCGGAATCGTTATGGAGTTTATTGTTGGTTTAGTGATGTTGTTCATTATTATTCCAGCTGTCTACTAGAAAGGAGTGATACTGATGCAGGCGCTGATGATTTTGGTGATTCTCTTTTCCTTACTGGTTGCAGTATTTGCTGTTCAAAATGCGATTTCAGTGCCGATAACCTTTCTTACTTGGCATTTTGAAACTTCACTTGTTTACGTTATTTTACTTGCAACCGCATTGGGAGCTACAATCGTTGGTCTGTTGGGCCTATTCAAGAGTGTTAAGCAAGGCTTTATTATCAAGAATTTAAAAAGTCAAAACAACTCTTTGTTGGCAGACTTAGAAAACGCCCAATCCGAACTAGAGCTAGCTAAAACCGCAACCTCCCTGGGGTTAAGGTCCAAGGGCACAGAGCAAGATCAGCAATTAGCTGAGCTAATTAGGGGGACAAGCCCAAAGCTGTTGGACTCAGTTACCCTGGTAATTCTCGATCTTGAAGATCTCGACAGAGTCCGTAATGGCTTAGCGGATTGTGCCGGCTTCTATGCCCTAATAGTTAATGAGGATCAAGTTACCCTGTTGGTAGATAAAGATTATTGGTATACAGTGGATACAGAGTACCCTAATGCTGCTATCGAACCAGGTTGGACCATTTTAGATTTGGGTGTAGAGATTCCCAAAGAGCGCCTGGATTATCTCCCAGCAATTCTGATGGCATTAGATGATACCGTTGCTAAGTGCATAATCATACCCACAAACAGCTCTTACTTAATTGCTATTCCAGAGTCCGATTCTTTGGCAGCGGTAAATAAAATAATTTCTTTCGCGAATATTACTAGCAGGTAATTCCCCCTTTTTGTGGAAACATCAAAAAAGATAAAAGGAGGCGTACGAGTGAACGCAGAAACGGTTAATGCATTTTTGGCTGCATCGACACGCGTTTTTAAACAGTTCTGCAACGTTGATGTAGTAGTTCTCAAAGATAAGATAGCGTTACGCACATCACCTATTAGATTGTATGATGTGAACGTTCACATAGGGATCGTTGGTAATTTAAGTGGTGTAGTTTATTACAGCTTTCCCTTAGAAACAGCTGCTAAAATCTCTTCATGTATGACCGGCTTAAATAGCTTTGAAGATGGTGCTCTGAGTGAGATGGCTAAGAGCGCGTTGAGCGAGTTGTGTAATATTATTAGTGGCCAAGCAGCTATTGAGCTAAGCAACCATGGATACAAGCTTGATTTGAGCCCGCCATCCTTGTTTACCGGTAGTGGGGTTCTCACTTCTAGTTTTCAAAGTGTGCTTTTAGGAATACCAATACAAACTCCGGCCGGTATCTTTGAGATTGATGTAGCATTAACGGCGAAATAGACGATAATCCATAGTAAGCATCAGGAGCGAGACAATGTCTCGCTTCTTTTATTAAGAGGATTACTACTGGTAAACCTTGAATTTACCCATGTTATGGCTTACTTTTCCGATCTAGCACTAAATTCAAGATGGTTATTGCCTGAACCAATTCCGAATACCATTGTTTCCGATTTGGCGAAATCAGTCGGGGTTTCTCCTCAGGTGGTGGAGCTCTTATATCGGCGCGGTTTTCAGAGCGCCGAGTCTATACAGTCATTCCTCGATGCCAGGAGGGGCGAACTGCATGATCCATTCGCTTTGCCTGATATCCTGCCGGCTGTTGAACGTTTACTGACTGCCAAAGCTAATAATGAGCCGGTTGTAGTTTACGGCGATTATGATTGTGATGGTATTACCAGTACGTTCACGTTATTGTCAGTGCTTAAAGCAGCGGGTATTTCTGTTGACTACTATATCCCCAATCGTCTGGTAGAGGGGTATGGGCTGAATGCCGAAGCTGTCAGCAAATTAGCTCAGAGATACCGAGTGCTGATTACAGTTGACTGTGGAATCACAGCACATGAAGAGATTGAGCTCGCCACTAGCCTGGGTCTTGATGTAATTGTCACCGACCACCATACCCCCGGAGCCGATGCGCCAAAAGCCGTTGCGGTTATTAACCCTAAGTTGTCTACGAGTCGGTATCCTTTTGCCGAGCTTGCTGGGGTAGGTGTAGCTTTTCAGGTCGCGCGCGCTTTCTGGGCCACAGCCTGCCCGGATAAACCATTTCCGGTATCTTATGCGGTTCCAATGCTGGGAACCGTGGCCGATATAGTGCCATTGATCGATGAAAACAGGACTGTAGTCGCCAAAGGCCTAGCCGAATTACCTCAATCAAGGCTCCCAGGTCTATTGGCATTGATCTCTGAGGCTGGTCGTACTCCGGATCAGGTTTCCGCGGGTATTGTGAGTTTTAATCTGGCACCACGAATTAACGCAGCGGGACGACTTGGCCGCGCTGATCTCGCCTTAAATTTATTACAGGCGACCGATCAGGTGGAAGGTGCAGCAATTGCCGCGGAGCTATCGAGGCTCAATACAGAAAGACAGCAGCTAGAAGATGAGATTTTGGAGCAGGCCCGTCTGGAGGCAGAGCGCACCTTACAACCAGGTGATAAAGCGATTGTGGTTGCGGGTGAGGATTGGCATAGCGGGGTTGTCGGGATTGTGGCTTCACGCTTAGTCGAGGAGTACTGCCTGCCCACGGTTGTTATCTCTTTGGTGGGGACAGAGGGGCATGGCTCCTGTCGCAGTGTGCCGGGGGTCAATATTTTTGAGGCTTTAAGCCAGTGCTCGGACTATCTCTTGGGATTCGGTGGGCACAGCGGTGCGGCCGGGCTGACGATCGAAACCGACAAAATCGAGGACTTTCGGCGCCATCTTTGCTCGGTCTTGGATGGGATGATTTCCGAAGCTGATCTCGTGCCTACCGTCGAAATCGATCTAACCACCGACTTATTATCACTCTCTAAACAGGTGGTACAGGACTTGGAGCGCCTCGAGCCTTTTGGTTGCGAAAATCCGCGACCACTATTTGCAGCGACTGATCTTGAAATTGTATCTGCCCGGAGAGTAGGTAAGGATCAAAGCCACTTAAAACTCGAGGTCGAACGAGATGGCCGGGTTATTGAAGCCATTGGTTTTGGCTTGGGGGACTGGGCAGACATTTTGGACAAGTATTGTGGGCTAATAGATATTGCCTTTGTTCCGGAGATTAACGAGTGGCGTGATCACAAGACCCTCCAGCTTCAGGTGAAAGCCTTGCGGATCAGGGAAGAACAGGTTTCCCCGATAGACCGATTATTCATGGGTGAGGCTGCAGCTGCGACTGATCTGTATAGCAATATCGGGGAGGCTGAGGAATTTTATACGAAGGCGGTAGGGGTAACTTTTGAGGGTCGTCAGTCGACCTTGGCCATCCTCAACCGAGGGGAGCGACTTAGCCTAGCTAGGGAACCCCAGAACCCTCACGACCCGAATGCCATCGCCCTGTTTACCAATGAAGGTCAACAAGTGGGATACCTCAAGCGGGAGCTTGCCAGACATTTAGCCCCGCTTATAGACTCAGGGGTTGAATATGAGGCGTCTGTGTCTGATGTTACAGGCCAGACACCGGGACATTCTCTTGGGGCAAACCTGTTCCTACAAAAAAAAGGCGGCACCGAGGAGTACCTTGCTTGGCTGGAAAACCGGAATTTTCGCGATCAACTGGCAGATGCGGACGACCAGGAGCTAATAGCGACAATTAAAGAGGCTGTTGTGGGCAGCAATGACTACCGGCCAAAACAACTAGAAGCGCTACAAGCCCTAAAACAGTCCAAAAGCACTTTGTTGATTATGGGTACCGGCCGGGGAAAATCTGCTGTTTTTCAATCGATGGCCGCCTATCTAGCCCTGCGAGAACAGAAGGCAACGATAATTATTTATCCTTTACGTGCCCTGGTAAATGACCAGTACCGTTCGATGCAGGCAAAATTAGGGCAATTAGGGGTCAAGATCTACAAGGCCACTGGTACTTTGACGACTCGCGAACGCGAAGAACTGTTTTCAGCATTGTATTTGGGGGAGGCCGAGGTAATCTTGGCGACCCCGGAATTTGTGCAATGTAATTTGGTTAACCACCCTGGAATTAAGGATCGGTTAGGACTATTTGTTGTCGATGAGAGCCATCACATCGGCAAAATCGGCGCTGCCAGACCGGCTTACCGCAACTTGGATAAATTACATCAGCAACTTGGTCTCCCTTTGACTTTGGCGGTAACGGCTACTGCGGATGATGCGGTTGCGGCTGCGATTCGGAACGCACTCAGTATTGACCAGGTGATAATCGATCCTCATCTGCGTTCAAACTTGAGCGTGATTGACCGGCGTGGCCTTGATGACCAGGCCAAATTCGATTATCTGGTTGATCTGGTCGCCCGCGGAGAAAAAGTGGTTATCTACGTAAACAGCCGAGAAGGTGCTGCCAGCCTCGCGCGTGATTTGCGCAAAACACTCAAACATTTTAAAGACCGAATCGCCTTTTATCATGGTGGTTTGGCTAACTCGCAGCGCAAAATGGTCGAAGAATTTTTCGCCAATGGGGATTTGCGCGCAGTTGTATCCACTAGCGCCTTTGGCGAGGGTGTGGATATTCCGGATATCCGCCATGTTATACATTATCATTTGACCTTCAATATCACCGATTTTAACCAGCAAAGCGGCAGGGCAGGCCGTGACGGAGAGGCCGCCTGGATTCATCTGCTCTATAATCAGCAGGATGTTCAGATAAACCGGTTTATTCTGCGCTCCAAAGCACCGGATCGTCAAATGCTAGCAGCTCTGTATCGAGTTTTGACCAGAACTGCCGGCCTAGAGGGGGAGGTTAACCTTACCAACGGGGAATTGGCAGAGGCGATGCTGGCCTTCTTGGATCAGAGTGGGGCCGACTTTATCCGGCCAACTCCGGAAACAGTTTCAGCTGCTTTAGGAGTCCTCTATGAACTCAAATTGCTCTGGCGCGAAAAAACGGGGGCTGGTCGGGTTATTTACGTTGCCCCTCGGCCCGCAGCCAAGCTAGACTTAGCAGAGTCTGTTAGGTATAATGAAGGTATTATCGAAAAAGAGGCCTTTGAAGGATTTCAACAATGGGCGTTAACAACGTCTAGTCAAGATATGCTAGCCATGATCAATAAACCAATATATCCGATACAACCAGTTGATTAGGATGGAGGAGAAAGAATGAACTTACGCTCGTTTATCAGGGAAATTCCTGATTTCCCCAAACCTGGCATCAGTTTTAAGGATGTTACTACCCTATTCAAAGAAGGCGAAGCACTCAAAAGCGTAGTTGATCAGTTAGCAGAGCATTTTGCTGATTTAAAGCCGGATATGATTGTCGGAGTAGAATCCCGTGGTTTTATTTTGGGTGCCCCCTTGGCATATAAAATGGGGACAGGCTTTGTTCTTGTCCGTAAGCCGGGAAAACTTCCGGCTGACTGTGTCCGGGTCGAGTATAGTTTGGAATATGGCACCGACGCACTAGAGATCCATACAGATGCCTTAGAGCCGGGACAGAGAGTCTTGATTGTTGACGACCTATTGGCAACCGGCGGTACTGTAGGGGCTACTTCGGAGCTCGTTACCAAGCTGGGGGCTGAAATTGTCGGGTATGGTTTTGTGGTTGAGTTAACACCGTTAAATGGGCGTAAAAAATTAAACAATGCCCGAGTTGTTTCTTTGGTGCAGTACGACGAAGATTAATTTGTTAACTGGGAGTTTTTCCGGTGAGCCAAGTTACCATTGAAAACCTAGTTGATGCTATAAAATTATACAATCCGGAGATGGATTTTGAGGTAATCCGGCATGCCTATGAATTTGCCGCTGCTGCGCATCAGGGTCAGCAACGTGATTCCGGTGAGCCGTATATCGACCATCCCCTAGGAGTTGCTATGCTCTTAGCAGAACAGGAGATGGATCTGGACACGATTGTAGCCGGTTTACTTCATGACGTGATCGAAGATACTGACGTTAGCCAGAAAGAGATCGAGCGAGAATTTGGTCCGCTCGTAGCATTATTAGTCGATGGTGTAACAAAGTTAGGTAAGATTCCGACCCTTTCTAAGGAGGAACGGCAGGCTGAGAGTTTACGTAAGATGCTGTTAGCCATGGCCAAGGACCTCCGGGTCATTATCATCAAACTGGCTGACCGGTTACACAATATGCGAACGCTTAAGGCGTTACCACCGGAACGCCAACATAAAATTTCCCGCGAAACCTTGGAAATCTATTCACCTATCGCGCACCGTTTAGGCATGTGGCGGATCAAATGGGAGTTAGAAGATTTAGCTTTTCGCTTCTTGGAGCCTGAAGAGTACTACAAGTTAGTTGAGATGGTTGCCGAAAAACTGCAGGAGCGGGAGGATTTTATTCAAGACGCCATCAACAGGATCAAGGCTAAGCTGGACGAGCTCGGTATTCACTACCAGATCGAAGGTCGTCCCAAGCATTTCTACAGCATTTACAACAAAATGCAAAACCAGGGCAAAGAGTTCGAGGAAATTTTTGATCTCATCGGTATCAGGGTGTTAGTGGATACCGTTCGAGACTGTTATGCGGTATTAGGCATCGTTCATGTGCTTTGGAAACCGATTCCTGGTCGGTTCAAGGATTATGTTGCAATGCCCAAATCTAACATGTATCAATCTCTCCATACAACAGTAGTGGGTGAAAAAGGGCGGTCTTTTGAAGTCCAGATCAGAACCTGGGAGATGCACCGCACAGCCGAGTATGGAATTGCTGCGCATTGGAAGTACAAAGAGGGTACCGGCTCGAAAAACGGTGAGTTTGAGAATAAGTTAACCTGGCTAAGGCAGCTCTTGGAGTGGCAGAAAGAGACCAAAGATCTTGATGATTTCATGGAGACCTTACGGATTGACTTGTTCGAGGATGAGGTCTTTGTCTTTACTCCCAAGGGTGATGTTAAGACACTGCCGAAAGGCTCTACCCCGGTGGATTTTGCTTACAGTATTCATACCGACATCGGCAACCGAATAGTAGGTGCCAAGGTTAATGGGCGGATTGTGCCGATTGACTATCAATTAAATAATGGAGAGTTTGTCGAGATTTTAACTTCGAAAACCGCACGCCCGAGCCGTGACTGGTTAAATATCGTCAAGACCTCGCGAGCCAGGTCGAAGATCCGCGCCTGGATCAAAGAGCAAAATCGCGAAAGCATGATGGTTAAGGGCCGCGAAATTTTAGAGAAGGGCGCAGCCAAGTATGAGTTCGTTCTTTCCGAGTATCTCAAAGAGCCTAATATTCAGGAAGTAGCCAATCGCTATGGTTTTGCTAGTTTCGACGATCTCTTGGCCAACATCGGTTATGGAAAGGTAACCGCCAACCAAGTATTATCCAAACTGGTGGGGGAGCGGGAGTGGCGACAGAAACAGCAAGAGATCAGACGGAAAAGGCAGGCTAAAAAGACTGCTGGAAAAACTTCAACAAAGCTTGGCATTGGAGTAAAAGGCATCGATAATCCCCTGGTGCGGATGGCTAGGTGTTGCAACCCAGTACCCGGCGACCCGATAGTCGGGTACATTACCAGAGGCCGTGGTGTCTCCGTTCACCGGACAGATTGTCCGAATATCCGACAATTGGCTGCAGACGAAGAACGCCAGATCGGGGTGTTTTGGAATAACCAGGGTGCCGGCGCATACCCGGTAGACCTTGAGGTACATGCTATCGATCGTAAACAGCTCCTGGCAAATATTGTTGATGCCGTCTCTGAAACGGGGACAAACATCGATGCGATCAATGCTAGGACGGCGCGAAACCACCTGGCGGTCATTAACCTTACGGTGACGATTCACGATGTTGACCATATGGACCGCGTGATCGAAGTGATCTCCGGTGTACATGGGGTTGTTCATGTTTATCGGGCCAATCCTAGCTAGAAAGGGGTAAACCATACATGCGTGCTGTTTTGCAACGGGTCACAGAAGCTCATGTAAGAGTTGATGGTGTTGTAATCGGGGAAATTGGCCCCGGTTTTCTCATTTTGCTGGGCATTGAAGCTGGAGATACGGATGAAGACTTAGAATATCTACTGGCTAAGACGACGGGGTTGCGGATTTTTCCCGACGAGCAAGGTCGGTTTAACCTTGACCCGATCCAAGCCGGAGCCGAGATGCTTGTGGTCTCACAGTTTACTTTGTTGGGTGATTGCCGTCGTGGGCGCCGCCCGAGTTTTACTGATTCGGCACCGCCCGAGCAAGCGGCCGAGTTTTGCCGCCGCTTTGCGGATGGCTTACGAGCAGCCGGATTTACTGTAGCTGAAGGTGAGTTCGGCGCTAATATGCAAGTTCATTTGGTTAATGATGGCCCTGTCACTTTGCTGCTTGATTCACGACGGAGGTTTTAGGAGGTTAGTCCATGGTGAAAATTGTACCAATGGTAGTAGGAGAGTTGGGAACCAACTCCTATCTGCTCGTCGATCCTGATAACTTGTCGGGGGCAGTCATCGATCCAGGTGCTGATGCTGCTGCTATTTTAGCGAACATCGAAGAACATAAATGCCGGGTCGATAAGATTATTCTCACCCATGGCCATGCTGACCATATCGCGGCTGCGGATGAATTAAGAACGTTGACCCAGGCAAAGGTCTATATTCACCAGGCTGATGCTGAGATGGCCGCCGATGAGAGCTTAAACCTTTCCTGCTGGATTGGTCCGCATAGTTTTGCCCTGCGGGTTGATGAAAAGTTACAGGATGGGCAGTTAGTTTGCCTGGCTGGCCATGAATTTACAGTCATTCATACTCCTGGGCATACCCAAGGGGGAATCTGTTTATATAATGAAGGTTTAGGCTGGCTTATTAGTGGCGATACTCTTTTTAAGGGCTCCATTGGTAGAACTGACTTGCCCGGTGGTGACCCTGAGCAGTTGTATAGCTCGGTAGAAAAGTTATTGGCACAGTTACCAGGTAATACTACAGTCTTCCCCGGACATGGCAGCCCAACTACCATTATGGCGGAAAAAGAGGTCTTGCAGAGTTTTTTCTAGGCTCAATAATGGATTTACCTGGGATTGTCTTCATTTGACTATTCGAAAATGCTGCGTTACAATTACTTAGTCCCTTAGTTTTTCACTAATCCGTTAGGGGGAGAGATATTGATGCTTATGACGAAAATGCGTAAAAGCATGAAGCCCATCGCAATTGTAGTTGTGATTGCTTTTGCGGCTGGTTTGCTGTATTTGGGTTTACCTGGAGGATTTGCTGGTGGTTCAGCCCAGGCAAGCGTCTTGGCTACTGTCAATGGTGAGGTCATCGACCAGCTTACTTTCCGAAATACTCTGATCCAGTATGTAACTCAGTTAGAGGCCCAAAACGGCTCTTTGCCACTAGGTCAGATTGAGCTGGTAGGTGCGCAACTTTTGCGGCAGATGATCGATGAAAAGCTCATTCTCGCTGCTGCCAAAAAGTCAAAGGTTACAGTCGAACAAGAGCAGATCGATGAAGTGATTGCCGACTTTACCGAACAAGTGGGTGGTAAGGAATCATTTGACAATCTGCTAAAAAGCCAGAATGTATCGCTGCGAGAGTTCACAGAGCGGATCAGAGAACAGCTTCAGATCCAGAATTTCTTGCTGCAGGTTGCTGGTGACGGTGAGGTCAGTGATGAGGAGATTGCTAAGGCCTTTGAACAAGTTCGCGCACTCCACATCCTGATTGCGACAACCGGAGATTCCGAAGCAGATGCGGCGGCCGAAGCTAAAATCAAGGACCTTAAAGCACAGCTTGACCAGGGAGCCGATTTCGCAACCTTGGCTAAACAACACTCTGAGGATCCGGGGTCGAAAGATGCCGGTGGTAACCTAGACTTTATTTCCCGTGGCCAGACTGTACCTGAATTCGAAGAGGCAGCTTTTGCTTTGAAGGTTGGTGAGGTCAGCGAACCGGTAAAAACTCAGTTTGGCTACCATCTGATCAAAGTTGTTGAGCGAAAAGAGGCTTCTGGTGAGGAGTTTGAAGAAGCCAAAGCAGATATCGCTGCTCAACTGAGACAGAGCAAGCAAAATGCTAACCTCATGGCTTGGTATACTGAAGCTAAGAATAACGCGAAAATTGTCATCAACGACATCAAACTTTCTGCCTATAATGCTAAATTGGACGGTCAGGCCGATAAGGCGATAGACTTGTTTACCCAGGCAGTTGCTCAAGAGCCGGATAATGGATACCTCTATGCGAATCTTGGTGAGCTATATGAGGGAACCGGAAACACCGACAAGGCTCTTGAAAATTATGAGAAAGCAGCTGAGCTAGTAAAGACCGATGCTAGCCTGTACTTTGTTGTCGGTACACTCTACCAGGAGAAGGAGAAGACTGAGGCAGCAGTAGCTGCTTTCCAGAAGTCCAGTGAGTTAGATCCGGATAATTTCTACCTACACTACTCCTTATATACTATCTTTACCCAGATGGGCGAAGAAGACTTAGCCAAAGAGGAGATGGCAGTACTGGAAAGAATCCAGAGAGAAGCCGCTGAGGCTGCGGTCAAGGAAGTCGAAGAGGCCGAAAAAGCTGAACAGGGCAAACAAGCAGAGGAGTCTGCTGCAGCTGACGAGGTTTCGACTTCAGAGGCTGAGTAACCGACCAAACTACGATGTGATTCATGGGAAGTGGCAGGAGTCTGCCACTTCCTGTCGTATTTATTCCAAGTTACCGAGCAGAAGATATTCAACAGAACCAAGGAGCGATGGCAGTGAGGATTCAGGTCCCAAAGGGAACCCAGGACATTTTGCCAGGGGAAGTCGAAAAATGGCATTATGTTGAGGAAATGATGCGGAAAGTAGCCTTTCAATACGGGTTTCAGGAAATTCGCACGCCGCTATTTGAGCATACCGAACTTTTCCAGCGCGGGATCGGTACGACGACGGATGTCGTGGAGAAAGAGATGTACACCTTTGAAGACAAAGGAGAGCGCAGCCTAACTCTGCGGCCGGAAGGCACAGCCGGTGCTGCGCGGGCTTTTATCGAGCATAGTTACGTTGCTCGACCGCAGCCAACCAAGTTTTACTATATTGGCCCGATCTTTCGTTATGAAAGGCCGCAGGCCGGGAGGTATCGCCAGCATCATCAATTTGGTGTAGAAATCTTTGGCAGCCCTCAGCCGATTGCCGATGCCGAAGTAATTATTTTAGCTCTTGATCTTTTTTCCCGCTTAGGGTTAGCCGACTTGACGGTGAAACTCAACAATATTGGCTGTCCAACCTGTCGCCAGAGTTATCGCCAAGCCTTAATTGACTATTTGACCCCGGCCTCCGCTGACCTTTGTGCGGATTGCCGCAATCGGTTGACGCGCAACCCTCTGCGTGTGCTCGACTGTAAGCAGGATACCTGCCAAACAATTGTAGCCAATGCTCCGACGATCACCCAACATCTCTGCCTAGGCTGTCTCGACCATTTTGGCAGGGTATTGGATTATCTGAGGGCTGCTGATGTAAAGTATGAGGTGGACCCTAAGATAGTCCGCGGACTTGATTATTATACCCGGACCGTCTTTGAAATTGTCTATTCTGGTCTGGGCGCTCAAAGTACAGTCTGTGGCGGCGGGCGATATGATAATTTGATTAAAACAGTTGGCGGATCGGATACTCCTGGAGTCGGTTTTGGCATGGGGATCGAACGCCTTTTGCTTACCCTCGAAAAGAACGGGTGCTATTTGCCATCTGAGAGCGGTCCGGATCTGTACATAGCTGCTATTGGGGATGAGGCTCTGGAGAAAGCCTTCGCAGCCATGTACGACCTACGAAATGCAGGGGTTCACGTTGTGACCGATCTGATGGGCCGTAGCTTAAAGGCTCAGCTGAAATACGCTGATAAGATTAAGGCCCGTTACGTTGCTGTTCTAGGAGAGGCCGAATTAGCTGCCGGCCAGGTCCAGTTGAAACAGATGGATGGCGGGGAGGATATTGTAATCGCCTTGCCCAATCTTGCCGACTGGATTGTAGAAAAGCTAGGTTTCGATGCAAACAAGGAGGAAGTTAAATGAAACTAGGTCATCCTGGTACTGATCGCATTGCTTGTGGCAAAGTAACTACGGATTTTGTGGGTTCCCAGGTCGTATTAACCGGATGGGTCCATCGGCGTCGGGATCATGGTGGGGTAATCTTTATTGACCTCCGCGACCGGACAGGTTTGGTTCAGGTCGTTTTTAATCCGGATAACCCGGCTGTTTTTGCTGAGGCTGAACGGTTGCGGTCCGAATATGTAATTAGTGTCTCCGGTACGGTGCAGCGCCGCCCGGAGGGGGCAACTAACCCCAATCTAGCCACCGGTGAAGTTGAGGTTTATGTTTCAGAGCTTCAGGTTCTTAACACGTCCCAGACACCGCCTTTTGCTATTGCCGACTACCGAGATGTGGATGAGGCTCTCCGCCTGAAATACAGGTATCTGGACCTGCGTAGGCCAGAACTTCAGAGTAAAATCATTTTTCGGCATCAGCTTGTTAAGGCAGTTCGTGATTATTTGGATGGGCAAGGTTTCTTAGAGATTGAAACACCCTTTTTGACCCGCAGTACGCCGGAAGGAGCACGAGATTATCTGGTTCCCAGCCGGGTGCATCCAGGCAGTTTCTATGCTTTACCTCAGTCACCGCAGCTATTTAAGCAACTACTGATGGTTTCTGGATTTGAACGCTACTTTCAAATCGTCAAGTGTTTCCGTGATGAGGATCTACGGGCAGACCGCCAGCCGGAATTCACCCAGATCGATATCGAGATGTCCTTTGTCAGCCCGCAAGATGTTCAGGATTTGGCTGAGGGTATGTTCTCCTATATCCATGAACGAGTCTTCGGTACACCGCTAGCCATCCCGTTTCCCCGGTTAACCTGGACCGAGGCGATGGAACGTTTCGGGTCTGATCGTCCCGATCTACGCTTTGGGCTGGAGTTAATTGATTTCACTGACTTGGTTGCCGATAGCGGGTTCAAAGTCTTTAGCTCAGTTGCCAAATCGGGTGGCAAAGTCAAAGGGATTAATGCCAAAGGTTGTGCCACCTTTAGTCGCCGGGAGATCGATAGCCTAACGGAGTATGTGGCTCAATTTGGGGCCAAAGGACTAGCTTGGATTGTCGTAACCGAAGATGAGGTTAAGTCGCCGATTGCCAAATTCTTTAGCGAAGAAGAACTGAACCAATTGCTTGCAGCTGCCGAAGCGGTCCCTGGTGACTTGCTGCTCTTTGTCGCCGATAAACCACCAGTAGTAGCTGCAGCTTTAGGCAATCTCCGGCTGGAGCTGGCCAGGCGCACCGGCTTGATTACAGATCAGACACCAGACAAATATGTCTGGATTACGGATTTTCCGATGTTCGAGTACTCCGAAGAAGACCAGAAATATGTGGCTATTCACCACCCCTTTACCTCTCCGCGAGACGAGGATTTGCAGTTTGTAACCGCAAACCCTGTCGGAGTAAAGGCCAAGGCCTATGATCTCGTTTTAAACGGTATCGAACTCGGTGGTGGCAGCATCAGAATTCACCAACAGTCGGTCCAAGAACAGATCTTTGCGGCCCTTGGTTTAAGCCAGGAGGAGGTCGCGGATAAGTTCGGCTTCTTACTTGAAGCCCTTAGTTACGGAGCTCCCCCGCACGGTGGAATAGCTTTTGGCTTGGACCGCTTAGTGATGCTCTGGAGCAAATCAGAGTCAATCCGCGAGGTAATTGCTTTTCCGAAAACGCAAAGTGCCATGGATTTAATGAGTAAGGCACCTTCACAAGTTTCGGAAAAACAGCTTGAGGAACTTGGACTAGTGGTAGAAGTCGAAGAGTAAAACTAGCAGAAGTGGGGAAAATATCCACATAGCGTGGCTTGAAACTTCTGTAGCGACTGTGATATGATGTGGGTGAAAGAAATAGATATTAATGCGGCCCTACGATGTGCGTGGTTAAGCTGACATGTGTTGTGAACCAACACACAACGCACGGGAGCCCGGCCTCTGATTGTGGACTGAAAGCCATTTCGGATGGACTCACGAAGCGGTCAGGAGGGCACCCACCTGGTTAGCAGGTTCAGCAACGACTCAGCAATTTAGCGGCATTTGTGGGGCTGAAGGTAAGACTGTTGACAATATCATTGTCAGCGGTTTTTTTTATGCTCCCTGTCGGGCAGACTTTTTTGAGGGCTCGCAAACAATCTTTTCTCAGGCAGGAGATCTTTGACGATTAACAAAAGGATAGTAGCATGAAACAACAGTTTGCTAGAACAAAAATGCTTATTGGAGAATCGGGCCTAGCGATTTTGCAGAGCGCAGCAGTTATTGTTTGTGGTCTAGGTGGAGTAGGTTCGTATGTGGCGGAATCTTTAGCTAGGAGCGGGGTCGGCCGACTTAGACTAGTTGATTTTGACACCGTTGATCTTACGAATATCAACAGGCAGTTGCCTGCCTTGACTTCAACCGTGGGCCGAGTAAAAACGGAAGTAATGGCGGCGCGTTTATTGGACATTAACCCCGGACTGGTCGTCGAAACGCTGCCAGTTAAGATCGGATCGGATACGATCGAACAAGTCTTAGACGGCTGCTGGGATTACGTAGCCGATGCCATCGATGATGTGTCGGCAAAAGTATTGTTGATCAAAAATAGCCGGGCACAAGCCATGCCGGTTATTAGCAGTATGGGGGCAGGGAACAAACTAGATCCAACCTTAGTTCGGGTCGCTGATATCAGTAAGACTTATGGGTGTGCTTTGGCGAAAGTGATGCGCCGCAGTTTGCGGGAGGCCGGGATTAGTTCGGGGGTATTAACTGTATTTTCCCCTGAATCTCCGCCCGAGACCAAGGCTGTCGGCAGGACCCCGGCAAGCATGGCTTTTGTTCCGGGGACCTTTGGACTAACAATGGCTGCTGAGATAGTCAAACAGCTCATCGCCGAGGCTTAAGTGGGGGATTGGTAGTGAATCTTTTTGAAAGCAGTATATCGGAACAATCTTTACCATTGGCGGCGAGGTTACGTCCGAAAAATCTTCAGGAGTTTGTGGGGCAGGAACACTTGGTTGGGCCCGGGCGGATGCTGCGCCGGATGATCGAGGCTGATCGACTAGCTTCGCTGATCTTTTACGGGCCACCGGGAACCGGTAAAACGACCCTCGCGGAGATTATCGCTGCCTCAACCAATTCCAGATTCGAACGATTGAACGCGGTAGCTTCGGGAGTAGCGGATGTCCGGACAGTAATCACAAATGCCAAAGAAGCTCGCGACCTGTATGGTACGCGCACCGTATTGTTCATCGATGAGATTCACCGCTTCAATAAAGCGCAGCAAGATGTCCTTTTAAAAGCGGTTGAGGATGGGGTAATCATACTGATCGGTGCGACAACCGAAAACCCATATTTTGAAGTCAACGGGGCCTTGCTTTCACGGTCGCGAATTTTCCAGCTGAACCCTTTGGGTTCTGAAGAATTGGCCCGGATTGCTGACCGGGCCTTGCATGATCCTAGAGGCCTGGCACCCTACCAACCCCAGGTCACACCGGAGGCGCTGGAGTTTCTGATAGACTCGGCCGGCAGCGATGCTAGAGTTCTACTCAACGCCTTAGAACTAGCTGTTTTAACTACTCCCCCTAACCAAAACGGTATTCGTTTAATCGATCTGAGCGTGGCCCAAGAAAGTATCCAAAAGCCTGCTCTTAAATACGATAAAAAGGGCGATAATCATTATGATGTGGCCTCAGCATTAATCAAAAGCATCAGAGGCTCTGATCCTGATGCCGCCTTGTATTGGTTGGCCAGAATGCTCGTTGCCGGGGAAGATCCCAAATTCATCGCCCGCAGAATTATCATTTCAGCCTCCGAAGATGTCGGAAATGCTGATCCGCAGGCGCTCGCTTTAGCAGTTTCTGCGTTTCAAGCAGTTGAGCGAATTGGCATGCCGGAGGCTCGGATCATCTTGGGACAAGCCGTAACCTATTTAGCATGTGCTCCAAAAAGCAACCGAGCCTACCAAGGTATTAATGAGGCCATTGCTGATGTGAACAAATATCCGGCTTATCGAGTCCCCCTTCATTTACGCGACGCATCTTACCGGGGGGCGCGACAACTTGGTCATGGGGTCGGGTACAAATATCCTCATGATTACCCGAATGCGTGGGTATGCCAAGACTATCTTCCCGAAGAACTCAAGGACAGGGTATACTACAACCTGAGCGATCAAGGTGCTGAATTATCTTTAAAGCAAAATTTGGCCAAGCGGCGCAAACAATAAATCTGTTGTGAGTTAGTAATTGACAGCCATTGGCAACGGTGTTAAGATGAAAACACAACAATTCCGATAGAAGTACTCGGAAATGCTTTTGGGGGTTTTCTTTTGCGTCTTTCAACTAAGGGTCGCTATGGACTTAAAGCCATGGTTGATCTAGCTTTGCATTACGGCAAAGAGACGACGCCGCTTAATGAGATTGCGGACCGGCAGGATATCAGTCAAGCGTATTTAGAGCAGCTAATGGCCAGCTTACGCAAGTCCGGCCTGGTTCAGTCGATTCGTGGCGCTCAAGGAGGATATCGCTTGACTAAATCCCCCGATAAGATCACCATTGGTGAAGTGCTGAGGTCGTTAGAGGGACCTTTAGTACCAGTGGACTGTGTTGATAAAATGGGCGCAGGATGTGAAAAAATGGAGGGTTGCTATACAATCATTGTCTGGGAAAAGTTGCGGGACGCTATTGATGAGGTTTTAGACTCCTTAACGCTAAAAGATTTGATGGAGCAGAACGTATCCAAACAGGGAGATTAGGGGTGTTTGAGATGAAACGGATTTATTTAGACCATGCAGCTACTACCCCAGTACGACCGGAAGTACTAACCGAGATGCTGCCGTATTTTAGTGAAAATTTCGGCAATCCTTCAAGTATTTACGCTTTCGGCAGGGAAAATCGGAGTGCAATTGACCGTGCTCGAGATCTAATCGCATCCCAACTGGGCTGTGCTGCCCGGGAAATTGTTTTCACCGGGAGCGGTTCAGAAGCAGACAACTTGGCTATTAAAGGGTTTGCGTTGGCGAATAAACATAAGGGGAATCACATCATTACCTCTGCCGTTGAACACCATGCAGTTTTAGATACCGTAAAATACCTAGACAAGCTAGGGTTTGAAATAACGCTCTTGCCGGTGGATCACTACGGGATGGTTTCCCCAGATGAGCTGGCACAGGCATTACGTCCGGAGACAATTCTTGTCTCAATCATGTATGCCAATAACGAAGTTGGTACGGTCAACCCGATTCCTGAGTTGGCGAAAGTCTGTCGGGAGGCCGGAGTTTGTTTCCATACCGACGCGGTTCAGGCCGGGGGAGTATTGGATCTTAATGTCTCTGAACTTGGGGTAGACATGCTCACCCTTTCAGCGCATAAATTTTATGGGCCCAAAGGTGTTGGCCTTCTTTATGTGCGTAAAGGAATCAAACTGGATTCGTTGATTCATGGCGGGGGGCAAGAGCGGGGTCGGAGAGCAGGTACGGAGAACATTGCCGGGATAGTTGGGATGGCCAAGGCGCTAGAGTTGGCTAATCAAGAGCGGCTGGAGATAAATGAGCGGATTACTGCCTTGCGCGAACAGTTGATTATCGGGTTGCGCGATCGGATTCCGGAGATCAGGCTCAACGGCCATCCGACCGAACGGCTGCCCAATAATGTCAATATCTCGATACGGTATATCGAAGGGGAATCGTTGCTACTAAATCTAGATCTGAAAGGCATTGCTGCTTCTAGTGGGTCAGCCTGTACTTCAGGGTCGTTAGAAGCTTCCCATGTTCTGTTGGCGATGGGGATTCCGCACGAGATTGCCCATGGCTCACTCCGGCTTACTCTCGGAAGAGAGACGACCGAAGAGGAGATCAATTACCTGCTAGAAGTATTGCCGCCGATTGTAGAAAAACTACGAGCGATGTCACCTTTGTATTCCCCCAGCTAGAGAGGAGTAATCGACAATGTACAGTGAAAAGGTAATGGAGCATTTTATGAATCCGCGTAACGTAGGCGAAATAACCGATGCCGACGGGGTAGGAACCGAGGGCAATCCGGTCTGCGGTGATATTATGCGGATCTACATTAAAGTTGATGAATCTGATCGGATCACCGATGTTAAATTTAAAACTTTCGGTTGTGGTGCAGCCATTGCAACCAGCGATATGGTATGTGAAATGGTTATTGGAAAAACTATTGATGAGGCTTTACAAATAACCAACGCTGCAGTTGCTGAAGCTTTAGAAGGTTTGCCGCCGAACAAAATGCACTGTTCGAACTTGGCGGCAGATGCATTGCATAAGGCGATTGCCAACTTCAAAGAACGGCAGACGAAGCAAGCGTAACAGAGGTGAACCGATGCCCAAAGGTAAAAAGGTTTTGGTGGCGATGAGCGGTGGAGTTGACAGTTCTGTCGCTGCCGCGCTGTTAATCGAGGCCGGATACGAGTGTATCGGTGCAACTATGCAATTATGGCCAAAATGTCTTCCGATGCCTGAGGATAACGAGGGAGGCTGTTGCTCTTTGAGCGCAGTTGAAGATGCTCGTCGGGTCAGTGACCAACTGGGGATGCCGTACTACGTCCTCAACTTTCAAGATATCTTTGAGCATGAGGTTGTCCGTACGTTTGCAGGTGAATATCAGCACGGTCGAACGCCAAATCCCTGTATCGTCTGCAATCGGAAGGTCAAGTTTGAGGCCTTAATCGATAAAGCCCAAGAACTCGGTATGGATTATATCGCTACCGGTCATTACGGCCGGATCGGTTTTGATGAACAAACGCAGCGTTATACGCTGAAAAAGGGAATTGATGCCACCAAGGATCAAAGCTATGTGCTCTATACGATGACCCAGGTTCAGCTGAGCAAAACCCTTATGCCGCTGGGCACTTATACCAAAGAGGAAACGCGGCGAATCGCCCGTAAATTAAGGCTGCAAGTTGCTGATAAATCTGAAAGTCAGGAAATTTGTTTCATTCCTGACAACGATTACCACCGATTTTTACGCGATTACGCTCCTAGTTCCCAAAAACCGGGTCAGATCGTAGATACTCAGGGTCGAGTTCTCGGAACTCACCAGGGAATAGCTTTTTATACTGTTGGACAGCGACGGGGGATAGGGATCTCCGGATCAGAGCCGTACTATGTTGTGCGCTTAGATCCAGAGAAAAACGAGGTGATTGTCGGCACCGGCGCTGAAGTTTTTGCGGACGGTTGCACCCTCATCGACTTGAACTGGTTATCGATTCCCCCGCCGGAACAAGGTACCACTTTGCCTGTCGGGATTAAAATTCGCTATAATTCCCCGGTGGTGTCAGCTCGGATAAGTATGATCGCTAACGACACCTTGCGGGTTATCTTTGACGAGCCGCAACGGGCGGTCACCCCCGGACAGGCTGGAGTTCTTTACCAAGGGGATTTAGTGTTGGGAGGCGGGACGATATCTGCCAGTTTAGGTCTGACTGATTAGCCCCTCCACTGTGCATACTAAGTCACGAAAGGAGTAGACTTGGCATGCGCAAGTTGTGGAAGGGGCTTTTGATTTCAAGCTTAGCTTGGGCCGTTATCGGACTTGTGGTAATGGCCGGGCGGAAAAGGCAAAAAACAACTACTGCTCGAAAGGTTCGCCGTAATTTAGCAAGAGTTACTGCTGTTAACCTTCCCCTTGCAAAAGGAGTCAAATCGGGGCGTACTTACTTAGCTAGGCTCCGGCGTAGAGGGTAATGGTTCGGATTAATCGAGAACAGCTTTTTTGGCTGGGAGTCATGGTCCTGGCCATCTTTCTATTATTTCTAGCGCGTGAAGTCTTGGTTCCATTTGTTTTGGCGATTTTTCTGACCTATCTAACCCTGCCGGCCGTCGAGTTGCTCGTCGGCAGGGAGGTTCCCCGGTCAATTGCGATTATCTCAGTATATCTACTCTTAGCGATCGTGGTCTGGGCTGTAACCGTATACATCTTGCCAACGATCTTTGAAGATCTGAATACGCTGCTAACGAATTTGCAGCAACAGACGGAACGTCTAGACGGATGGGCAAGGTATCTTTATTTAAGATATCAACGCTTAAATCTTCCCGAAGCGTTCCAAACCGCATTTAATCAAGGCATTCAGTCGGGGCGGGAGTTTCTCCAGAATCTAATTCTACGAATTATTGACCTGATCATTCAGGTTATCTCCCATAGCGTGTATCTTATCTTGGCCCCGGTTTTATCTTATTACATGACGCGGGACGTTAAAATCATTAAAGAAACGGTTATCCACACCTTTCCCCGAACATGGCGGCCTGAGGTAGCGGCGATCGGCAGAGAAATCAATAAGGTGCTTAGCGGGTTCGTCCGGGGGCAGTTATTGGTGAGTGTATTTGTTGGGTTAAGCATCACCCTTGGACTGGTTATCTTGTCTGTTCCATACGCTCTTGTTATTGGATTAGTAGCCGGAATTGCCAATATCATTCCCTATTTTGGGCCGATTGTTGGGGCGATACCGGCGATTCTGGCTGCAGTCGCTACCCGCCAAACTTCGAAGATTGTATATGTGATACTAATCTTTTTAGTGGTCAACCAGTTTGAAGGGGCGGTCCTGGCCCCGAAAATCTTACAGGACAGGGTTGGTCTACACCCGACTGTGGTTATTTTTGCGTTGTTGTTAGGTGGGAAGCTTTTCGGATTACTCGGGACGCTTGTGGCGGTGCCCGTTGCGGCGATTATTAAGGTGATTTTTTTGTATTGCCGAGCTAAATTTGCGCCGGTCGATCGCCTGGACATCGGTTGAGAACGTTGACAAGCACTGTCTTTCGGCGGTATCATTAAATTTAAGGCTTTTTTGCCAATTATTGTTTTTGGAGGTTCCAGCTATTATGAAGAAAATGTCAGGCAATGAAATCCGCGAGCAGTTTCTGGCCTTTTTTGAACGCCATGATCACTTGCGGTTGCCGGGCGCGTCATTGATACCAAAGAACGATCCCACCCTACTACTAACCGGTGCAGGAATGGTTCCATTTAAGCCCTATTTTTTGGGGCAAGCAAAGCCTCCACATCCTAGAATTACAACTTGTCAGCCCTGTATCCGTACCCCTGACATCGAGCGGGTAGGATACACTGACCGGCATGGCACTTTCTTCGAGATGTTAGGCAACTTCTCTTTTGGTGATTATTTTAAAAAGGAAGCAATTCAGTTGGCCTGGGAGTTTGTGACCACTGTTTTTGAGTTGCCCCCTGACAGGCTGTGGGTTAGTGTATATGAAAATGATGATGAGGCTGCCGGGCTTTGGCATGAGGAAATTGGCGTTCCGAAAGAACGCATTGTCAAACTCGGTAAGGCCGATAACTTTTGGGAAATCGGGGTTGGGCCCTGTGGTCCATGTTCGGAGATCTACTTGGATCGCGGCCTAGAGCATGGTTGTGGTCGGCCGGATTGTGCTCCTGGCTGTGACTGTGACCGTTTTCTAGAAATCTGGAATCTGGTTTTTATTCAGTATAGCAAAGATGAGGCTGGAAACTACACTGAGTTGGCCTCCAAAAATATTGATACTGGGATGGGGTTGGAACGGGCAGCGGTATTGCTCCAAGGTGTGAACAACCTCTTCGAAACAGATCTGGTCATGCCCATTCTGGAAAAGGTTGCTGCCTTAGCGGGAGTCAGTTATGGTACGGATCAAAATAGAGATATCTCCCTGCGAGTTATTACCGACCATGTCCGCGGAGTAACCTTTATGGTTAAAGATGGGATCGTCCCGAGTAATGAAGGGCGCGGCTATGTGTTACGCCGTTTACTCCGGCGGGCTCTTCGGCACGGGCGTTTGTTACAAATTGAGTTGCCTTTTATCACTGAAATTGTCACCGAGGCTATCGCGGTGATGAGCCCGGCCTATCCGGACTTACGTGAGCGGCAGGAGTATATTCTGAAAGTGATCGCCCAAGAGGAAGAGCGGTTCCGTCAAACAATCGACCAAGGGGTTGAACATCTGGAGCGAACGCTAGCGGATTTAAAGGCCGAGGGGCAGACGGTTCTTTCCGGCGAGTACGCATTTAAACTGTATGATACTTACGGTTTCCCCTTTGAGCTGACCAAAGAAATTGCTGCGGAAAGTGGTTTTACCGTTGATGAGCAAGCGTTTCGGGAGGCGATGGAGGTCCAGCGCCAACGGGCGCGCCAAGCCAGGGAAGAGACGGGCTATCTTGCCCTTGAAGAAACTTTCTTCACTGAACTAGCAACAAAGCAAGGCTTGACGACACAGTTTGTCGGTTACGAACATACTTCGATCAATACTCGGATTAGCGGAATCGTCAGAGATGGTACGTTGACGGATGCCCTCTCCGAGGGAGAGGAAGGACAAATCATTCTGGAAGTCACCCCGTTTTATGCCGAGAGCGGTGGTCAGGTGGCTGACTCCGGTCAACTCGTTGGTCCGGAGGGAGTTTTCGCGGTTACTGACGTCAAAAATGTTGCTGGAAAGATAATTACTCATGTCGGGAAGGTGACCCAGGGGGTTATCAGAACCGGTGATGAGATTGAAGCGGCGATCGCCGAAGAAGCACGTCTGGACACAGCTCGCAATCATACCGTAACACACATTTTACATAAGGCTTTGCGTGCGGTTTTAGGGGAACACGCTACCCAAGCTGGTTCGCTAGTATCCCCGGAGTATTTACGCTTTGACTTCGGGCACTTTGCCCCGCTGACCCCCGAAGAACTGGCCCGGGTTGAAGCGATGGTCAATGCCGAGATCCTCGCCGACCATGAGGTTCGAACCCTGATCACCGATTATGATGCGGCCGTTAAGGCCGGGGCTATAGCGCTCTTTGGTGAGAAATACGATGATCAAGTGCGCGTTGTTCAGATCGGCAATTTTTCTACCGAACTCTGTGGGGGCACCCATGTTTCTCGGACCGGGCAAATAGGTTTGTTCAAGATCATCTCCGAAGGTGGTATTGCGGCTGGCGTACGGCGTATCGAAGCAGTTAGCGGTCGATACGCTTGGGAGTGGTTTGAGCAGCGCAGCCGAATATTAGAGGAGGTTAGCCGCGAACTCAAGGTTAACCCAGAACAGGTGGCGGAAAGAGCGGGTCGCCTGGTCCAACAGGTTAGAGAAGGCGAGAAAGAAATAGCAGCGTTGAAACAAAAACTGGCCCAAAGTAAATTGGCAGATCCTCTGGCTGCAGCGATTGACGTTAAAGGACTAAAATTGCTGGTACAGCGAATGGATGATCTGGATATTGCTGGTCTGAGAAATCTAGTTGACCAACTGAAGGCCAAACTCGACTCTGGAGTTATCGTATTAGGCAGTGTTTCTGAAGGGAAAGTGACGCTCATTGCCGGGGCCACTCAGGCCGCGGTTAAACAGGGCGCTCATGCTGGCAAATTGGTGGGCGCATTGGCCAAAATCGTGGGCGGTGGAGGCGGAGGCCGGCCGGAGATGGCACAGGCTGGCGGAAAAGAGCCCGCAAAGCTTGATGAAGCTTTGGCAGCTGCAGAGCAGGCCCTACATGAATTGTTAGCATAAAGGGGAGGCCCAAGATGGTCGGTGCTCCGGTTTCGCAGATTAAAGTAGCGGCGGATACAAAGGTTAATCACCTGGTGCGGTCGATTGAGTCTGCCCCTGGTTCGACCGTGGTGCTGGTTGTCCGTGGGTCTGCACCTGTACTCGAATCGCTAGCCAACGTTAAACTGTTGCAGTTTTTCGCTCAGCGGTCAGGAAAAGAGCTAAGAGTTGACACCGACCAACCACAACTGCGTGATTTTCTGGCCCAGCAGGGGATTCCGCCGACAGAAGGCGATGAGGTGATCAGCTCGGACCCACTTGATGCCGAACCCAAGGGATTCCGGCCACGTTGGTATCACCTGGCAGCGATTCCGCTCTTAATCATCGCCCTTGGATATTTAACCTACTATGCGCCGGAACCCGCTAAAATTACGATTGTGCCGGAGGTTAGACCTTATTCGGGCGAGTTTATAGTTCCTGTTGCCGATTTAGAAACCACAGAACTCAAGGTGAACTTTACCATAGCCGATGAGTTGGCAGCGAGCGGTCAGGCGGTAGAACCACTCGCGGCGGCTCGAGGCAGCGTAGTGCTGATTAACGACACCGCTCAGGTGGTTAAGGTGCCCAAAGGCACCTTGGTTTCCACCGCCGGTGGTCAAGCCTATGCGACTTTGGATGCGGTTACTGTTCCGGCTAGATCGACAGAGTATTTTCACGAGATCCCGGTCGGGATCCGAGCCGGCCAAGCCGAGGTGCGCGTCGAAGCTATCGATAAGGGGACACCCGGTAATGTCGCGGCCCATCGAATTGTAAATGTTGCGGGTTTTGCGCAGTTAAAAGTGATCAACCCGGAGCCGATAACGGGTGGCCGAGACCGGGCTTTAACTGTGGTTACCCAAGCTGACCTTGACTTATTGCTTGAACGTCTCCAAAATCAAGCCTCAACCCGGGCTGAGTCCGAATTGCGCTTAATTATCCCACCAGATCAAATTATCTTAGCACCTTTGGCTTCCTGGGATTTAGCCGAAGTCCAGCTTCAACCGGATCTCGGTCAGCAGGCCGGGATAGTGCAGGGTAAAGCTGTTGTAACGGCCTCCGCGCCTTGCTTGGCTACCGAGGTTTTAGTTAAAGAAGCCGCCCAATTGGTTGAAGCTCAGTTACAATCCCTGCCGGCGCAGCTGAACAACGTCGATGTGCAGGTGAGAGCTGTCCATGCTGAGGGGATAGTCTGTCAGGTATCTGGCCTTTTGGTCTCCCAGATACCCTCCAGCGAATTAGTAGCTCTTATTGCCGGCCAGCCTATCAGCCAGGCCTCATCAGTATTATCATCTCAACCAGGCATCGAGTCAGTCAAGATCGATGCGGGCAAACGCAATAAGTTGCCCCGTAATAAACAGTATATTCAGGTCCAAGTAGTTACTGAGCCGGAAGTGGTAGCTTTACAGTGAAGTATCAATTATTGGGAGATACGGGTCTAAGTGTTTCGCGCCTCTGCTTTGGGAGCCTGACCATCAGCCCTTTACAGGCTAATTTACCCGCAGAAGCAGGAGCAGAGGTCATTTTGGCGGCACTAGAAGGCGGAGTAAACTTCATTGATACAGCCGAATACTATCGTAATTATCGGGTTATTGGCTTGGCGCTCCGCCAATTTGGCCGCGAAGTTCATATTGCTTCAAAATCTTATGCCGTTACTGCCGACCAGATGAAAGAGAGCCTTCAGCGAGCCCTTGATGAACTGGGGGTTGGCCAGATAGCCGCTTTTCTCTTGCATGAGCAAGAATCGGCGGCGACCCTGAGGGGACATCGGGAGGCGCTTGAGTATCTGGTGACGGCGAAAGCACATGGACTGGTAAAGGCGATCGGCCTGTCCACGCATCATATTGCTGGGGTATATGCTGCTGCAGCGTGTCCGGAGATCGACTTGATTCATCCGCTGATTAACCGTGAGGGAATTGGCATTGTGGATGGCACCAGAGACCAGATGCTTGAGGCGATCCGCTTTGCGCGGCAGATGGGCAAAGCCGTTTATGGGATGAAAGTATTAGCAGGCGGCCATTTGCACCGTGATCTTCGCTCGGCGCTGCAGTGGGCATTCGAGCGGCCGGAGTTAGATTCGGTGGCGGTCGGGATGAAGACCAAAGAAGAGGTGGAAGCGAATCTCCTTTTGGTTGAGACCATCGATAATCCGGCGATGGTAAACGAAACGGAACTGACCCGACTTTTTTCTTTATCAAGTGCAGGTGCCCGACATCTTCTCGTTGAAGAGTGGTGTCAAGGGTGTGGTAAATGTGTCCAGCGTTGTCCGAATAAAGCCCTGTGTATCGAAGCTGGCCGAGCGGTTGTAAACCCAGATCTTTGTGTCCTGTGTGGGTATTGCGGTGGGGTCTGCACCGATTTTGCCCTAAAAATTATTTAGCGGAGCAGTTGCCAATGCGGACGATGGCATTAGATATCGGAACAAAGCGAATAGGGGTAGCTATTACTGATCCGTTAGGAATGCTCGCCCAGCCGTTGACAGTGATTCGGCGCTCATCTGACGCGCATGCCGTCGGTGAAATCCTCCAGTTGCTTCGCGAACGCGATGTTGATGAGCTGGTAATTGGCCTGCCAAGACGTACGGATGGCACTGAAGGCCCCGAAGCACAGGCGGTTCGCGAGTTTGCCGCATTAATTGGCGCCAAATGGCCGGGCACAATTTCTTGGTATGACGAAAGAATGACGACCGCAAGTGCCGAGCAGGTATTACTCGAGGCGGATCTGTCCAGGATGCGCCGCAAGCAAGTGGTGGATCAGGTGGCGGCATCCTTGATTCTACAAGGACATTTAGAGTATCAAAAGCGTACCCCAGGTAAAACTACTGATAATAAAAATGAGGAGTGATCAGCTTTGACCGATGAGAAGATGCCACAAGAAATTAACACCTTGACGTTAGTTGACGAAGATGGGGAAGAGCACGAGTTCGAGATTTTGAATACCATTGAGATCGATGACCAACGGTATGCGGTACTAGCCCCACTTAATGAAGAGGAGCAAGATGACGAAGGCAGCGCAGTCCTGCTCAAAGTAGAAGTCGATGAAGATGGGGAAGAATATCTCACTGACATTGCCGATGAAGAAGAGTTTCAGATGGTGGTAGAAGCACTCGAAGCGTTGGCAGAAGAGGAATAAACATCATCATTCGTGGGTTTGCCTTACGCTTATAGGTATCCTATAATGGAACTATAGGTTAGTGGGGTGGGTTGTTTGGCAAAACAATTCGTAGCAGTGTTTATTGCCTTAGCGGTTCTCGGTCTTGTTATTTACACGGCTAGCTTTGCTGTAGCCAATCGGAGTGAACTCACATCCGTTGAAATTCCGGTTGGCGCATCAACTACCCAGATTAGTCAGCTGTTAGAAGATGCAGGAGTAATCAATAATGCCTGGTTGTTTCGGCTGTACACTAAGATTGCAGGGGTACAGGGTACGTTACAAGCCGGGCATTATGAATTTGAGGCCAATTTAAGCTTACAAGAGATTGTTAGGATTCTGGTTAAGGGCAACCCGCGAACGATTGCGGTGACATTGCGTGAAGGCCTGACTCTTGAAGAGATCGCTGATCGACTAGCGGCGGCAGGGCTAGTAAATAAGGCGGAGTTTCTCCGGTTGGCGCATGATCCCAAGTATACTTTGGCTCACGAAATGCCCGATTGGCTCAATGGTGCGCAAACGCTAGAGGGGTTTCTCTTTCCAGATACCTATCGATTCGCTCCCGGTCAGAGCGCTC
>CAZAAT010000011.1:0-40080 GCA_964483175.1 uncultured Bacilli bacterium
GCAGCCTACCACCTTTGCCATGCCAGTTCAAGTGAGTCGGTCGACCTGGTTGAGAATGCGAAGAGCATGGGACTAGCGTCAACTGCCGAAGTCACCTCCAATCATCTGGTGTTGGCCACCGAGGATGTCCCTGCTTGGACCGGTCTGTATAAAGTAAATCCTCCCCTGCGCCCACGCACTGAGGTAGAGGCTCTGGTCGCCGGTCTAAATCAGGGGATTATCGATTGCATAGCTACTGACCATGCTCCACACACTGCAACTGAGAAAGCATTGCCACCGCCCGAAGCTCCCTTTGGTTTTAGCGGACTCGAGGTGGCCTTTCCCACCTTATATTCACGGCTGGTGAAGAATGGCCAATTAGCCCTAGAGCGCTTGCTTGCCGCAATGTGCCTTGAACCACGCAAGCTGCTTGGTCAAACCTGCCCGGATCTGGGCCTTCAACCCGGAGATCCGGCCGACCTGACCCTGCTCGACCTTGAGCATATCCAACTTGTTACCGCTGAAAGTTTGGTTTCGCGGGGTAAAAACACCCCCTTTATCGGCCACACCCTCACTGGTTGGCCGCAGTTAACCATGGCTAGCGGTAAAATTGTCTGGTCTGATAAGGAGTATTACTGATGAACAAATACCTTGGCACCATCCTAAACGCTACTCGCCTCACCACAAACATCTTTAAGTTAGTTGTCAGCGTCCCCGAACTGACCGAGATTGTCTCCCCAGGACAATTCTGCCAGATTCGCATCGCTAATGACCTCAGCCATGACCCCTTGCTGCGGCGTCCGATAAGTATTGCCGACTACGATCCGAGCCGGCAGAAGCTATCCTTCATCATTCGTGAAAGCGGCAGAGGCACCAAGTTCCTGGCTCGGCTATTTCCAGGGCAAAAAATAGATCTCTTCGGCCCGCTCGGTACGGGGTTTCCGGTCCACCACTTGGCCAAGGGTGATCACGCCCTCTTAATTGCGGGTGGTGTCGGCGCTCCCCCGCTTTATTTCCTGGCGCGTCAACTCCATGCCAAGGGTGTTGAGTGTACAACCATCCTTGGTTTTCGCAGCCAGTCCGAGAGTTTTTTGCTTGATGAGTTCTCCGAATTCGGTCAGGTCCGGGTGGTAACTGATGACGGCACCTTGGGCAAGTGTGGGAATGCCTGCACCGAACTTACCGCCTGTGCAACTGAGGGGCTGCGCTGGACCCATGGGTTTGCTTGCGGACCCTTGCCGATGCTCAAAGCTCTCCAACAACAACTCAGCGCTGATCATCGCCCGGTCTGGATCTCACTAGAAAAGCGCATGGCCTGTGGGCTGGGAGCCTGTGCGGCCTGCACCTGTCAGCCAACAAACCTGAAAGACACTCAAGGCTGGCCACGCTTGGTCTGCACAGACGGACCCGTCTTTCGGTTAGGGGAGGTGGAACTAAGTGAATAACCAACTAACCGTCAACCTCGGTTCAATAAAGCTCAAAAACCCGATCATGCCGGCAAGCGGCTGTTTCGGTTTTGGTGAAGAATTTGCCCAGTTATATGAATTAAACCAGTTGGGCGCGGTGGTGGTTAAAGCCACCACTTTGAAGCCGACCTGGGGTAATCCCACCCCACGCGTCGCCGAGACCCCTAGTGGGATGCTCAACGCGATCGGGCTGCAAAACCCGGGGCTAGAGGTGGTCTGTAGAGAAAAACTCCCCTGGTTGGCAGAGCAACACGTCCCGATCATCGTCAATATCGCCGGAGAGACGGTAGCTGACTATGTAGCGGTAGCCGAACGGGTATCCCACCAACCTGGAGTAGTGGCTTTGGAGCTCAATATCTCCTGCCCCAACGTCCAGAAAGGTGGCTTGGCCTTCGGGACCTCAGCAGTGACAGCAGCCGAACTCACCAGAGCTGTCAAAGCTGTTTCGGCCGTTCCGGTCTTTGTCAAACTCTCGCCGAATGTAACCGATATTGTGGAGATCGCCCAAGCGGTCGAGGCTGCAGGTGCAGATGGTTTGAGTCTGATCAATACGTTATTGGGTATGGCAATCGATCTGAGACGCCGTCGCCCGATTTTGGCGAATGTAACCGGTGGCCTATCCGGACCGGCGATCAAGCCGGTGGCATTGCGGATGATCCACCAGGTTTATCGGGCCGTCTCGCTGCCGATCATCGGCATGGGCGGGATCAGTTCTGCGGAAGATGTGCTTGAATTCATACTTGCGGGTGCATCGGCGGTGGCAATCGGAACCGCCAACTTCGTCGATCCGCTGATCATGCCCCGAATTATTACCGAGCTACCTGGGCTGTTAACAGAACTCGGCGTAAACTCGATCGCCGAACTCAGCGGCGCACTAGAAGTCTAAATACCGGGAGGATAAGCAATGAACCCCATGGACAAAATCATCTTAGCCCTAGACTTTCCCACTCTAGCTGAGGCCGAAACTTGTCTGCAGAAATTGCCTGAATTAACTTGGGTCAAGGTCGGAATGGAGCTTTTTTACGCGGAAGGCCCGCAAGTCATACGAAACCTCAAAGATCGTGGGTACAAAGTCTTCTTAGACCTTAAACTGCATGATATTCCGAATACCGTCTATAGCGCCACCAAGTCCTTGCTAAGTTTAGGCGCCGATATGCTTAACTACCATGTGGCCGGAGGGAAAGCAATGCTGGCCGCAGCAGTCCAGGCCAGCGTGGAAATGCCTGGTAAGCAACCAATTCTCATCGGAGTCACCCAGTTAACCAGCACCGATCAGATTACTCTGGAAAGAGAAATCGGCATCACCCGGCCATTGGCCGAAGTTGTACTCTCCTATGCTAGTTTGGCCAAGGAAACCGGCCTACATGGCGTTGTCTGCTCCGCCTTAGAAACAACCGCAATCAAAGGTCAAATGGGAGCGGACTTTATCACGGTAACCCCGGGAATCCGCCTGGAGACAGCAGATACCCAGGACCAAAAACGGGTGGTTACCCCAAAACAAGCACTAGAATACGGCAGCGACTTTCTGGTGATCGGGCGTCCCCTCACCAAGGCCGCCCAGCCCACAGCTGCCTGGGAAGAAATCAAAAGACAATTACTTTAAACTCGAGGGGGAAAATCTGATGCAACAGCAAGAGCTATTGGAGTTACTAAAAGAAACCGGGGTCTATACTACCGGACATTTTCGACTCTCCTCCGGCCGCCATTCCGGAGAATACCTACAATGTGCCCACTTATTACAGTGGCCGGATAAAACAGAGCTAGTCGCCAGGGCCATGGCTGACCAGTTAGCCGCCCTGCGTCCGGATACAGTCATCGGTCCAGCCCTCGGAGGAATTGTCATCGCTTATGAGTTAGCCCGCGCTCTCGGGGCCCGGGCAATATTTGCCGAACGTGACTCAGACAATCAAATGAGCCTACGACGGGGGTTTGCACTCCAGCCCGCTGAGAAAGTTTTGGTGGTTGAAGATGTCGTCACGACCGGCGGCTCGGTTCAGGAGGTCTTAGATCTTCTGGCTGGGTTGGCGGTAGAAGTGGTCGGTGTCACCTCGATCATCGACCGTAGTAACGGCGCGGTCGATTTTGGAGTGCCCTTCTTTCCGCTCCTCACCATGCCGGTCCGTTCATACCCTCCCGAGGAGTGCCCGCTGTGTCAAAGCGGCATCGAATTGACCAAACCAGGCAGCCGTAAGTATTAAACCGGCCCTCTTGACAAAAATAGAGAGGGGAAATATAATATAGTCAGACAAAGGTCAAACATTTAATAACGGAGGGATTAGCATGTATCATTTGATGAGAAGGCATGGTTCGCCGATGCAGGAGTTTAAGCGCCTGTTGAACTCGCCGTTCTTCTCGGAGTTCGCTGATTTTTGGGAGCGTCCCTTCCCTGCCACGGATGTTAAAGACCTCACAGATAGTATTGAAGTCACCATGGACCTACCAGGATTCGAAAAGGATCAGATCAATATCGAATATACTAACAATCGGCTCACTGTATCCGGCGGCACTGAAAGCGTAACCAAGGTCGAAGAGAAAGACTTTTTCCGCCAAGAGCGCTACTCGGGCTCCTTCCGGCGGGAGATCGCCCTTCCCAGCGAGGTCGATTTTGCCGAAGCCAAAGCTAACTTCAAAAACGGTGTTCTCCGCATTGTATTGCCGAAAACCGGCCAAAGCAAAATCAATCGCATTGAGATCGAGTAAGCCGGTCTGATCATTTCTGACCAATTGCTCCACAGGCCCATCAGGGCCTTCTCTTTTTGCCTAATTTATTCGAAGATTTCGGAAACTAACTCTACCACTCCGGACGTTATAACAACATGTAATCTTTAATGCTAAGGAGTGGAATGATTTGGTCAACAAGCGAGATCTCGTTCTGCAGAAAAAGCGTCCCAAGCGCACCCAACTCTTGCTGCTCGTCGGCGTACTCGTCATCGGTGTGGTCGCGGTTATTGCTTTTAATACCGCGAATAAGAGCAAGGTTGCCTCCCTGCCGTATGCCACCGAACTGGCCCCCCAGAACTATCAGCAACAACGGATCAGTCAGACTCCGGTTGAATCTATTGTGGCCAACGGTACTATCCAAATCCCATTACAAGAGTTACAAGCTAACAAATTCATCATCACCACCTATACCAGTGGCACGAAATCGCTCAAATTAACCTCATATATTGCTCCTTCAGGCAAGGTAATTACTGCGGTGAGCATCTGTGAGCCATGCCGCTCAGAGACCTTTCACATCGCTGGAAACCATTTAGTGTGTAATGCTTGCAATACCAGATGGGTCCTGGAGACGCTACAAGGCATCTCAGGAGGTTGTCTGAACTATCCGCCCGATGTCCTGGAAAGCACAGTGGAAAACGGGAACATCGTCATCGCCGAAAGCCTAGTTGCTAATTGGCAGCCGCGAGTATAGGAGAAAAAGTTATGCGCCTAAGCCACATCTCGTATAGCAACCTCAAACGCAGGAGGGGCAAGACACTTTTTTCCGTGGCCAGCTTAGCCATGGGAGTAGCTGTCTTCGTAGCTCTCCAAGCGATCAGCGGGACGCTCCAATCTGATCTCGCCCACCAGCTAGATCAATATGGCGCCAATCTCCTGATTGTTCCAAAATCTGATTCTTTGAGCTTGAGCTATGGCGGAATAACCGTAGGTCAGGTAGGCCTGGGACAACAGCAGATTAGCATCGATTCACTCGTAAAAATTGGCGAAATTCATGACGCCGACAGCATCAGCGCCGTCTCCCCGAAAGTGGTTGGAGCGGCCTCAACCCAGATCGGTGATGTACTGGTGGTCGGAGTTGACTTTGCTCAGGAATTCAGCTTGAAAAAATGGTGGAACTTGACCGGGCGGCGTCCTTCGGGTCCCTCTGAGGTCATTTTAGGCTCCGAAGTCGCCAGCAAACTCGCGAAAGCTCCAGCCGATGCTTTTCAACTGGGTGGTACCCAAGTATCAGTAGCCGGAATTCTCGCTGAAACCGGCTCCCAAGATGACCAGGCCATCTTTTTAGAGCTTTCTGAAGCCCAGACTTTGTTGAATATGCCTGGTCAATTAAGTCTAATCGAGATCGCCGCACTCTGCACTACTTGTCCGATCGAAGAGATTGCCGCTCAACTAAGCCAAGCAATTCCTGTAGCCAGAGTCACCCCTTTGAAAGAGGCCGTAGCGACCAGAGAAGCAATGACTGAGCGTCTGGCCACCTTTGCTACCGCCATTTCGGTCCTGGTCATCATCATTAGCTCACTGGTTGTTCTAACTACCGTGATGAGCTCGGTCAACGATCGAACCAGGGAAATTGGGATTCTGCGGGCGATCGGCTTTCGCCAGAGTCACGTGGCCAAGATCATTTTGATTGAAGCTGTTATTGTTGGCCTGCTAGGCGGGGTTACCGGCACCCTGTTAGGCTATCTTGGCTATAACGCAGGCATCAACATCTTAGCTGCGGATGCTGCCAGCGGATTATCCTTGGAACTGATATTCTGGCCCATAGTAGTCGCTGTTGGCCTAGCCGTTTTCGCCAGCACCCCCGGGGTCATCAAAGCAACCCGCTTAGAGCCGGTCGAAGCACTCAGAGTCTTATAATCGGAGGGAACAAGATGTCAACCTTGGTTAAAGCACAACAAATCAGCAAAGTCTATCAGACCGGTTCAGTTACCACTACAGCCCTCCAAGAGGTCGATCTCTCCGTCTCCAAGGGCGAGTACCTCTCCATCATGGGACCCTCGGGTTCGGGCAAGAGCACCTTGCTTAGCATCATCGGTGGGCTTTGCCAACCAACTCAGGGCTTATTAGAAGTGGACGGCTTCAACGTCTATGATCTACCCGGCGAAAAATTAGCTGACTACCGGCGGGAATACATCGGCTTTGTTTTTCAGCAGTTTCAGTTGATTCCGTACTTGACCGCTTTGGAAAATGTGATGCTCCCGCTGGTAGCGGCAGGGCGAACAGAGAAAGAACAGGTGGCGGCAGCGATTGAAGTTTTGGAGAAAGTCGGACTAAAAGACAAGGTCCACCGGCTGCCGAGCCAGCTTTCGGGTGGTGAGCAAGAACGGGTTGCCATCTCCCGGGCGATCGTGAACAAACCGCCGCTCATTTTGGCTGATGAACCGACTGGGGCGCTGGATTCGCAGACCACCGAAGAAATCCTCGAACTGCTAGCCCAGTTACATGCTGAGGGTCAAACAATCATCGTAATTACCCACAATCCCACTGTGGCCGATAGTGCAGATCGAGTCATTAGAATCATTGACGGAAAAATTGTCGATTAACTCACCAACATTTTCTGCAGGTACTTTTCGACCGCAGCCGGAATCTTGCCTGCTCCGGTTAAATGGGCCTTCAGAAATGAGCTAGAAAGCATTTCATTGAGTGAATTAATCAGGTAATGTCTGTTGAAATCATCTGGCATCGCCTCCCATTTCGGGAGTTTTTGCAGGTAGAATTTCCGGTAACAGGCCAACATCTGCTGTTCTAATTCTTTGATCGAAAGCCTCTCCGGCTTGATTATTGGAGTCACGAGGTTATATTTACTGTAGTCACAACTGACGATATGCGGTTTCAGTTCCTCATACATATCAGCATATGGCCAGGGGGCCAGCATTAAAAAGTGGGCAAAATCTGGATCATACTCGATGGCTTGGGCTAAAGTTTGAGCAATGGATTTCTTAGTTTCCTCGGGGGTCCCTAAAATAAAGGAGGTTTCTGAGATGATGCCGGCTTCGCGCAGGATGCGCAGCGCCTCCTTGCTCTGATCAACTTTGATGTTTTTCTTAAACCGATCGAGCCCATCTTGCGATGCCGCTTCGACGCCGACATAAATGTGAATAACCCCGGCCTGCTTATACTTCCACATAATATCGGCATCACGGACAATATCTTCGACCCGGGTCTCCATTAACAGGTATATTGGTCGCTCCAAGGCGATGATCCCATCGAGAATCTGCTCCCAGCGTGCACGTTCCTTGGTCGGAAATTCGTCGCCTAACATAAACACATTGACCCCGAACTTTTCGTTGAGTTCGGCAATTTCCGCGACGACATTTTCGGGGCTGCGCCCACGCCATTGGCGTTCCCAAAATTTCTGCTGAGAACAAAAACCACATTCTTCACTACAACCCCGCGATGAACTGATCACCGCCAAGGTAGAGCCTGGTACCATAAAGTAAGTGTAGTCAGTCCAATCCAGCAAGTCCCAGGCCGGTTGGAGTTGATCAAGCTCTTCGCTGCTCATTTGTTCGCGCTTGCGTGTTGCGATCAGTTCTCCATCACGTAAAAAGGCCAGCCCAGGGATTGTAGACGGGTCTGCTTGTTCACTTAGGCAATTGGCTAACTCTACGATGGTTCGTTCGGCTTCGCCACGTATGACATAGTCGACAGTCTCAGGATGTTCAGCAAATACTTCCGCATACATCAAAGTCGGATGGATCCCGCCGAAGATTGTAGTGATCCCTAGATCAAGCTGTTTTACGGCCGTCAATACCTCAATAGCCGCTGGATACGAGGGTGTAAAGGCGGTTAAGCCGACGATATCCGGTTTCTCCAGGCGCACTCGCTCGATAATCTGGTTGAGATCATGGTCGAGGGTCATCGCATCATAGATGATCGGATCATGTCCTGCCCTTCTTAGCTCACCGGCTAAATAGACGTAATTCAGGGGGGTCCAGCGACCAGCCACCTCTAAAATCCCGCAGTGGTACGGGGGGGTAACTAACAATATTTTCAAACCCATGGTTGCTCCTCCTTTTTATGGCTAGCCGGGCTGCAATAACGCCGATTAATTTGGTGCTGGATAATGGCACCGCTAATCGCAACCGCCGCCAACAAGATATGTTTGACCACCAAGGCTGCTACCTGACCTCGCCCGGCAGCCGGCAGCCATTCATATTCATAATAATTGATGGTCCGGATGGCACCACCGAGAATAATCCACACCCAGGCGGCCAAAGTTACCTTGCGCATGTGTCGAACAACCTGTTTAACGAGAGGGGTATGTACATCACCCAAAGAACTGTTGGCCTTATGTATCCACCAGGTTAAAAGCATTGCGCTAAACAGAATGCCAACTGCAAGGTCATGAAAGTAGTTGCTCAGCATCACTACGATTGCTTTCATGCCGCTCGCCTCCAGCTTTTTGGGCTTAGTTGCAAAATTACCGCCAACAGCAGGCCGAGACCAAGCAGCGCTAAACCAATGTATAAGAGGCTTAACCCGGCTCTATTTGTAATTGCAAACTCCAGCCAGTACCGGTATCCTGGGACATTCAGCGAATACTCTCCCACTTGGATAAGCTCTGCGCCAACCGGTACTGCTTGGGAAACACCTTTGTCTGGAAGTTCGAAGACGAAAATCGGGTTGGTCGGGGTTAAACTGGCATTTACCAGCTCACCGTGGACGATCCGTGAAGCTGGATAAAAGGAGACCATAAACTCAAAATCTGCCGGGGCGAACCGATCGACCTTTTGGGCATATTTGTCTAAGATGTCAAGCTTAGGCGCTCCGCGCCAAATCAGTTCACCTGCTTGATCAAATACATCGATCGCCGGGGTAACCCCGATGGACACGGGTACAATTTCCAGGCTGCCTACTGCTACCGGATGCCCCCAGCCAACTAGACTTTGGTATCCCTTGTTTTCATTTTGATCATATAAGAATAGGCTGGCAGCGACTTCGGCAATCTCTCCGCTAGCCGAATATCGCAAAGCAACCTGCTCTAATTGAATAGCCCACTGATACTCCGGGTTTGGGCGGCGCCACCCGCAACGTAATTTCTCATAGCTTTTGTCGGCTTCTAGGATCGCTTCACCCTCGGTGAGGCGAAAATGGCCATGAAAGCGGTAACAGAGATAATATGCTCCCCCGAAAACTGAGACCAGCAAACCGAGAATAAGCAATAGCAAAACAACCTTGTGCGCAGTGCTTGCTCGATAATAACGAATTAAATTAAATCGCATAGTACAACACCTTTAAAACATCTGCTGGAAAATGTGATAGCTATCTTGGATGAAGTTGACACCCCAAAAGCTGATTAATACAGTGCTAAAGGAGAGAACCGCGAGCCAAGCAGCTTTGGTCCCCCGCCAACCTAGCGTGGTGCGCAGATGCAAGTATAAGCCGTAGACCAGCCAGCTGAGTAAAGACCAGGTTTCCACCGGATCCCATGACCAATAGCTACCGTACAGGTCCTTGGCCCAAATAGACCCTGAGGCGATCATCACGGTTGTCATCGCGAAACCAAAGGCGACGAGTCGATAGGAGAGCTCGTCCATCGTCCCGACGTCTCCAAATGCGGATAAAGCCTTGGGATTGCGCTCTCTAATCAAGATGACGGCTCCCAAAACAGCTGCGACCAAGAACGAAGCATACCCGAACCAGGCAAAGAAGACGTGAATCCATAGCCAGGGATTATCGTAAGCCGGAGTTAGCGGTGCCAAATCTGGTGGGCCGCTTTGCATCGCCCAGCCCAAGGTCAGTAGCACAACAGGCAAAACTCCAAGGTTTGCTTTCCACAAACCTCTCCACCGTCTGCCGAGATAGATAAGCAGAACCATCGTAAACCACGCCGCAGTCAAGGCATTCTCATAGTCTCCTTTAACCGGGGGTCTGCCGACTGAAATCGTCCGGGCCAGCAGAGTTGCGGTGTTAAAAACTATCCCTGCGATGATGACCTTTTTGGTCAAGGGAACCAAGGATTGCCTCTTAAACAAAACACTAAAAAAGAGTAAACCAATTGCGAGTGTATAGGCGAACAAGGTCAGGTATAAGAAGATTTTTTCGATAAGTAGCATGCAAGATCACTATCCCAGAAATTTACTGTTACGGAAGTGATTCGCCAAACTACAAAAAAATACCTGTTTTGTTAGGGTTACCCCCCTCTAGTATAATTCTGTCTGCCTGACTGCGTATGTCTTGCACAGCCATAGCCGTCAGCATCTACAAAACCGCCACAGGTAATCGTCTCACCAGCCTGTTGCAATTTTTCATGATCCTTAGCAGGAATATAGATCCCATACCCGTTTAAGAAATGATAACCGCTGTTTTCCCTTCCAGCCGGCCTACCCGGTGTCCCGGAATTCGCCCCATGGAGCCCGCCGGGAGCATAGATCCCTATTTTATTAGTAGTAAAATCACCGTGACAGACTAGACAAGGGATCTCTGGTGCCCAGGGGGCATAATGAATATCAGGACTTTCAAAATGCTCCGCCTTGTTATGGTCTCTGAATGCGCTTCTGCTAGCGTTGTTTGCTCTATAACCATAAACAGCAGGATCATGGCAGTCAAAGCAAATGTAATAACACCGCTCCCCCTGCGAGTTTAATGTGTAATACTTCGACTGACGCAATAGCCAGCCCACTTCGGAGCCGTGCGGACCGCGCGGAGTATCCGCATCATTACCATGACAATCTGTGCAATTGATCGGCGTTCGATCATCCCAGGCTTGACGTAGGCTTTCGTGTAAACCTGCCCTTACATACGGATTGTTCACCTTATTTCTTGCTATACAACCATGGCTGGCCTGATTATTAGGGTTAAAGTAAACATCGATATCCTTCTGTTGAGGGTTGGAAAACTCCATGCCCGCTTGGGAACCATGGCATTTCAAGCATACCTCATATTCAGCCTGAGCCTCTCGGATCTCTCCATAACTGGGTGGTTGCCAGGGGGCCGTAGCATAACCAGTTGGCTCAAGAGCTGGAACCTTAACTCCGACCAGAGCAGCATTTAATCCGGTGATGGGATCATCTGTACGGCTGAGCTCATGGGGATTATGGCAATCAACACAGGCAACATGAATATCCAATGGCGCATGTTCGGTGGGATAATGCACTCCAGCGTATTCACCAACCGGGTGAGTAGATTTCTTATCAAACTCCGCCCTTAGATCATCATGGCAGCGAAAACAGACCTCTTCTAGTTTGCTTTCTTCAGGGTCGCCATCATCTAATAATAACTGTTCTGTTGCTCCGTGCACAGTATGGCAGCCCAAACAACCCCAGGCAGCAACCGTTTTACCTTTCCAAATTCGATCCGCGCTCTGGTGAGCGCTACCTTCCCACCTGGCGAAATAGTGGCACTCAACGCACAGGGTGCCCTGTTCGACGGTCATGACCAGAAACTTGTCATACTCGGTGCCGTGGGGGTCATGGCAGGAACCGCACTCGACATACCCATTTTCCAACTTTACCGGACTCTGCGGGCTCAATTTGGCGAGACCGGGCCCGATCATCCGAATTGAAATGGGATGGTCATCACTCAGGTCAGTGCCTAGATTAGTTGCTCCGGTGAACAGTGTACCGTCACCGGCAGTACCCTCGAGCGGATAAATCTGACCATTAACAGCACCTACGGCTACTGTCCCATCATGACAACTCAAGCAGAGTTTGGATGAGCCGGTTGGCACATGATTTTCTGGCGGGGTGGTATTTAGGCTTTTGGATGAATACATAGTGTAATCGGCCTTAGATAACTGGTGGCTCCAAAGCGGAATTGCAGGGTTGGCATTATGTGGGGTATGGCAAAACTTGCAAACTTGATCCTCGCTCAAAGAATAAACTGTATTATCGGAAGCGTACAAAAGTGCTGAACTAGATAGATTGTGCTTTGTGGCTAAGATATTCGAGGCCTGCACCGGAGAGACTAAGAGTAGCAAAATAATGGCCACGGCTCCACAGGCTCTCTGAAGCATTGGTACTCACCCTTTCAGTTTCCGGAAAAACTTTCAAGGTGAATAGTTCAAACCTTAAATTGTAAATTCCTTCCAAATTTGTGCATAATTTCCCTAAATATGGAAATCGTCAGATTGCCGGTTCTTTTGAAAAACAAACAAATACCTGGAAACAATGCCGATCATTATTACGAATAAACCAACCAGCACTAGGTTGGTCCCGCGGGTGCTGGCAACCACAAATCCAAGCCAATATCGGTAATCCGGTACTTCGACGGAATAACCCAAGAAATCAGCTTGAGGGGCCCCAGGGCTTACAATCATTTCCTCTCCCATTTGATTACTTAGAAAAAGGGTTAGCTCAAAGTTTTCGCCTAAACTAGCCTCAACCCTGATCTGTTCGCCGGTGAGCGGCCAGCTAAATAAATCTGGCTTGCCACCGATGAGGTCGAGGTTAACAAAACCTTGCCACAAGAGCTCTCCCTCTGGCGATCTAATCACTAATAGAGGTGCAAAACCAAACTTATAAATGGTAGCTTGACGCGATTTGAAGGCAAAAGGCCTGTTCATTGCGGTATCGATTGCCTGACGTTCTCCGGTACGGAGATCCTGTACCTGCACTCGCGCGGAAAGGTGTTCGACCAGCTTGGGATCGTAGAAATCAACTCCCACCTCAAGCAAGGTAAGGGTGAGTTCTTCAAAATCAGCAGCTTGAAACGGGCCTTGAGATAGTACTTGGTAGTTTTGCGGACTATCAGTAAGCGTTTGGCCTTCAGTGAGATAAAACAAAGCTTTGTATTGGAAGAGGGTGTAATAAAAACCAGCCATGATGACCAAGGCGATGCCGATATGAAATACGAGTGAGCCTGCCAGCTTAATTTTTTTAATCGGGTCTTTGGCCCGCTTCAAACTAGCAAGGCGCAACGCGGTACAATAAAGGACTAAGACCGCTGTAATGCCCAATAAAATCGAAAGGCTTGTCCAATACCAACTTGGAGCGTATTGAGGAAAAAAGGCGACCCTACAAACCATGAGGATGGTTTGCAGGACTAACACGCCTATTGTTGGTAGGATCAAGCGCTTCATCGAAAAAACTACCTTTCCTGGAAATTTATTGTTTTAGTTCTAGCTACACCCACCAAGTCCCTTTATCCCCATAACCTTGCAATACCCGTATACAAATAATGAGCCCTCCGACTGATATCGGAGGGCCAGTGACTATTAATCCCAAGCTTCCGGAGGTATCGGTCGCCTAGTATATTGTAAGCTGCTATGCTTATTGCACCCTACACTAACACCATCCACCATATAATCATAATCTCCACAGGATACCGTTGCACCGTTCTGAGCAAATGCTTCGTCGGTAGAGTTCGCTTCAATCGCAAAGCCATTGAGAAAATGCACTGGGCTTGTTTTACTGTTGGGATCCTCACGATCCCTTCGGGGGTAGTGCGCTCCATGCAATCCCCCGCTCTTGATGTCTCCCAGAGACTTATCAAGGTCGGAATAATCGCCATGGCAAGCGAAGCAAGAGATGTTAGGAACCCCTGGAGGATACTTGACCTTCGATGATTTATAATGCTGGCTAATGCCATGGAACCAAAATGCTGATCTCTTGTTGGCAGCAGGCACAGCCGCATTAGCGTTATTTGATTGATTCTGGCCTAAGCCTAACCCCCGCGGACCATATACATTGATATCATGGCACAGGTAACAGACGATTGGATCTGTACCTACCGGGACAGGAGTGCCATCATCATAGTGGCTAGGAATCGTCGCTGTGCGAAGCAACCATCGCGGTGTAACCCCATTGATATATTCTTCGCCCCAATTTGACCCATGTGGCCCCCAGATTCGACCCTCACCAGTATCATCGTTCCCGTGACAGTCACTACAAGCTAAAACCACATCTTCCCATATGCCATCCCATTCTTCCCGCAGCTCCTTGACAAGGCCGGCGTATACATAAGACTCGTTTTGCGGTTTTCGTTTACTGCTTGGAACAATACATCCATGTGTGGCCCAATTCATGGGATTAAAGAAAATATCAATTGCTTTCATATAATCGTGGCCGCCAAAACTCATCGGTGACTCAGAGCCATGACACTTCAGGCATAACCCACTCTCCTGATCTCCTTCAATTGAGTATAATCGGCCGATTTCCGCAGTAGGTGCCGTCCAAGCTCCTCCTTCATAATGAATATTTTTTAGCCCAATAACCCCTTCAAGCTCTGGGCCTACGATATAATCGCCGATTTCACGAACATCCGTCCGGGCCCTAACTCGATGCGGGTCGTGACAGTCAACACATTCGGCGTGCATAGCCATGGAAAAGGAGCCGTCCTCAAACTCATGAGGGTAATGGACCGGATCGCCTACTAAGTTATGTTTGAACTCTTTTTGAAACTCTCCGCGAATATCCGGTACCCCTAGAATCGTACCATTATGGCAATTCAAACAAGTCCCGGTCTCCGGGTCATCTTCCAGCTCATCATAAACCCCATCACGCGGATTATAGCTTGGCCGCAGCAGTCTCGTCCCACTAACAGCATTATGAACAGTATGACAGCCCAAGCAGGCCCACTGAGCGACTGACTGATCATTCCAGATCGCACCTGAGGTTTGGTGTGCACTGCCGATCCACCCAGTTTGCTGATGGCATTCGGTACATAATTGCCCGTTGTCGGTCGGTGTCCTTAAGAAATTAGTTGCTGTCTTATGCGGATCATGACACGATCCACACTCCACCTTGTCATCCTCCAACTTGGAATTTGCATCAGGGTCTAGCATCGGGTTTACTAACTCCGTACCCGTCTTCGCAATCAGTTCAATTGAAACAGGATGATGAACGGATAAGTCTGTGCCGATAAGAGTCCGACCAGTTATCACCCCTAAACCTGATTCATTATTCAGACTACCGTAATAATCCCCAACCGCAATGGTTCCATCATGGCAGCTCAAACAAAGTTTGGTTGAGCCAGTGGGGTCTGTAGGATCGGTCTCCAAGCTACTACGGACATCTTCAGAAGGTCCCGGATATAACGTATAGGTGGCTGACGATAATTCATGGCTCCACAACGCAACTTTGGAATTTGCATTATGCGGGGTATGGCAAAAAATACAAATCTGGTCTACCTTGTCAGAGCGGTAGTCGTTACCTGAAGACGCTGAAAAGTTATGTTTCGTTTCCTGGATACTCGCCTGCGCAGAGGCAGCACAGATAATTAATATTAGTATCAATATACTGGTACTGCGTTTTAGCATCGCCTACTCCCCTCAACTTCCAAAAAATTCCCTATATTGTCTATTCACCCGCGATTTGGAAATTCCTCCAGCAAATGGCAGATGGCCCTTCTACAGATTGCGAAGGGCCAAGCGAGCTTTTCTCAGGAGTAGCCTAACGTCGCGCGACAAACTCGCGAACAGGCACTTTTTGTACGGCTTTGAATACGATCCGTTCGGGTTTGGAGCGCTCAGGATTCGTTTGCAGCCCAGCGCTGCGGACAGGTCGCCCCCGGCCGCTGTGAATGGCACCTCGCACATAAAGCGGCTTAGGCTGAGATTGTTTAGCTAAAGTTACATTGCCCGTTGCTGAACTAATGTTCACCGGCAAGGGGATGCCATTGCCTCCGTTGGTTCCGCCACCATTGACCGGCACCGGAATCCCACCGTTCACCGGCAGCGGTATGCCATTACCATCGAATACAGAGACCGTCACATCAATGACGACTTTTTGGCGCAACAGTGTTGGTTCAAGCAATTCGAAATCAACAAAGGCTATCTCAAATGCCACCTCACATGTATGATTGGGCATAGCTCCCATCACATCAACAAACCCACTAAATGGGATATCTTCAGCCTGGTGAACCACAACATTGTCCGGCTCGCGGACAAAAAAGATCTGCTTGTGTAGGACGCCTTGATATATAACTTTATTAGCAATAATAGTGCAGGTTGCGTCCCGAATAGATGCTCTGATCTCATCTATCTTAACAGCCGGAACAAATAGTTCTACCGTACTGTCTACAAGTACCTGGTCGGTAACTGTTGCAATTAGGGCCATCTTCATCCCTCCTTCCCTACCATCATATGAAGGATAGGGGCACAAGGGACAAGGACCTAAGCACAATTAGGATTAGTTCATCGAACGATAAAAGATGGAATTGTCGGAGAAATCCCGGATGGCATCACGAAGCTCCATACTCCGCGCAGCAACCCCGTCAGCAAAGGTTTGAAACTCCTTTAACAATTGGGGATACTCCGGGCAACTAAGAATAAGTCGATTATCTTTAAGGTCAAGATAGCCGCTGAGTTTGGCGAATTGGGCTCGATCTAAACGTTCGGAGAGGCCAAATACTACGCCCATGATGAAGAAGAAATCTACTCCGATATCAGCCAGCATTTGCACAATCGGCTGAAATTCTCGATCCGATAATAAGTCAAGGGCCAAGTATGTTTCCAAATATTCGTTCAAGCTAACATAGCCCACTAACATCTCTTTGTTTAGTTGAATAAAACGGCCAATAAGCCGAATAACATCAGTCTCCATTAGAGCCCCCTCCACAATTTTAGAATGCCCAGCTAAGAGAGATAATGTGTGAATCATAAATATAGCAATAGTCGAAGGCGTAGGAAGCATTGTGTAGACCAAATCCGATGGTCCACGTGTTATGATAGTACCCGCCGCGCAAGGCTCCGTTGGCAAAGCGTTTTTCGATCCCAGCTGAGAGATCAGCTGTCCCGGTCAGATCATAAATATCCAGGGCAACAGTCGTATCCTCCGACACATCCCAAGCCACCCCGGGTCGCACATTATTGACGTAGGAAGAAGTAAAACCATTATAGTTAACGTCAGAGCCTAAGAGATCCTGGCTCAACAACCCAATCCGCAGGTTGTCAGTCGCTTGTAAGTGTACAGCTAAATCAATACCCGTACCGCGTCCAGGGATAATCCCCACCCCGGAGATTATCAGATTAGACTCATAAAACTTAAGGTTTGTTCCGAACGATAGCCTATCTGTAACCGGAATAGCAAATGACAGTTGATACCAGGTATCATCAAACAAACTCGGATATTCCGTCCCATCTGAATCCATAAGTATTCTCGGGTTGTGGCTATTAATCCCACTAATTCCAACAACAACTTTGCCGTACCGCTCCACCCCGGAGAAAAACCATCGGTAGTTAACAAAGCCATCTACCGTCTCCATGTAAGTGTACTCGCGATCCTGTGACATTTGCGTCAATCCCGCAGGGTTCCAGTAGACCGCGTTGGCATCATCAGCAATGGCGATAAAAGCTCCACCCATCGCCAACGGGCGTGCCCCGACGCAAGCTAACGTAGGTATATTTATGCTTAACATCAAGCAAATCACTAAACCAAACTTGGCTATCGTCTTTGCCATTTATAGCCTCCCTAGCCAACACAACAAAGCAATCCCAGGGGTTGGCTAATATCACTTCGCCACACTTTTTTCGGCTCCTGCTTATTGCCGTGGGTTCCACACTTTCCCAGACCTTGTCGGTTTGGCCAGCCTCCCCAAGCTTTACATCAAGGTATCGGTTGCAGTACCCCGAAGTAAAGAGAGTAATTGTTTTAACAACGCATGTAGAGAGGATGTAGTAGTAGTGCAGCATTCAAAAGAACAGTGGATGGCCACCCATACCGATTCGATGAACTGGCCGAACAACGAGTATTTTCAGCTATTAATTGATAAAGCTTGGCAGTTAAATGTGGAGTTGCGCAGCAGCAAGATCCATGAATTATGGTATTTCCGCCCGGATTCACGAACGATCTTCATCTGGGAGCCAGATTTGACCACTGAGCCCCTGGCGTACCTGCTCACTGTCTTTGGACATGAGCTCGGCCACGTTACAGACTTTGATCGTAATCCTGAATACGTTTCTCGGACGAAAGACCTCCATTACTCCAATGTGCCTTGGGACATCGAGCTTTCTGGCTTTATTAGCGGTTACCGCCTCCTATCAGAGTTGGGGATTCCGCTGCCGCCAGAGACCTTTGCCTTTTTTATTGCTCCTCCGATGCAGCAACAGGTTCTGGAAATCCTTAATTCCAGCCCAGAACAGTCACAAGAATCGGCTTAAATCCGCTCTCGGTTGAATCTCAGCCCGCCTTTCCCTATAATGAGGGGGAGGCGTTCTTTTATGCAAATTATCGCTCATGTAGATATGGATGCATTTTTTGCCGCGATCGAGCAGCGCGACAACCCCCGGCTCAAGGGAAAGCCGGTAATCATCGGAGGTTCGCGCCATCGCCCACGCGGCGTCGTCTCCACCTGTTCTTACGAAGCCCGTAAATACGGAGTTCATTCTGCTATGCCTATTGCTCAGGCCGTCAGGCTTTGCCCCCACGGCATTTTTCTCCCCGGCAATATGGCAAAATATCGCCAAGTCTCTTCAGAACTCCAACAAATTTTCGCCTCTTTCACCGAAATTTTCGAACCGGTCTCAATCGATGAAGCCTACCTCGATCTGACCGAGCGTTACCAGGAGTATGCCTCGTTATGGCAATTAGGATTAACGCTAAAGAAGACTATCCAGGACCAATTAGGCCTAACAGCATCGGTTGGGATCGCTTCAACTAAGTCTGCGGCTAAAATGGGCTCCAATCTCAACAAACCCGATGGACTAACCATCATTTTGCCCGAAGACTTTGATCGGATTATTGGTTCACTGCCGGTCCGCAGCCTGCACGGTGTGGGAGCAAAGACCGCCGAGCGCCTAGACAAGCTGGGCATCCGCACGGTATTGGATATCCGCAGCTTTGGTAGGAAAGCAATGATCAGCCAATTTGGCAAACTCGGCGACTGGATTTACAACCTCTCGTGCGGCATCGACCCCAGACCGGTTGAACCCCGCCAAACCCGCAAGTCTATCGGACGTGAGATCACCTTCGACCGTGATCTACACAATGAGGTCGAGATAAAAGAGACCTTAAAACAACTTGCCGCAGATATTAGCCGCAGTTTACAGGCCCATCAGCTCTGGGGCGAGACCATCACCCTCAAATTACGCAGCCCTGATTTCACCACGACCACGCATAGCCTGTCGGTCAACCCGGGGATTAATAGCGCAGACGAGATTTTGCAGGCTGCCTTGGTCTTACTGGACCGTGAATGGACAAGCTTTAACCCGAGCCAACGTGAACCATTGCGCCTCGTCGGCATCTCAGTTTCCAACCTTACTGAAAACCGTCAGCTAAATTTGTTTACCCCACCCCGCGAAGCTAAGGTGGACAAACTACTCGCCGAGCTTAATCAACAGTTTGGTAAAGGAATCATAACAACCGGACATCTCCCGAACACCCCCGATTCAAATACTCAGGATTAGCATTGCAAATAATTGGCTTTAATGGGAGGATTTGGTATTAAATGTTACGAAATCTTATTTAGTTATGCTAGCCAACGGGGGAGTTAACATGAAAAGCATTAAAGCCAAGATCGTACTCTTATTTGCCGGTTTAATCCTATTTGCTGGTGTCTTGTTGAGTTCGATTTTGTACACCTCTTCTACTAAACTGATCAAATCATCCATCGGCATCCAAGCATTACAGATAGCGCAAACCGCAGCCGAGTATATTGACCTTGACCAGTATCGAAAGATCGTTGAACGTGTAGTACCGGAGGACGAGGCTACCCAGTCCGCCATCTTAGAGATGCCAGAATATCAAGCTATCCGGGAAACCTTAGCCCAAATTCGTGAACACAATGCTCTTGAATATCTCTACACGATGGCCTTAATCGACGGCCAACAAGTCTATGTCATTGATGCTTACCCCCTTGACGAGGATGACATTTCTATGCCCGGAGAAGTTGAAGAAGAAGAGTATGACGGATTAACCAAAGTCTTCACCACTGGCCAAACAGAGATAGGTGAATTGTCATATGATGAAACCTGGGGAGCGATGCTCTCCTCTTACGTCCCCTTGATTGATAGCACCGGCCAAATACTCGGGGTACTAGGCGCCGATATGGATGCCACCGATATCTATAATTTGCTGGCCACAAACCGCCGCAACACAATAATTGTGACAACCCTGATCATGTTGGCATTTACCGTGATCGCCTGGCTCTATGCAAACCGTATCGTCCGCCCAATTAGAGCCCTCTCGGCCAAAGTCGCCATGATCCGGACGGGTGACTTAACAGTGAGTTTTGACATCATAGGGCAGGATGAAATTGCTCAATTCGCTCATGCTTTCAAGGATATGGTTAATAACCTGCGTGATGTGCTTACAAGTATTGATAATACTGCAGATCTAATCAGCAGGTCCTCATATGAATTGGCCGGCGGAGCAGAAACAGCGGCCGCCGGGGCTGAGCAATCGGTTAATCAGGTCCAGAGTTTAATTGACGGTAGCCAACAGCAAGTTGGTATCGCCCACGAGGCTAATGAAGTTGTCGGCGAGATGACCACGGGGATTTCTGAGATCGTGCAATTGACTCAGGCGGTGGCCAATGGTTTTGCTGATGCCTCCGAATTAGCCAACCAAGGTCGTGTCCAGGTCGAAGGGGTCGGGGAGACGATGGACAACATTCAGGTTTTCCAACAAGGCACCCAGGAAGCCATCTCCGAACTCGGAGCCAAAACGGCCCAAATAGATGGGATCGTCGAGCTAATCAAAGAGGTTGCCGAACAGACCAATATGTTGGCGCTCAATGCTGCCATTGAAGCCGCGCGGGCCGGTGAAGCCGGGCGGGGGTTTGCGGTCGTAGCTGATGAGGTTCGTAAACTCGCAGACCAATCTAAGCAAGCTACCGCTCAAATTGCGCTATTGTTAACTGAAATCAAGGACGGAATCGAAAAAACCGTCGAACAAATGAATAAATCGACTGATGAAGTCGAAAGAGGCGCAACATCAGTCGAAGGGTTTGGTAGCACCTTTGGCTCCATCCTCGACGCCATTACCGGTATCGGAGAAAATATCGATCAGGTTAAGCTGGCTACCGACCGCTTAGCCCAAGGCAATATACGTATCGTTGAAGCGATTAATGAAGTTGAAGTTATCGCCAAAGACGCTGCCAGCTCGACTCAAGAATTTAGCCGGTTAATCGAAGAACAAGGTGCAGTTGTCGAAGAAGTTTCTGCATCAACAGAAAACTTTACGGTTCTGGCCAGAGAGTTAAAAGAAATGTCCAGCCGGTTCGCTTGCTAATCGGGGTCAGAGTCCTCACTCTGCATAAAGGGGAGCATATCTTTATCAATGGTTGTGATATCCTCTTCATCGATCTCGATCATCCCCCGATCGCGCAGCTGGATGACGACATCATGTAGTGACTTACGCTGCTCCTCCGGCAGGTTCATTACATATTCATTGATCTCGGTTTCTGGCACCTTAGCGTAAAACTTGACTCCACCAAACTTAAGATACTTACCCTTATCCATGAATCAGGCCTCCGCAATCATTGTCTACTGACAGAATTCCCGAAAAGCTCTGATTGTATGAAGCCTGTTTATGCGAGGAGCTACTACCATGAAGAAGACCGATTTTAGCAGATCACCCGGCAAAATGATGAGAAAGCCCGTCTTTAAGATAAACGCTAATGAAACGGGAACACCACTAAAATTCTTTAGCGCAATATATAGATATGGCACACCAATAGCATAGATAACCAAATGAGCGCCAATCGCCAGCAGCAACATCTGGCTCATGGATAGTCCTTTTGGGTTCTTGGTAATAAAGCCGACTAACCAAGCAGCCGGGATGAAACCGATCAGATAACCAAAGCTCGGTTTTAACAGATAGGAAATTCCCCCGCCCGAGGTAAAGACCGGGATTCCAACCAATCCAACACCAAGATAGACTAAGATGCTAAGAGGACCGAACCGCTGCCCAAGCACCAAGCCTGCAAGTAGAGCTACTAAAGTCTGCAAGCTAATCGCTACCGGCGGTAGTGGCACTTGAATATAAGCTGCTACCGACATTAGCGCAGTAAACATTGCGACCCGAACCAAGGTTCGGGCGTTCCAATTAGACATCCCGCACACTCACCTCAGCCGCAATTATTTCCTTTGCTCCCTCACTTGAAACAACCACCAAACCTCCAGATGGAGTTATTTTGCTGGCTATTCCGACAAAAGGCTCCGGACCTAAAACCCTGACCTCGCGCCCCAACGTACATGATAGGCTCTCATATTCTGAAAGAATCCGTTCCAGGCCATGTTTCAAATAGTCATGGTATAAACCTGTGAGTTCTAGAAAAAAGTTTTTGATTACGGCGGACCGGCTAAGCTGCTTCTGCCAAGCCAGGAAGACCGATGTAGTCTTTTGATCTAGATCCGGCAGTTCGTCCGCTTCTTGCGAGATATTTACCCCAATGCCTAAAGCAACATGACTGACTTTTTCTCCCTGCACCCCAGCCTCCGCCAGACACCCGCCGATCTTGGCGCCATTGATCAGCAAATCATTCGGCCACTTAATCAGCACCCTCTCCGCGCTTGTTGGCGCATGGCGATTTAAGGCCCGTGCCATTGCTAAAGCCCCGATAATAGTCAAACTCGGCACAAAAGCTGGCTTAATCCCCGGGCGCAGCAGCACGCTCAGCCAGATTCCAGCAAACGGCCGTGAAATCCAAGGGCGCCCTCTTCTGCCCCGGCCTTTGAATTGCGTCTCCGCAATGATGGCAGTACCTTCTGGAGCACCCTCATCCGCCAGCCGACGTAGCTGCTCATTGGTAGATTCCACCTCCAGCTCGTATAAGAGAGGTTGGCCCAGCTCCTCCGGATCCAGACCGGCCAAAACTAGGCTGGGGAAGGGGCGGTCTAGCCTTTGTTCTTCAGGGGTCGGTTCGTACACTCTTATTCCTTCGATAGCCAAATCGAAGGAGGCAGCCAAGTCGGCGCAGCTGCGACCATCCGGGCTCATCAACTCAGGGGCGAGTTCAGCCAAGGGTACTAGCACAAACGCCCGCTCCCACATCCGCAGATGCGGGATAATCAAATCGGACTCATTAACCGCTAGTCCGTCAAACCATAACAAATCGATATCCACTGACCGCGGCCCCCAAATCAGACTCCGATCACGGCCATAATAATCCTCAATCCGGCGGGTCTTTTCTTTTAGCTCCTGGGGCGTGAGACTTGTTTTAATCCGAATCACCCGGTTAATATAGTCACGCTGATTTTCAACCCCGACCGGCTTAGTCTCATAATACCGGGAAAAACCATCGAGCACGGTTTCCGGCAGTTCGGCCAAGAAGACCAAGACCCCCTCCAAATTGCGCACCCGATTTCCCACATTACTTCCTAAGGAAAGATAGACGGTGGATCTCATCTCTCAGCCTCCCTCATAACTTCGACTTCAACGTAATCGCAGAGCCCACCCAGCGATACCGACGGCTTACGAGCACGGACGGTTACGCTCTTAACCGCAAATCCGGTTAATATCGCCTGGGCTATAGCTTCAGCCAAAGATTCAATCAGTCTAAAGCGTTCTTTACAGACAATATCGGCTACCTGCTTATAAACTTCTACATAATTGATCGTCTGCTCCAAATCATCAGCGGCCGGCGCTGCCGTCCGGTACTCGACATCGAGCTCAAATCGCTGGCCCAATTGCTGCTCGCCATGATATACGCCATGGTAACCGTAAAAGACCAAATTGTGTAAGCGAACTACCACAGACACTATTGCTCATCCTCCTCATCCGGCGAAAACCGGACGATTGCATCGGCCATCTTCGCCACCCTTGCCATCTCCCGGACATCGTGAACCCGCACTATGTCAGCTCCGGCTTGAATCCCCAGTGCTACGGTCGCCGCAGTACCCTCAACCCGGTCATCTACCGGTAAGCCGAGAACCTGCCCGATTACCGTTTTACGCGAAGTACCAAGCAAAATCGGATAACCGAGCACACGAAACTCACTTAACCGCTGTAACAATTCTAAATTATGTTTGCGGGTCTTACCAAACCCGATACCTGGATCGATGACAATTTGGTCTGCCATCACCCGCTTCCCTTCAGCGATCTGACAACTCTGGCGCAACGAGTCGAGGACTTCACTGACAACACTGGCATAAACCGGATTGTTCTGCATCGTCTGGGGGGTACCCTGGGTGTGCATGACTACTAGGCCTGCGCCGGACTCCGCCGCTAACTCAGCTAACCGAGGATCCGCCAGTCCACTGACATCATTAATGATCGCCGCTCCTCTAGCTATACACTCTTTAGCCACTTCAAACTTGGTGGTATCAATCGAAATAGGTACTTCGACTTCGGCTATTAGGCCGGTGAGTACCGGGAGCAACCTGGCCAGCTCCTCTTCAACACCTACCGGAGCCGCACCCGGTCGCGTAGACTCGCCTCCAAGATCCAAGATATCTGCACCCTGAGCTATCAGCTCCTTGCCCCGCCTGACTGCCACCTCGGGATCAAGGTATTCTCCACCATCAGAAAAGGAGTCTGGGGTGACATTGAGTATACCCATGATCAACGTTTGTTTGCCTAATGGCAGCTGATAGCGTCCACAACGCCAGACCCGCTCCCGATCAGGCTTAAGATTCTGTATGACCTCAGCGATTTCAGCTCCAATCGCTTTAAGCCCAAATGGCTGAACCTGTAATTTTCGTGCTAAGGCTCGATAATGCTTCAAGGTCCCGGCCAAGAGAACCCCCACTTCATCAGCTGCCAGCGCCGCCGCTTGACGCGGCAAAGCTGCCTCACCACCCAAAGAAAGCATCTCTTGCTTGATTATCAAAGCCGCCCGTAGCGGAACTGCGTTCAGCTCTAGTACGACGTGACAAAACTTTGGGGCCATCATCTTTACCCCAGCCCAATCACAGCCATGCTGCGTTAGCAATCTCGTCGCTTGAACTTCATCGGAGATGGAATGGACTTTAATCCGCAGTTCCAAAGCTTAATCCTCCTTAGTATACAAGAAGCATCCCCGTAGGATGCTTCTTTGTCACTGTGTTATTGTTGTTCTGTGCTATCCGGGTCATCCTCGGTAAGCGAATTACCCTGGATGATCGCTTCGAACTCTTCTTTGTCAAGGGTCTCTTTTTCAATCAGGCCTTTGACCACCCGCTCCAACTCAGTCCGATGTTCATTTAGTATCTCCTTGGCCCGCTTGTAAGCATTTTCTATGATGTTCCGCGTCTCCAAATCGATCTTGGCCGCCACCTGCTCACTATAGTTGCGATCACGAGAAATATCCCGTCCTAAGAAAATCTGATCTTCGTGGCCATGGCCGAAGGTCATCGGTCCGAGTTCCTCGCTCATCCCGTATTCAGTAATCATCTTACGCGCCAGTTTTGTAGCCCGCTCGATATCATTTTGCGCTCCGGTGCTTACCTCATTAAAGACCAGCTCTTCCGCTGCTCGGCCGCCCAAAGCGTAAGCCAGGTAATCCAAGAGCTCCGATTTGGTAGTCACATACTTATCTTCAATTGGCAAGACCATCGTATATCCACCGGCAAGCCCGCGCGAAATGATACTGACCTTGTGAACCGGATCCATTTTATCCAAAAAGCGCGCTACTACCGCATGGCCCGCTTCGTGATAAGCAAAGACCTCTTTATCCCGGTCGCTGATGACCCGTTTCTTCCGTTCCGGACCCATCAGCACCCGGTCGATGGCTTCTTCACACTCTAGCATCGAAATCCGCTTTTTGTTCTTACGGGCCGCCAAAATGGCCGCCTCATTCATCAAATTCTCCAGATCGGCGCCGGTAAAACCAGGGGTGCGCCGAGCCAACACCTGTAAATCAACATCATTTGCCAGAGGTTTATTGCGAGCGTGAATCTTGAGGATTTCCGCCCGTCCCTCAACATCCGGCTTGTCGACTAGAATCTGCCGATCAAAACGGCCCGGTCTCAATAGAGCTGGGTCGAGAACATCAGGTCGGTTTGTAGCCGCTAAGACAATAATACCGCTATTGGGCTCGAACCCGTCCATATCCACCAAAAGTTGGTTTAAGGTCTGCTCACGCTCATCATGGCCACCACCCAGACCTGCACCACGCTGCCGACCAACCGCATCGATCTCATCGATAAACACGATACAGGGCGCATTTTTCTTGGCGTTTTCAAACATATCTCTAACGCGCGCGGCGCCCACACCAACAAACATCTCCACGAAATCGGAGCCGCTAACTGAGAAAAAGGGTACCCCGGCTTCCCCGGCGATCGCCCTCGCCAGCAGAGTCTTACCCGTGCCGGGCGGTCCCACCAGCAAGATGCCTTTGGGTATTTTAGCCCCAAGTTCGACAAAGCGCTTCGGATGTTTGAGAAAATCGACGATCTCCGCGACTTCTTGCTTGGCCTCATCTAGACCGGCTACATCATCGAAAGTAACCTTGACCTTCTCCTCGGTATGCAGTTTAGCCCGGGACTTGCCGAATGACATGGCCCGATTGCCGCCACCTTGCATTTGGTTGAGGATAAACAGCCAGATACCGATGAAGATTACCAAGGTAATTACATTAGGTAAAATCGACATCCACCATGGCGGTGCCGGCTCTGGCTTGGCTGCTACTGTAACGCCACTCTCCTCCAGAAAAGAAACCAGGTCCGGAGTCTGCGGCGGGACGGTCGTCACAAACATGTCGCCGTCTTGCAGCTCCCCCTGCACCCGTTGCTCACCGATGAAAGTGACGTTTTTGACTTTGCCCGAGTTTACCTGTTCAATAAACTCTGAATAGCTTATTTCGGTGATTTTTTCGGTGGTACTATACAGACTGCTGACTACCGAAATCGCTAGTACAGCAAGTAACAGATATAGACTAATCCCGCGTAGGAATTTATTCAAAAACCGGGTCCTCCTTTCAAATTGACTAAAAAATTATATCATACCGCCCATATCCTGGCAACCGCAATACGTAACAGATAAACGTAAAATCCTCTGAGTCTGCTCGGTGATCCTACCCTGCTCAGAGCTGCGCATCCCCACAACCCAAAGAATTCCTTGCGCATCAGTAATAAGCGCTATTTTATCCCTTACATGCGGGGATACCTTTTCATCCACGAAAAAATCCTGAATTTTTTTTGACCCAGCCATGCCAAAGGGCTGAAAAGAGTCTCCCCCAACACGAGTTCGCACAATAAGCGGCAACTCGATTTGGTCAAGATCAAAAAAGGCCGTCATCCCTTTAGGTTGAATATCTGCCGCTTGCATCCGCTTAAATTCTGCTAAGCCCCCATCATGAACGGTTGCTGTTATTATCAACGAATATTCCGGCAGTATAGTTTCGCCTGGAACCGCTAATTCGACCCGCGGCAACCTGGCCTCCTCCGGGGTTTTGTCTGCAGAGCTCAACTCAAACCGTAAATACTGATAATCTTTGACCGCGCGCAGCCCGGGTAAATCCAGTTGACCCGTGCCTTGGCTGGACGAGGCCAACGCTAGCACCTGTTCAACATGGGCAAAGGTAATCTCGCGCCCTCCGCGCTCAGTTAACAGTCGATTCACAACCCGTCGCTGGATTGCTAATGGTTCTGTAATCAGTCGGTCTACGAATAAAGTGCTAGCATCGGCCGACTCAAGTACATTAGCTTTGATCCATCCCTCAACCACCTGATTTAAGTAATCATTCTCGGCCCGCAAGATTTCCGCCGAACGAGCCAAGGCCTCTTCGACTTTCGGATTATAATTATTCTGTAAGTATGGGATTAGTTGCAGGCGAATTTTATTTCTCACATACTCCACTGTGAGGTTGGATGAATCAATCCGGTAACCAACCCGAAACTCCCGGGCATAAGCCAGGATTTCCTCTCGTTTGACGCCGATGAGTGGCCGGATATATTGCCCCCTAACCGGAGGAATGCCCCGCAGACCATGGCCTCCTCCACTTAACATCCGCATCAGCACCGTCTCCGCTTGATCTGACAGGGTATGCGCCAAGGCTATCCGACTGGCGCCCACCTTTTGGCCACATTCGGCCAAAAACTGATACCTTACTCGCCTAGCCGCCTCTCCTTTAGACTCCCCCGGCTTGCGCAACCGCGGCACATCACGGTTATCAATAAAATAAGGTAGGTTATGCTCCTCAGCCCAGTTGCGCACAAATTCGGCATCTTGACGGCTCTCTTCACCACGAAACATGTGGTTTAAATGGGCGACCCATAAAAACAGCCGAACCTCTTCGGCCAAACGGCAAAAAAGGTCGGCCATCACCATCGAGTCAGGCCCACCAGAAACCGCCAAGAGAACTTTATTAGTCCCCTCGGACAGCATTCGGTAAGTCCTTATGGTGTCTTTCATTTTTTCCAGTAAATCAGGCATGTAGGATTCTTCGGTAAATCACGTTGCATTTCCTACGCTAAAAGGCCTTGGGCCCATAAAAAAGTGAGAATAAACAGGCCAACACAGATGAGAAAGAAGAGATCAATCAGTAACTCCGTGCTGCGCACAGCCTGGCGACTAGACTGCAGCACTTTTGGTTTAATAACTGTTGCTGAGTTTTCCATCGATGTGGGCTTGTACTCCCATTGTTCACAATAATAACCGCTGGGGGTGTAGGTTACCCTGACGTAACGACTGCTCTTCGGCGGCGGTACAGGTCGAAAGCGGGGGAAGAAATCTGACCGGTTGTCCACTGCGGCAACTCCTCCGATACCAAATTTCTCCTTCATTTTATGCTCCCCCCCGACAAAATATACTTATCCCCTCAAATCTCTGCCGTCCTCCGTCTGGTGTACACCGGGATCATGTTAGCTATCCCTTTGCTACGCACCCTAGCGACAGCTATAGTCAGGTCATCTTGCGGCTCATGCCCGCAGACTTCTAATACTTTCGCCAACAAATAATCGGCTAGCTCGGCCGCACCTCGTTTGGGGGTGTGCACCAATAGTTTTTCAAACCAATCCGTCGGCAGCCCAGGGGTACAATCTGTTACCCCATCGGTGATCATCACGATGTAGTCGCTGGGAAACAATTCTTCCGAGATAATAGCTGCGTCAAACTGAGCGATGATGCCGATAGGCAGGGAATGCCCCTCAATCCGCACAATATCGCTCCCCCGGATAATGAAAGTAGGCTGACAGCCGATCTTCACAAATTCAGCCTCGCCGGTATATTCATCAAACAGCATTAAATCGAGGGTCGCAAAACTTTCGTCAGGGGACCTAAACAACAACAGACTATTTAGAGCCCGCACCGCAAACTGCTTATCCAGGCCCGCTCGTAATAGCTGTTCCAGCAGCGACAGAGTAGTACTGCTTTCCAAAGCCGCCCGACTACCTGAACCCATCCCATCACTTAGCGCCACACCGATTTTACCGGACGGTAAGGCTAACAGCAGATGGTTATCGCCATTAACCTTCGAGCCTTTTTTGGAGGTTTTGACTACTTTATATTCCAACTGATAGGCTTTTTTGGGTACTAAACTAACCTCGCAAACCGGATCCCCGGTATGGAATCCACAGACCGGTCGGCACACACTATATTGCGTGTCTAAAATTACCGACGCAATGGAGGCTAATTGGCGACAGGACTCTTTTCCTCCACAATTAAGGCAGGTAACCCTGATTTCGTATTGACCATCGGCGCTGGCTGACGCACGTACTTGCTGTACCGAACAACGCTTACGTAAAAATGCCGCGAACAACTCTTTCGATGGATTCTCGTGTAAATAGCGACGTTCGAGCATCTCTGCGGAAAGTGACGAGATCACTTCGGCGACCCCATGAAGCTGGTTGGATACAATCTCGCGGCTTGATAATAATTTCTGCTCCCACGTACTTTCGACCCGATGCAGCTCCAGCAAATAGTTGACGGCCTGAACCAATTTATGCGCTTGGTTGCAATGGCTTCTGATCCCCTGTGGCAACTGCACCATCTGTAGACCACCACGGTTTTCCGCCTCGACCAAGGCTATTTCGAAGTTCTTAAAAGTAATGTAGAACCGGTCTACCCAACAACCCTGGTACAGCTCACAACCGGAACAGACCCGATCGGAGACAGCATTAATCATTTTGGAAATATCAGGGTTATCGGTGATCACTTCCCCGTGCGGCAATTGGGCAAAACTACGAGCGAGTTCCCCGAGCACCTCACTGATAGTGGCGAGCCTACGAGAAACCCAGCTTTTGAGGCGCTGTTCCTCGTCCAGCTCCCTAGATTTGTGGACTTTGGCAGCCGGAAGCCAACCCTGCACAACGGCGGTCGCCTTTTTGGGAATCAGGCAAACGATACCTACAGCTACGAGCGTGGACGTGATCATCCCGGTGAGTTCCACCGGGGTAAGGAGCTGATAAGAAAGGAGCCCCGAACCAGCCAAAAACCCAACGATTAAGCCGCCTTTTCCCAGCTCGCGAAAGAGTCCAGCCGTGATGCCGGCCATCGCCAGTCCGGCCAGATGGTACGGGGAATAATTGCTCAACAGGCTGACCACCACCCCGATGCCAACCCCGGAAACCGCGCCTGCCCCCGGCCCTCCTATCCAGGCAGCGATGATTACCGCCAAACGCAGGATCACATCGAGTAGCGGCAAGACCCCCAGCGAGAGCCCGTCCAATCCTGAGATGCCAATACCGATAACCAAGAAACCCAAGGCAACCTCTTCATACCCTAACTCTCGCTGCAAGGTGGCGATATTTTTCAGCCGGGCCCCGAAATAACTTAGAACCCCCACTAAGAGGCCTGCCAACATTGCTTCTAATAAAGCAAAGTATAAAAAAATGGGCTCCTCTCCACCGGCAGTTGCCAGGATGATTCGCCCAATTAATACTGCTGCGGCAGTATAGAAAGAACCAAAGATTAGCTGGTATGAAATTGTATCTCCTTGTCGCTTGGCTAAACTGGCTCCGATTAAAACCAGAATCGCTAGAAAAGCGTAGGTCCAAAGTTTGACATAGGATAAGGAAAGTAAAAATCCGATTATGATACCGATGATGACCTGCAATAACTGCTGCGGATAAACTAGACTAGTCACTGTAAGCGCCGCTAACGCAAAGGGGTGAAATTCTCCGAATAAAGATGCCCTGGCCCATAAAACGCCAGTCAGTAGCATGAATCCGGATCGCAGAAAATTACTGGTAATTCGCGCAACTAGTTGGTTAAGTAACGTCCGAATGCCGCCCAGTAAACCCTTAGGCTTAGCAATCGATAGGGCCAAATCGATCCCTCCAGTTATAGCTTGTCCAATAATACTCGTTATTGTACCAGGAAGGATCAGGTTGAAAGTGTCGAACTATTTCGAAAACCGAAATAAATTATCCTGCACTTTCAATTAAAGAAACAAGAAGAAGAGAAAATCCTACACTAAACGATTTGAAGTGTTAAAAAGGACCAGCACAATCAGGGTGCTAGTCCTTTTTTTCACGATTACCACCGAAGAAATTAGGCATTCACACTATACTTCGTATGAGACCAACCGGAACCTCCGCACACTTCGCAATTGCCATTACTGGTCTGACTGTAACCGGAACCTTTGCAAATGGGACATTTGTAGCCGGGCTTCGCTACAAGTAATGTACCAGCACCGTTACAGATCGTACACAATCCACTACCAGCTAAAGCTGCTCCTTTGCCTTTACATCTACGACAGGTTTTTAACACGTAATCACCTGACACCTTAGCTTGACGCCTGAGGCCAAACAAATTTAACCCTCCCCTCTTTTGCAAAATAATCTATCTCTATAACATCTAACTCCACAAAAGTTCACTATATGGACTGTTATTTTCTGTTGGAACCGATTTTTCCTGCAAAAGATGAAGAAAGCATCTTTTGCAGAGAAAGAAATAGGCAGCTATGGAATAAGCTGCCTAACACTTGAATAGAGCCTATATTAAACCGGTTTTGCATCTGGTTGACTGTTATTTTCTTCTTTATGCCCCTTCGACTTACAAGTATTACAAATATGATAATACCGACCGGAATCTGTAATCCGCTTATATTTAACCCGTTCTTTGCGGCCACAGATTATACACTTGCGCTCCATTTAATGACACTCCGCACAAATTATCCAACTTGCTGATACTGGCTTGCCTCCGGTGTAATCTTGTCAAATTGCCGGGTAATCTCGGCATGAATCCGATTTTCTAAGTCAGACAGCCGACCTGAGAGGCTCATATCAATGACAAGATCCCCTAATTGAATCAGCATCCCGCCCAAAATCGAGGGGTCAATGACGTTAACAAGCTCAACATCCTTGCCAGCTAGTTGTTTCAGAACCCCGTGCAGTTTAACCTGGGTTGCTTCGTCAATGGGAACAACCGTTTTGACCTTAGCCTTTACTTTACTCTGGTCGATTTTAACTGTGATACCCCTATGCGACTTGACTATTTGACCGTATTCGCGAGCTATCTTGGTGCGCCACTTTTCCATCTTTCTGATCCCTCCTACTCTTTAATCTATATTACTATCCGGTTAAACTATCCGGTAAAAAAACAAAAGGGGATGAAACAACCCCTCGAATAATTAGTGCAAATTTTCTTGATATTTTTCTGAAGCGATAAGTACGATTTGTGCTGCGACAAAAGCCGGGTCTTCACTAATATTATTACCTTTTTCCGTAGAAAATCCTGCAAATCAAGTGCAATAAATTACATTATTAGGCAATAGTGCTAAATGGTGCGATCTGCTTGTCTCCATCGACTCGAAACTCTTCATTAATCCTTTGGTGAATTGAGTCGGACAACCTCTTCAGACGCGAGGCCATACTCAAGTCGATTACCAAATCTGAGGTAGTAATGACCATGCCGGCAATAATTGATGGATCGATCTTGTTAACAATCGTGACCGGTTTGCCGAGTAGGTCGGATAAGGCGCTGGCTAACTCCTGTTGATCCTCCTCGGACATTTTAACTACCGTGAAGACTTTAGCCACCGTAGTATCCTTTGCCCTGAAAAACCCCTGCGAATCACTTACAAACCGATTATACTCCTCAGCCACACGACTCCGCCATTTTTCCATTCAGGACACCCCCTTCCTTCTGGTCCCCAACCCCCTTAGGGTTGAGAATAAAAAAGGCTACAGCTCTCTCTCTGTGCTGCAGCCACTAATCCTAATATTTCTGAAAATCTATCCCGTCGGTACTATCAAATTATTTTCACAATATATAGATTTCTTTTGTTATATTATACATCTAAATATACAATTTGTAAACAGAAAAGCCGCTTTTTATGCTTTTTCTATCCTCTTGGCAGCGATTCGTGATTAAAGACTCTTCTTAAATAGTATATGCATTCACACTACCATTTAATGTAAAAAGAATCCGCGCAGTCGGATTCTTTTTCACAACATCATTTTCCTAGATCGGTTTTTGCACTTTTTGGTTCTCTTTAGCTTCGTATTGTACTTTAGCCTTGCACATCTCGCAGACAAAATACTTTTGGCCGGAATGACTGAGTTGCTTAACTCCTTCGACCTTATCCACCTTACCGCAGATGATACATCTTCTCTCTACCATCACCATAGGCCCCCTTGCAATATCATCATTATGATATTTCAACTTCTATAATAGTATTTCCTTTTACTAGGATCCTTTCAATCATTATTGCTGACTCGGACTGGGGGGAAATATCCGTTTATGGCGGCTAATTGCTTCTAGCGTTGCGATTTGCTTGTGCACTTCCGGTGGCAATGGTCTGCCAGCGATATAAGCATCAATCTGATCATAAGTGAGGCCAAGCTCTGTTTCGTCGGTTTGCCCAGGCCACAACCCGGCCGAAGGTGGTTTGGCTATAATCCGTGCCGGAACCTTTAACTCTGCTGCCAAGCTGCGAACCTCTCCTTTGGTCAGGTCGGCTAAGGGCCGTAGATCCACCGCGCTATCGCCCCACTTGGTAAAATAACCGACAGTGATTTCACTAAGATTCGACGATCCCAGGACGAGCAAATTGGTCGCATTAGCTACATAGTATAGCGCATTACTGCGCAGCCTGGCTTTGAGATTGGCCTTGGCCAGAGTATTGGCTGAAATATCATTAAATAAAGCCAGAAACTGATGATAAATCGGGCTAAGATCATATTCTTGGGTTCGGAGGCCAAAGGCTTCGGCAACGAGAGAAGCATCCTCTTTGTCAGTTGGATCACTCTCACATGGCAAGATCAAGCCAAGCGCATTCTGACCGCAGGCCCGTACAGCCAATCCAGCCACAACCGCCGAATCAATACCACCACTGAGCCCAAAGACAACACCGTCGGCCTTGGCCTCACGCACTTTGGCCTGGATCCAGGCGACTAAGTCATTTAGCCCTTTGCCCACATGCCTCACAATCCTTTCTATACAAACTACATAGATTAAACTTTACTATCAAACCTCGGACGGGTATAATAGGCGCCGAGGTGAAAAGATGTTCCGTGTTGTACTCGTTGAACCAGAGATTGCTCCTAATACCGGAAACATCGCGAGGCTTTGCGCCGCTACCGGATGCGAACTACACTTAGTACACCCCTTGGGATTCATCCTCAGCGACAAAAAGATGAAGCGAGCGGGTTTAGATTACTGGTCGCAAGTCACGGTTGTCGAGCATAATTCGTTGGCTGAGTTGATGCAAACCGTTTATAGATCTGGTGCCGGCTTTTATTTTCTAAGCACCAAAGCCACACATAACCATGCCGAAGTTAACTATCAACCCGGTGACTTCTTAATATTCGGCCCGGAAACTCGCGGCCTCCCCGCGGACCTGTTAGATCGCCACCCCGACCACAGCCTACGCATTCCCATGCAGGAGGAAGCTCGCTCTCTTAACCTGGCTAATTCCGTCTCCATAGTCGTCTACGAAGCATTGCGCCAGCATAGCTTCGGCGACCTCCGCTAGAGGCAGCTTAACTACGCCGCAACTTGCTCGAGACCGCCGATAGAGCAAGCTTGCCTAAACCACTATTGGTCTTAAGCAGATGCTCCAGCGAGTTAAGGACTTGGTCGATTTGGGCCTTCGTCACCACCAATGGCGGCTCCATGCGAATAACATTCGGATTATTTAGAGTGTACGCCGTGAGAATAGCATGTTTGTTCAGCATCTCTCCGGCAACCAATCCGCCGATATATTCTTCGCTTACCTTACGCATCAAGCTAGCTCCAATCCGACCAAAGAGCGAAGTGGACGAGGTAAACTCCAAACCAATCAACAAGCCCCGACCACGAACTTCTTGGATGATGGGATAGGCTTCGGCCAGGTTGCGCAGTTCTGCCAAAAAGTAGCTACCTAGCTCGTCAGCTTGCTCGGCTAGGTTTTCCGCCAGCAAGACTTCGATGGTTGCCAGGGCTACTGCCGTGGCAGTTGTGTTTCCGCCAAAAGTCGACGTGTGCAGGAGGGCCTTATCCAAACCGCCATAGGCTGCATCCCAGACCTGGTCGGTACAGCCAAAAGCACCAATCGGGACATACCCGCCCCCGAGGGACTTGGCCAGGCAGATGATGTCTGGACTCATCTCATCCCATTCCGCGGCAAAAAGCCGCCCTGTTCGGCCAAACCCGGTTTGGATCTCATCGAGGATAAACAGTGCACCGTAGCGGTGGCACAGATTGCATGCCTCTCGCAGGTACCCTGCTGGCGGAACAATCACCCCGCCCTCACCTTGAATCGGCTCGATAATCAGCGCGGCGACCTCATTAGCCTTTAACACACCCTCTAATGCCTCAAGATCACCATATGGCACGCTCAAAGTCCCGGGTACCAATGGCCCAAATGGCTTGCGGTATTTCTCCCGACCGGTCACAGACAACGCGCCAAAGGTTTTACCATGAAAGCCGCCATCTGTATAAACCAAGGCTTGTCTACCGGTTGCTGCCCGCGCCGTTTTGAGCGCTCCTTCGACCGCCTCTGCCCCGCTGTTGCCGAAGAAAAACCGGTTGATGCCGCCAGGAGTCAATAGGCTCAAATTATGTGCTAGTGCAGCTGAAAAAGGATTGATGGCCGAAGGCAAAATCTTTGGCCTGGCCTCAATCTCTTGTAAAGTTTCGATAATACGCGGATGGTTGTGTCCTAAATTTAAGGCCCCATATCCGCCCAGAAAATCGAGGTATTCCCGGCCGTTTTGGTCGTATAAGTTTACCCCTTCGGCGCGAACAAATTGCTTGTCAAAATCGAGTAACCCTAGCATCTTGACAAAGCCGGGGTTAACATGATCCCTATACTCTTTGGCGATCCGATCTTGATTCCAACTAATAACCTCTTCTAGTGTGATCAGGCCCTCCACAACAAATCCCCCCAGGCATGAAGATTATGCTAATAGGATTCTCCTGACCTGGGGGTTTATTCCTCTATTAATCCGAGTATTTATTTATGGCCACACCGGCTTGGACCAGTCCGACCCCTTGATACTCCGGCGAATAATTGGGCAGTTCGTAGGCGCTACGCCTTAGAATGGCTTTGATATCTGCCAAATTAAGCTCTGCTTTGCGGGCCTTTAACAAAGCGATCGTTCCCGTAATGTGCGGCGTAGCCATCGAGGTCCCGCTCAAACTACGGTATTCTCCCTTAAGATAAGTTGACGGTATCTCCACACCAGGTGCGGTGATGTCTACCTCCCGGCCACGACTGGAAAAGTCGGCAATTGAATCTTGCTGATTACTGGCGGCTACCGCAATCGTCTCCGGATAGCGGGCAGGGTAATCAATCGAATCCATCGTGGGGCCACTGTTGCCGGCAGCAGCCACGATGATTATGCCTCTCTCAGCCGCGATCTTGATCATTTCACGGAATGTCTCACTAGCTTGGCTAGCACCTAAACTCATATTGACCAGATCGACCTGCTGTTCAATACACCACTCGAGTCCCTCAATCACATCAGATAACGAACCGGCGCCTGAGGAATCAAGCACTTTAACCGGATGAATCATCACTTCGGGCGCAACCCCGACCACACCGATATCATTATCGGCAGCTGCGATTATCCCGGCCACGTGAGTGCCATGCCCATTATCATCGTTGGCGCTGCGCCCGGTGGAAACGGCATTATATCCTTTGCCCAGGCGCCCCTTTAAGTCCGGGTGATCAAGCTGAACACCGGTATCGATCACGGCCACCGATACCTGTGACCCCCGTGACAATGGCCAAGCATCTGGAGCACCAATGCGGCGCACACCCCAACCCACCTCCTGCGGTTTCTGTTGTGGGGTGTTTCGTTTCTGAAACAAGAATTTTAAGCAAGATGTATGAAACTTGATATCATCTTCAATCCGCTTAATGCCGCTCGTAGATTCAAGTTCATAAATCAACACATCGGGCAATTCGCAAACTAAGCCGTTTACTAGCGGCAATTCTTTCACAATAGTCCCGCCAATCTGATCGATGTGCTTGCGGCACTGGATCAAATCCTTGTTAGATTGGCAAATCAAGATTTTGCGGATGGTCTCCGATTTTGGCTGGCGCTTCGGTTTAAATTTATTAAACATAGTCTTGTCCCCCATCATGCAATAGTTGTCCTAGTACAGACTACGTAGTGGGGGAACCGAATGCGCTTATTTGACAACTTTTTTATACTTTCCATGCCTTTGGGAGATGCTATTGGCAGGGGGGTGAAAGATGTGCTCGTGGATAGTCGAGATTTTCTGACCCTAGAACAAGCAGCCGAAATAGCCCAAGTCCCATCAAGCCGAGTCTTGGCTTGGACTCAGGAAGGCCTGCCATACCTGCGAATTCATGATAGCATCAGAATTGAACGAGAAAACCTTTTTGAGTGGCTCGCCTTTGATCAGGCTAAAAGGTGAAAGGAGCCGACCCTTCCGGGCGGCTCCTTTCAGAGGGAGTGCACAACTAGTATTCTAGCCTAATAACCCAGCTTTAGCCAACCGATCAGCTGCGTCTTTTAGGCCCAAGCGTTCCAATGTCTGCCTGGTCGGCAGGCCTTCTTTGGTCCAGCCACACTCTTCGTAGAAGAGGTCTTTGGCTAACTCGACATCCTCCCTTGGCAAGCGGTTGCTGCCCGGGGTGAAGGGCTCCGGCCCTTCTTCGTAGACCCAATCAGGCACGGAATCATGCTCATTGCGCATATCGCGGGTGTTCATCTGCATGATGGTGATAACCCGGTGCAGGTTAAAGATCCGTTCCCCGATCAGATCCAACTCGGCTTCACTGGTTGGGATGCCGGTAGCAAGGCTAAAGTACTTGGCCTCCAATGCAGTATCACCTTCATAATTGCGCTCTTTTAGTGGAGAAGCCACAAAGGGATACATCCAGTTACATAAGGAGAGACTGTCATGCAGTTCCTTACGGATAACTGACCACTTGGCTACTTTAGCCTTGTACTTATTCATCGGTGTCCATCTGCCTTTTTCATCATATGCATCAGGTGAACCCCATGTCTTGGCAGCGAGTTGTTTCATAACCTGCCCCGGTAAACCACTGTTCTGGAAGTTGGTATGGGAGTGCGTCTGCGCATCCCGGTTATACTGGAGGTTAATCAGCAGGCCAATCTGGGCGCTGTCCTCAGTTGAGTGATGCAGCGGGTGACCCATCTTCCAGTACTTGTTCTTCGAGGTTTTGTAATAGTCTTCCGGAATGCCCCATCTCCGCATGGTCTTGAGCGTACTATCGCCCAAGCCTCTGCCCAGTTCGCCCTCACGGTAGGCAATGCGGCGATAGAAATCGAGCAAGAATGCCGGATCACCTTTTTTCCACTGATCCCACGGAATGCTCTTATACTCATCTGCCGGTAGGACCCTCTCCAAAATACCGTTATTAGCAGCGTAGACAAAGACTGCGTGGAGTAACGCATAGTTATCCCATACCCCGTAGTCATCACAGAGGTGTTTGCCTAACATCATTGCTTCGCTGGCATTGGTACCGGAGATAGAAGCATAGGCCATCCGCGGTGAGAACCAACCCATACAGGTGTTGGCAGCGTAGCGGCTATAGCCATATTTCTCCTCGATTGGCGGATAATCCATCTGGGCATGGCAGCGGATCGGACACGCATGGCAGCCACCCATCCGCACGGTATGCTTTTCACCAAAGTCCAGACCAAAGTCTTTAATACCTTTCTGACAACGGAAACCAATGCTATGCATGTCATGCGGATCACAGGTACCGGTTTCTACTGGAGGATTGGCTGCACCCCAGAAAACGCCGGCGCTTGCGGTCCAACGGCTAGCGGGATCATAGTACTCTGCCCACGGTTGGGGAGTACTGGGTACAACGTGCTGGTTGTTGGAGCCAACCAAGGTCAGAGAGTACTGGATCAGTTTTTTCCACTCGCTCTTATCAGCGGCGATCTTTACCGAACCGGTACCCAGCACGCCAATGGCCTTGAGGTTTTTGGAACCCATTACCCCACCAGCACCACCGGCAGAGTGGCTGTAGCCGGTAATAACGGTAGAGTTAGGAACAAGATTTTCGCCGGCCTGACCGATTGCGGCTACCTGAGCTTCCGGTCCCATCTCCGCATTAATTTCTGCGGTTGCTCTATAGACTCCGTTGCCCCAGAGACGTCTGGCATCGCGGAGTTCAACCTTGTCATCCATAATGCAGAGCCATACCGGGTGCGGGGCTTTACCTTCGATGATGATCGAGTCCCAACCGGCAAATTTCAGTTCGGCCGCAAAATGGCCACCCATATGACCAGTGGCAACATAGATATCTGGATCTGTCACCGGCCAGATCGTGGTGATCGCAGTCCGACTGTTACACGGGGCACCGGTACCAGCAAGCGGTCCGATACCAAAGATAATCTTATTGGCTTCGTCAAAAGCGCGAGTTCCGACCGGCACCTCATCCCAGATGACCTTATAGCCAAGGCCGGTGCCGCCCAAATAATCTTTATATTTTTCAAACGTATCTTCAGCAGTTACTTTTCCGGTAGTCAAGTTGACCCGTAGGGTCTTACCGGTCCATCCACCGAATTTTGCCATATCATTCAACCTCCTTTGATATTAATGACAACCGCTGCAGCTATCATCTACTGACAACATTCCAGCCTGGCGTACCGGGCTCCGTTTGGTCAGGTCGCGCCACTCAACAAACCGTAAACTCGCGGTCGGGCAGGCCTCGACACACTGTGGCTTACCATCGCAAAGAGTACACTTGGTAGCCTTGCCGATCTCTTCGTCGAAGCTCATCATATCCCATGGGC
>CAZAAT010000012.1:0-40016 GCA_964483175.1 uncultured Bacilli bacterium
TCTATCTCATTACTTATCTTCCTTGTTCACCTACTAAAACTTTACACTAACTCTTATGAGGCATACCACCACTCTACAAGGGAAAGATATCTGGTAGTAAACTGATAGGATGGTGAGGTATGAAACACTCAGATCGACTCGTCCGCCTTGTAAACTCGTGGATAGGCAAAACCGATGAAACCATGGATCCTTTTTATAATGCGTACAGTGTCCGTACTGATTTAGCGTTAGAAGCTACTGAAGTTTTTAAGACTGATCGCGACCAAGAAATTCCGGGGGCAAATGTTGAAGTAATCGATGGTAAATATGCTAAGGTTACTCGTATGGGCATTTTAACCGCTCAAGCAGCGAAAATGGTTGGTAAAATGCCAGGACACTACTCTACTATCGAAGCTCCCCAGATGCGCTCTCGGAACCGTGATCTTCAGGAAGAAGTTAGTCAACTTTTTGCTAAGGAAATTGAACGCTTTTTGCACACGATTAAACAAGATGACCTAGTGCTGGTTGTCGGGCTAGGAAACTGGAACGCTACACCTGACGCAATTGGCCCGAGGGTAATTCATCACCTACTGGTAACCAGGCACCTGCACAAATATGCGCCACCCGAACTCTCCGGGGGGTTGAGACCGGTAGCTGCGATTTCTCCGGGAGTTATGGGGACTACGGGCGTCGAAACCGGGGAAATAGTACTTGGTTTGGTGAAACAAATCAAACCAGCTATGGTCATTGCCGTGGATGCTTTGGCTTCTCGTTCGGTGGAACGGGTCTGTACCACGATTCAAATTTCCAATACCGGCATCAATCCTGGTGCAGGAGTTGGCAACCGCAGGCTGAGTATTACCCCTGAAACACTTGGGGTTCCAGTTCTGGCAGTTGGCGTACCAACGGTTGTACACGCCACAACCCTGGTAAATGATGCCATCAGAATGATTGAAGGAGATCAATACGGTACGCAAGAAGTCAAACGCCCCAAGACCACCTTTGGCCGGATCAACGTTTTAGGAACAGGCGAACCACCACCCAATGAGTCAGAACAGCCCAATCAACAGGGTCCGGTCAACAGATTAGCAGCCTTGAGCGAATTGCCGCCAATGCAAAAGCAACAGATTTTACAAGAACTACTTGCGCCCTTCTTGGGCTCATTAATCATGACCCCCAAAGAAATTGATGTTTTTATTGAAGATATGGCCGAGGTTGTGGCTGGAGGCCTTAACGCGGCGTTACATCCAGGAATAGAACTAGATGAGATTCTCAAATACTTAAAGTAAACTTAGGAGCAGCCCCAGCAAATTGAGACCCCAGAGGCTTGGGTTCGTTTTCCCAGCGGTGCTGGCCACGTACAAATCTGTGCCGTCGGTCAGCAAGCGGATGTTACCGATCAGATCGGTCCGATAGGTAGTAATATCAACATCCGCTAATTTGGCCAGGGTATCCCGATTAGGTTGTCCCCGCCGCACCCCCTCACCTGAGATTATCGCGTACCGTGGATTTACTTGGGTCAGCCAGTGAAAGTTAAGGGAGTGGCCACCATGATGAGGCACTTTGAGTACAACCGACCTCCCTTCGTGAGCTCTGGCCAGTATTTTTTGCTCCCGTGCCGGAATATCTCCAGTAAAGATCAGGCTAAAATCAGCATATTCAAGCCTAAAAACCACTGATGCGCTGTTCGGATTAGTGAGAAAATCCCCGGGACACTCCGCAGGGTAGAGAATTGCGCCCGAACAGCCGTGCTGGTCAAATCCCAGACCACGCCGGGCCATCATCCGACCATTGGTTAATTCAGGTGCTGGCAGTAAGGGTGGCAACATTCCACCCGGACTTACCACACTAGCCACCGGAATTTCTGCCAAAATAGGTACCAATCCGCCGGTATGATCAGTATGCCAATGTGAGACCATAACTGTATCTAGGTGGCTGCAGTTGGCATATTTTAGAAAGGGTAAAACCACCGAGTGGCCGATCCAATCATGAAGATCAGACTCTGACTGGCCGCCGCCATCAATCATCATCTCACTGCCGCCTGGCAACTGCAAATAAAAAGCGTCACCATGACCGACATCCAAAATAGTTACAGCCAACCAAGGCGAATATCTCCCGCCAACTGTTTGGCAAAACGCATTAGCCTGTAGTGCGGCAAAAATCAGCAAAAAGCATCCGCAACTAATAACCATGTCACCGCCTTGCCCCCCTACTTTGCTGCTCGCTGATTTGCAAATAGTTACAAGGGCATAATAACAGGCGAGTGTAAAAATCAGGCCAACTGTACCCACCGTCACCGTTATGCCTGGCAAACGGCTGGATAGGAGTAAAATCTTCTCCAGCCCCGCGGCCAACCCATCAACCATCACGCCGAAGCAAAGGAAGTAATATTCTCCGAACCCGCCGAGTAAGAACGGCAGGGCAGCCAGTCCGCTGAGCACCAACAAAAAAACTAGCGGGGAGCAACAGATCGTCAAGACCGGCCCCCAGGGATTGATCACTCCAAAATACACCGCCGTCAGCGGCATGATGACCGCCGTCACCAATAACCCTGGGCCCAACAGATTACCGATCCGCGAGGAACCGCATCGATAGGAATTATAGAGGATCAGGGCCCAAACGGAGACGATACTTAAGCGAAAACCAAGATCAAATAAGTAGGCTGGGCTTAACCATAAAAGAACTAATAGGGTTCTCGCAAAGGCTTCTCGTGACGATACCTGACGACCAACCCAACTGGCCAAGGCAAAATACAACCCACCCACAACCGCTCTGATTGCCGACGCTCCCCCTCCGGAAAGGACGGTAAACAAGACAATCCCGGCCAACGCAACTTGGGGCTGTTTTTTCCGCAGGACGATAGTAAAAACCGTGATGTACATTCCGAGGTGCATTCCCGAAATAGCTAATAGATGAGACACCCCGGCTTTCTTGGCATTTTCACTGATCGAAGATGCAAGGTCACTTCGATCTCCGAACAACAGAGCCTTTAGTAGACCTTTACTTTGTGGCTGCAAGTTCTGGATCTGGTCCAGACGACTAAGCACCAGTTGCCGGAGGCCCCAGTTTGCCCGGCGAATCAGCTCGATCTCCTCCTCCGTAGTGGAGATAGTCCATGCCCGGAGGTTAAAAGGATCCCACCACAGCCAATGACGAGGCGGCGTAGCGCGTTTGTACCGCGCGCTGCCCTGAACCATGACTACGTCACCAACACCAAACGGAACGGGCTGGCCGTTCACGAACACCCTTAGCAGCGAACTCCGCGGCAAGCCGCAAGGTCTTAAATCAACCAAGCTACCCCATTGATACTGGCGGATCCGTTCAATAGAACCGGTGATAGTTACCCTCTCTTGGTTCAATTGACGCTCCAAAGCTATTAGCTGCCTTGAATCTTGCCAGGCTACAACATAAAAGAGATACAACACCGACAGGAAAACTAACGCCGTTTTCTGCGCTTTTCTGCCACCGAGAAGCAGGACAAGCACCCAGCCTAAAAAGATACAGGCACCCGGATAAACTAGGTAGCCAAGATCACTTGGCATCGGTCTCGCCGATGACCAGATATGGCCGAACTTGATTTAGCTTAACATTGCCTATACCGTTGACTTCGAGAAGCTCCTCCAAACTAGAGATCCCGCCATTGCTCGTTCGGTACTCAATAATCCGAGCAGCTAAGGCCGGGCCGATCCCAGGCAGACTCTCCAGTTGCTCGGCGCTAGCGGAATTTAGATCGAGTAATACCGGCTCAGTTGGTTGTGGGATTGGAGAACCATCCATGGTTAGATCGGAAAGTGGTGCGACTTCGCTAAGGTGCCAAACTACGCCTGCGGGCCCGATAGCTAAATAGCCACGCAAGAACGACAAACTCAAAGCCACAACAAATAAAGCCAGCATTGTTCGGGTCGACACAACCTTCACCTCACCAAGATTGTATCTGAAGATCCCGCCTGTTAACAAAGCTGGCTTAAGGTCTATTAGCTAATTTATCTACAAATTAGAGTAAGGTTTGACTATCCAAAACTAACTCTTCGGAACTTTTTCCCAGTCTGCCAGAAATCGTTCGATCCCTTGGTCTGTTAAGGGATGTTTGACCATTTGTTGCAATGTTTTATATGGTATGGTAGCAATGTGCGCACCCGCTAAAGCTGATTCGACCACATGGAGCGGATGTCTGATGCTGGCGGCAATGATTTCCGTTGGTAAATCGTGGATGATAAATATCTCAGCTACCTGACGAACCATGGCTAATCCGTCGGTGCTGATATCGTCAAGGCGACCCACAAAAGGGCTCACGTAAGTGGCACCGGCTCTGGCCGCTAGTAAGGCCTGGTTTGGAGTAAATGCCAACGTAAGGTTGGTCTTGATCCCCTGTTTACTTAAGACACTGGTGGCTTTCAGCCCTTCCCAGCAAATCGGTATTTTAATGACGATATTCTCGTGCCAGCTAGCCAGCTCTTCAGCTTCGCGGATCATGCCAGCGGCGTCCATACTAACTACTTCAGCACTAATAGGGCCATCCACAATTTCGCAGATTTGGCTGACTACCTCGCGAAAATCCCGCCCCTCCTTGGCCACGAGTGACGGATTGGTCGTAACCCCGGAAATAACTCCTAGACTCGCCGCTTCGCGAATTTCTTCGATATTGGCAGTGTCCAAAAATAATTTCAATTTAATTACCCCCTAATTCTCCATTAATTCTATCCTCAGATTATTCCAGCTAAGAAAGCTTATCCTCTTCCCGGAGCCGGAAGTTATCTGCTGCTCTTCGGCGGCTCCAGCCGTGATCAGACGATTTCTCATCTCCTCAAAAGCTACGGTTGAAAAGGCCACGTGATCTATCCCCAGGTTATTGCGGCCTTCTTGATGTAAGAACTCAATATTTATGCCCGCAAAGTCGTACTCTTGTGCTGCCAGCCCTGTCTCAGTATTCTCCCATTTACAAACAAGATCAGCATCAAAGACTGTACTCATAGCAACTGCTGCGGAAAGGTCAGCAACGTAGACACCGAGATGAGCAAATTTCATTTAATTCACCTCCACCAGTTGATATTTCCGCTGACCCAAACCGATTTTCTCTGCATATTCAAGTTGGACCCCCGGATCAACATCAGGGTGGATGAGTCTAAACTTATCGGCACCTCTAGGCAGATCGGTAGCCTTAGAGTTTGGCAAACCGGGAGCCGCATTAATCAGATCAATGCTGGCCTGGTCAATCGCAACCGGGTCGAAACTTGCGAGAATCCCTAAATCAGGTACTATTGGAGCATCAGACCAACTGAAACAGTCACATTCCGGCACAACATCCAGGATGAAATTGATGAACCCGGCTTTACCTTCTTTGGAACGCAATAACCCATAGGCAAACTCAGCCATTCTCTCCTGGACAGCACGCTTGGGTCCACCCCACTGTATCCGCATCACCCCATGCGGACAATTGACCGGACACTCACCACAGCCAATGCACTGATCATTGTTTATTTGCGCCACCCCATCAATGACCGTAATTGCGCCAGCAGGGCACCAACGGACACAAAGGCTACAGCCGATACAGCCCTCACCGACTTCGGGACGCACTGCTGAGTGCATCATTTGCTTGCCACCGCGACTGGCTCCACCCATGGCGATATTTTTGATCGCACCGCCGAATCCGGTTAACGGATGCCCCTTAACATGGGATAGCGCTATCAAACTATTAGCGTGGTAAATCGCCGAAGCGATCTTCACCTTTTGAAAGTGATTGAGGTTTATCTCGGCTTCGACGTAATCCTTGCCATGGAGGCCATCGGCAATGATGATGGGTGCGTCGCAAACAGCATACGCAAATCCATTGGCGATAGCGGCGTTAAGATGGTCTACCGCGTTGGAACGCTCACCAAGATACAAGGTATTTGTATCAGTCAAAAACGGTCTGCCGCCCGCCTGTTTCACCTCTGCTACGATCGTCCGGGCATAAATAGGACGCAGAAATGCGGTATTGCCCATCTCGCCAAAATGAAGCTTTACAGCGACTAAGTCATCCTGGTTAATACAGTTCGCTAGCCCAGCCTGGCGAAAGAGTCTGCCAAGTTTACGCAAAAGACTGTCAGAACTGCACGCTGAACGCAGGTTGACACAATATACCTTGCTGACTGGCATGCAATCTCCCCCCCGTCAGTAACAGAACACAAATATCTTCCCATCTCTCCCCAGGATTTCCTGCCTCGATGGCTTTCATCCAGATAATTGGAGACGCCCGAGGGGAAGCCCATCCCCCGGGCGCTTTACTATAGACGATCCCGGAATCACCCGGAACCTATCGGCTAAATTGTTTTTTGCTTTCAATCCCAATTATGTAATATTTTGATCGATTTTGCAACAATAATATTACGTTCACTTATAACCCCCCCAGTTTCACGCAAATTAGCTGGGCTTTCTATAACAAAAAATTAAGGCCCCCTAGCTTGGGGGCCCCAATATAACTTGCTTTATCCTAGCCAACCACAATATTGACCAGCTTATCCGGAACCACGATCATCTTACGGATGGTCTTGCCTTTGAGAGCTCCGCTGACCTTCGGCAACTCTTTAACCCTCTCTTCGAGCTCAACTTGGGGAGTACCTTTACCGACCAACAGCCGATCACGGACTTTACCGTTAATTTGTACAACTATCTCGACCTCATCTAATACCAACGCCGCCGGATCATACTCTGGCCAGCTCTGTTCATGCACTAATCCGCCGAAGCCAAACTCAGACCAGATCTCCTCAGCAATATGCGGTGCAAAAGGAGCCAAACACAGAAGCAAGGATTGCATGGCCTCGCGAACCACCCAATGCTCAGATCTATCCTGGTCTTCAGCCACATATTTTGCGATTGAATTAACCAGCTCCATTAGGGCGCTGATGGCGGTGTTGAAGTTAAAGCGTTCCTGGATATCCTCGGAAACTCGTTTAATGGTATTATGGGTTTTCCGGTGTAATTCCTGGCCAGCGGTAGAAAGAGCTCCTGTAGCCGACTCTCCCCAGGAGGGGGCGTATTTTTCATGTATCTCTGCTGCTAGACGCCAAACCCGGTTTAAAAAGCGATAACAGCCTTCAACAGCTTGGTCGCTCCATTCCAAGTCCTTCTCCGGTGGCGCGGCAAAGAGAATAAACAGCCGGGCGGTATCTGCCCCGTAGGCGTCAATGATGTAGTTCGGGTCAACGACATTACCCTTAGATTTGGACATTTTGAAACCGTCCTTGGTCACCATCCCCTGGGTCAATAAATTGGTGAATGGCTCTTCGACCCCGACCAGGCCAAGGTCATAGCAGACCATGGTGAAAAATCTCGCATACATTAGATGCAAAATCGCATGCTCAATTCCGCCGATATACTGATCGACCGGCATCCAGTAGTCAGCCTTTTCTCGGCTAAAAGGCAGGCTCTCATTTTTCGGATCGGCATAACGCAGAAAATACCAGGAGGAACAGACAAAAGTGTCCATGGTATCCGTCTCCCGCTTAGCCGGATCGCCACAAGTCGGACAGGTGGTAGCGACAAACTCGTCTAACTCAGCTAGCGGTGATTGCCCTGTCGGCTTAAAATGCACATCCTCCGGCAGCAATACCGGCAGCTGATCTTCGGGTACCGGAACAATGCCACAGTGCTCACAGTAGACTATGGGTATCGGTGCCCCCCAATACCTCTGGCGAGAGATCAACCAATCCCGAAGGCGATAATTAACCTGAGCCTCTCCAATGCCAAGTTCCTCAACCTTGCGAATTACTGCCCCAATCGCATCTTTAGAGGCCATTCCCGAAAACTCTCCCGAGTTAACCAAGTACCCCTCAGCCGGAAAAGCCTCGGTTAACTCCTCACCTTTTAGCTCAGTACCCTCCGGTGAAATAACCACTCGCACCGGCAGATCATATTTGCGAGCAAACTCAAAGTCCCTCTGGTCGTGGGCAGGAACACCCATGACTATACCGGTACCATAGCCCAGCAAGACATAATTCGCCACCCAGATCGGCACTTTTTCGCCGGTTAAAGGATTGATCGCGTAGGAGCCGGTGAACACCCCTTCTTTCTCCGTTTCCGCAGCCATCCGAGTAATATCATCCTGGGCCAGCACTTGCCGGACAAAGTTGCGAACGGACTCGGCCTCGGGCTTATCAGCAATAAGTTTTTCTACCAACGGGTGTTCCGGGGCGATAACCATATATGTTACCCCGAAAATCGTATCCGGCCTGGTGGTGAATACAGGAAGTTCGCTGTCATCCTCACCCTTAAATACCACGCGAGCACCCTCGCTCCGCCCGATCCAGTTCTCCTGCATCACTTTAACCCGTTCTGGCCAGCCGGTTAGCTTGGGCAGATTATCCAACAGCCGGTCAGCATAGGCGGTAATTTTGAAAAACCACTGCTCCAGATTTTTCTTTTCAACCTTGGTGCTACACCGCTCACAAACTCCGACACCAACTACTTGTTCATTGGCCAAGACAGTTTGACAAGACGGACACCAATTAACATCAGATCCTTTTTTGTAGGCCAAACCTTTTTTGAAAAACTGCAAGAACAGCCATTGCGTCCATTTATAGTAGGAGGGATGACAAGATGCAACCTCCCGATCCCAGTCATAAGAAATTCCCAGCCGCTTTAATTGCGAACGCATGCTGGAAATGTTCTCCCAGGTCCATTTGGAGGGAGGGATGTTGTTTTTGAGAGCCGCATTTTCAGCTGGCAGACCAAAAGCATCCCAGCCCATCGGGTGTAATACTTGGTAACCCTTCATTCGATAATATCTAGCCAGGACATCCCCGATCGAGTAGTTGCGAACGTGACCCATATGCAGCTTACCAGAGGGATATGGAAACATCTCCAGACAGTAGTATTTTGGCTTTCCAGAAACTTCAATGGCTTGATAACTCCGTTGATTATCCCAGGTACTCTGCCATTTTTCCTCGATAGCCTTAAAAGAATATTTTTGGTGCATCGCATCCACTCTCCTCATCTAAACTAAAAACCCCTCGCCACAAAGGGACGAGGGGTAACTCGCGGTACCACCCTAATTTAAAAATATGGTGGAGCTGATCGGGATCGAACCGACGACCTCTTGAATGCCATTCAAGCGCTCTCCCAGCTGAGCTACAGCCCCACGCAATTTTTACTCTCAAAAGTCGGTAACGGTGACGACCGGCACAAGCTACTACTATTTCACCTGGCATCCCTCAGAGGCGAGTTGGGAACTTATTGCCGGTTCACACCGCCCACCGGCTCTCTGAAACGGCGTTCTTACTACTCCTCATCATCGGATAGACTTTTTTTAATTCGACAATGGTTATTATATTAAAAGCCCCCGGTAGTGTCAAGGGTTTAGGACAAGAAATTGACCCGAGGCAAATCTTGCCAGTGTTGCTCCAAGTCGTAATAGTCGCGGGCATCAGCATGGAAAACGTGGACTACGACGCCCCCGTAGTCCAGCAAAACCCACCTGCCTCCGCCAAAGCCCTCTTTGCGTAGTGGACGAACCCCGATCTCTTCAAGTCGATCTTCTACAGCCTCACTCAAGGCCTTGACTTGGGTGGTCGAGTGGCCGCTAACGATGACGAAATAATCCGTAATCGCCAACTTACTGCGCATATCAATGCTGACTAAATGGGATCCCTTTTTCTCCTCTAAGGCAGCCACTACTACTTTGGCAATATCCTCACTGCTCAAAATCGCCTGTTCATTACTCAAGCCGTTTAATCCCTCCCCAAAGCTATTCAGTACCATTATAATCACGTCCGAGGATTACGGTAACATCTACACCGCTGTCCGCATCCAAATCTTGGGTAACAGTTCCGTAAACCCTGAGGATCTGACGGATGCGCGAAACCGCTACATCAGATGGAATATGTAGGATAATCTCTGTTTGCTGGTAGTTAAAGTGCTGAGCATTCCCTATCTCTACTACGTCAAATCCTTGCGGAGTTAAAAAATTCTTAGCTGAACGAGCAACCCCCTGAACACCACTGCCATTTAACACCCTCACCCTGATGGGTCTCGATGCCTGATCCTCGTCTTGCACCACCGGTGGTGGGGTCGGACGTTGCATAGACTGCACTAACCTAGTAACCTGAACCTCATCCGGCACCCAGTAACTTGCTCCGTTGATCGTCTGGGAATTGCCCGGCAAGACAGAAGTATAGATATTAGTACTAGGAATATATTGCACAATCGCCGCATATCTCAGGATGGTCGTCATTGGCATATTGGTCTCTAACGCATCAGCCAAACGCCTAATTAACGCGGGTGCCCGCCAGATATTTGCTGGGTCTAAGATCTGTTCAGCAACTGCCTTGACAAACTTTTGCTGCCGTTCTACTCGACCTTCATAAACATTATTTACCGGATCAACTAGGGAAACATCCCCTAATCCATCTCCACGAAAACGCACATAATGTAGCGCCTCTTCACCGGAGAGTCTCTGCCGGCCTGGCTTGAGATGAATATGCAGTCCTTGTGCATGATCATCATAGTCCATAGCCTTCTCAACATCGATTTCAACACCACCGACAGAATCAATAATTTTGGCAAAACCCTGAAAGTCAGTGGCAACATAATAATCGATCTCTAGCTTAAGTAGATTTTCGACGGCTCGCTCGACCAGATCAGCTCCTCCATAGCCATAAGCAGCGTTAATCCGGGAATGTCCTTCAAAGCCTGGTATGGCTACTCTCGTGTCGCGCGGCAGGGAAATCAGGCGAATGGTCTTATATTTGGGATCAATAGAAGCGACCATGATGGTATCAGCCCGGCCCAGATCTTTTTCACGCTTATCGACCCCCAAAATCAACACAGTTACCGGTGGTTCAGCCTCGGCTACCTCCGGCTTCTCCAAATTCTTAAAGTTGACCCAGTAAGCATAATAAGCTGTTCCGCCGGCGATCAACAACAATAATACAATCATCGCTATCCAAAAAAGCCATTTGGAACTGTTTCGTTTCCGATCTCCACTCGAAGGTAATAGGGGATCATCATCCCGCCAACGGTGTTTTCCCATCCCGATTTACCCTTTCTCCGAATTCCGAATAACCCCGGTTAGAACATAATGATTATACAAACTAAGTGTTTTAGGGTGAATTGCCTTGTGTTGCCCGGTCAAGTACGTGATGATGCCATGAGCAGCAACAGCAACACCAAAATCCAGCCCGGTTTGTGCTGCCAGTCTAGCCGATTCAACCCCTTTAAAATCTCTACCAGGCTCAATATAATCAGCAAGGAAAACTATCTTCGAAATTGTGCCAAGTGGATGATCGCCAGTAGTATGCAGGCTGACCGCTTCGAGGATTTCAGAATCGGTTAGAGCAAAATCCTGCTGAAGGATGGCCGCACCAAGCGGACCATGTAAAAGAACAGGGTAATAAGCCTCTATTTCATCACATATAATACCATAATCCGCAGCCTGCTTCAATAACTCCCCTGGTTCTATATCCCTGGCAATATCATGCATTAAGCCAGCTAAATAGGCCTTTTGGGGATCTGCGGACCAGGCCCGAGCCAATTCTTCGGCAGTGCACGCAACTCGCAAGCTATGCTCCAAGCGACTCCTAGTCAACCTATGCTGCAAAATCTGCTCCCAATAGGTGGGATGCATCCTAGTCCTCCTGATATAGCTGGTTTTTCTGGATATAATAATCTACCGTTTCGGGGACTAGATAACGGATCGGACGTCCTGCTCTGACCCTCTGGCGAATATCGGTTGACGAAATCGCCAACGCCGGAACCTCCACAAAGTGAAAGCATTCTTGGTAACTTGTATATAAAGTACCTAACTTCGTCTCCAGCGCTTCAATGGAATAACCAGGGCGGGTAGCAGCAATGAAATCACAATATCCGAGCAAACGCGGCGCATCTTTCCAGGTAATAATCTCTAAAATGGCGTCAGCGCCGGTGATGAAAAAAAGTTGGTCCTGGGGGAAGATCACCTTTAGGTCCATCAGCGTATCGACTGTATAAGTGATTCCCTCCCGATCAATATCAACCCTGGACACCTCAAAGGACGGGTTGGTCAAGGTGGCCAAAACGGTCATTAAATACCGATGTTTACTCTCGGTCACACTTGACTCGTGCTTGTGCGGCGGGTGGCCGGAGGGAACAAATAACACTTTGTCCAGCTTGTACTGGTCTCGAGCTTCTTCAGCTGTCATCAAATGCCCATAATGAATGGGGTCAAAAGTCCCCCCCATAATGCCAAGTCGAGCCATTACCGCACCTCGCCATTGCCCAAAACCACAAATTTAGTAGTCGTTAACTCTTTGATACCCATCGGGCCACGCGCATGCAATTTCTGAGTACTGATTCCGATCTCAGCCCCCAGTCCAAATTGGCCTCCGTCATTAAAACGAGTTGACGCGTTAACAAAAACGGCAGCCGCATCTACCTGCTCCAAAAACCGCATCGCCGTCGCATAATTTTCGGTAACAATGGCCTCAGAATGAAGACTGCTGTAGCGTTGAATGTGCTCGACGGCTTCAGCGAAGCTATCAACCACGCGGATTGCCAGTTTCAAGGACAAATACTCAGCGGCCCAATCATCTTCGTTGGCGGCCAAAGCCCCCGGAACGAGCTGTTGAACTGTATCATCTCCAACTAGTTCAACCCCCGCATCTTGCATCTTGCGGCCCAATTCAGGCAGAACCTGAGCTGCTACTCCACGGTGAACCAGTAGTGTTTCCATCGCATTGCAGACCCCTGGACGAGATACTTTAGCGTTAAACGCAATCTCCACAGCTTTGGTGAGGTCTGCATCAATATCAATATACGTATGGCAGATGCCTCCACCATGCTTAAATAGTGGCACTGTAGCACCGGCTAAAGCGGCCATCAACCGCTCTCCGCCCCTGGCGATGAGCACATCAACCAAGTCATCCATGGTCGCCATGGCCTGGATTGAAGCTCGATCGGTGGTCGGGATCAGTTGAATAGCATCATTGGACAGGCCCGCAGCCAATAAGGCCTCGGATAAGATCTGGGCCAGCTTGGTGTTTGAATTAAACGCCTCTGAACCACCGCGTAATAGCACGCTGTTGCCGGCTTTCAGGCATAAAGCAGCCGCATCCACGGTCACATTTGGCCGAGCTTCGTAGATGATTCCGATCACTCCCAGGGGCACCCGCATCTTGCCAACCTTGATCCCACTCGGTCTAGGTTTGAGTTCGGTAATTTCTCCCACCGGATCTGGGAAAGCCTTAATTTCTCGCACCCCTTCTGCCATCGCGGTGATTCGCTCCGGAGTCAGCAGCAGGCGATCTAACAAAGCAGAAGGTAGGCCTTTGGATTTGCCATTTTCCATATCTACGCTGTTGGCCGCCAGTATCTCTGCTTGTCGTTCCAGCAAGCTCTCGGCAATCTTTTCTAAGGCAGCATTTTTGGCTGCTTCGGTAGCAGTCGCCAACTCTCTAGCAGCGACTTTGGACCGCTGGGCACAATCCATGACCAATTCGTAAACTTCACGACTCACCATAAATCCCCCTTGTCCAAGCCTAATTATCCTAACAGCACCAGATTATCCCGATGGATAACCTCGTCGTAATACTTGTATCCTAATTTTTTCTCAATATCACAACTCTTGCACCCTTTGATCAGGCCAACCTCTTCGCTACCGTAATTGGTAATCCCGCGAGCGAAGACCATTCCGAGAGGCGTGGTAATTTCAACAGCATCACCACGACCAAAATCGCCAGAAACCTCGGTAATACCGGACGGCAATAAACTTTTCCCGTTAAACTTGATAGCCTTTACAGCTCCCTCATCAACAACGACTCTACCGCTACTGGGCAGGCTAAAAGCGATCCAACGTTCCCGGCTATTCAGTCCCGTAGTACAAGGCACGATCAGAGTGCCAAGTTTTTCACCGGCGCAAATTCGAGAAAGCACATGCGGCACTGAGCTCTCAGCCACAATAACCTTTATCCCGGCAGCTGTAGCGATGCGGGCCGCCTCCAGTTTGGTGCGCATCCCGCCGGTGCCCATGCCCGAACCTTCTCCACCGGCCTCAACCAGCTTAATCAGTTCTGGATAGGTGAGATCATCAAGCAACACCGCCTCCGGGTTTACCCGGGGGTCAGCGGTGTAAATGCCATCAATATCCGTGAGAATAATCAGTAAATCAGCGCTCGTCAAAGAGGCTACCAAAGCTGATAAGGTATCATTGTCGCCAAATTTCAACTCATCAACCGCGACCGTATCATTTTCATTGATAATTGGCACGACACCTAGTGATAGTAAAGTAGAAAGCGCATTTTGGGCGTTTAGATAGCGTTTGCGATCACCAATATCCTCGCGGGTCACGAGAACCTGAGCGACGACCTGGCCGTATTGACTGAACATTCGCTCGTAAATCTGCATTAACAGACCTTGGCCAACAGCTGCAACCGCCTGTTTTTCAGGAATGGTTTTCGGACGCGCTGACATTCCGAGGCGTCCCATTCCGGCACCGACAGCACCGGAACTGACTAAAATTACTTCTCGCCCGCTGTTAACTAGATCTGCTACCTCCTGAACCAAGCCTTCGATAGCCTGATAATGCAATTTGCCATTGGCATGGGTCAGGGAGCTGGTACCTACTTTGACAACGATCCGCTTGCTGTTTAATTTGCGCATTGACTCATCCATCCTAGGGCAAGAGAATTTTCGGCTCTCTGAGGTTACGTCGCCAGAGAACAAAATTGTTGCCGATTTTCTGAACAATCTCCGCCTTGACTGCTTGAGCCAGCTGATCAGCGATCAAATCGCGCTCCTGCCCGGAGTTGGGAAGCACCCTGATTTTGATCAATTCTCGTGCTGTCAAGGCATCATCTACTTGTTTGATCAGTGTATCGACTACACCGGCCTTGCCAACCTGGATTAAAGGGTGTTCCGTATTGGCCAGAGACCGGAGATGAGCCCTTTGTTTACTGTTTAACATTGATTGTACTCCTCTCTATTCTTTGAGGGATTAACAAATCCTCTAGAGTCCATCGAAACCCTGAGTATATTCAAATTCAACCCCGGCAATTTCTACCGTATCACCAGGCTCGACCCCTTCTTGGCGCAAACGATCAATAACCCCTCGTTTCAACAGAACATGGTAGAAATGGCGGAGCGACTCCGCGTTATCCAAGGCTGTCATCGCTACGAGCCTTTCCAGTCCTCCACCGGTTACCAGGTATCCTTCACCCTGTCTCGTGACCACGAGCGGCTCCTCTTGTTCCGGTTTGAAGCGATACACGCCCTCTTCGGCCTCTTCAGCCGTACCAACAATGGGCTCCGGCTTAGGAATTCGCTTTAATTCTTCGACAACGTGGTCTAGCAATAACTCAAGACCTGTTCCCTCTTTGGCTGAGATCGGATAGACGGTATAACCGTTGGCTGCTGCTTTGCGGATGAAATCCGCGGCAATCTCAGCTGTGCCAGGGAGATCCATTTTATTAAGCGCGATCAGTTGACGTTTCTCTGCTAGCTCACTACTGTACGCCCGTAATTCCTCATTAATTTTCAAGAACCGTTCCCACGGATCAGAACCATCCGGCGAGGTTACCTCTACCAGATGAATCAGCAGTCTTGTCCGTTCAATATGTTTGAGAAAACGATGGCCTAAGCCAAGACCTTCATGTGCTCCTTCGATCAGTCCGGGAATATCAGCAACAACAAACGTTTCGCCCGCATGCGAAACCACTCCCAAATTGGGATAAAGCGTCGTAAACGGATAGTCCGCAATCTTCGGCTTGGCCCGTGAAATAGCACTGATCAAAGTAGATTTGCCGGCATTAGGAAATCCAGCCAGACCGATATCGGCTAACATCTTTAACTCCAGCTCAATCCAGCGTTCTTCTCCGGGTTCTCCCCGCTCAGCGAACTGAGGGGCCTTCAGGGCGCTAGTGGCAAAATGACTATTACCCCAACCACCCCGACCTCCCTTGGCGGCCAAAAATCGCATCCCAGGTTCAACCAGATCAGCAAGGACCTGATTGGTTTCCGGATCACGTATGACAGTGCCAATCGGAACTTTAATTATCAGATCCGGAGCCGAGGCTCCTTGCTTGTTCGAACCCCCGCCGCGTTCACCTCGTTCGGCCCGGTAGTGTTTGGTGTATCTGAAATCTTCGAGAGTATTCAGAGAAGCATCAGCGACCAGCCAGATATCTCCGCCTTTACCCCCGTTACCCCCAGCCGGCCCTCCCCGTGGCACATACGGTTCACGGCGAAACGCAACAATACCGTCACCGCCGTCACCGCCTTTAACATGGATCTTTGCATAATCCAAAAACATGGTAATATCCTCCAAAACGACATTCGTTTACATTATATCATGAGATCAAAATGAAGTTTATAGTCCTTACCGGTCATCTCAGCAGAATTATATCCAATTAGCCGCATATAGTCGAGTAAATAGCCGCACTGGGGGGATACCAAATGAATGATCTCCAAATAATCAGCCACGTTATAAAGTTGGCACTAGCCTGGTCAGCTTCGCTAGCGGCCTTAATAATACTAATCGACTACCTGATGGAAAGCTTCTCCGGCAAAACCAGAGGATAGTAGCCCGCAATCACGCAAAAAAGCCCCGGATTGCTCCGAGGCTCGTAAAAAATAGGGCTACACACAATTATATGGCGACATCAACCGCTTGAATATGGACAACCTTGGAATCCCTACCCTTGCGCTGAAACTGCACAATGCCGTCAGCTTTGGCATACAAGGTCATGTCCCTGCCCATGCCAACATTAAGACCGGGATAAACTTTGGTACCGCGCTGACGCACGATAATACTACCCGCAGTCACAAACTGGCCATCATGGCTTTTCACGCCAAGCCGCTTGGAAATGCTGTCACGGCCGTTTTTTGAGCTACCAACACCTTTTTTACTAGCAAAAAACTGTAAATCAAAGCGAATCATCGGGAAACACCTCACTTTCTATAATATCCAGACTTCCCGGATAACGCTGGGCGATCTGCTCCAAACCAAGTCTTAACGTTCGTAATAAAGTTTCCGCCCGACACAAATCCTCATCACTACAGGCTTGTTCAACTACTCGTACCGCCAGCCAGCCATTCGCACCTTGCTGGACATTAACTCGCGACGCTAAAAACTCCGCCAGTCCATTGGCTATACCTAAGCTCAGTCCAGAAATCCCGGCACAGACAATGTCTTCGCCATGTGGTGCATATCCGGCATGACCGGAAAGGATAAACCCTTGAATAGGAAGCTTGCTCCCCTGTACGAACGTAGCCTTGACCATGCTAGCCCTCGATCTCTTGAATCATCAGTTTGGTAAAGGGCTGACGATGACCCTGCCGACGACGGTAGTTCTTTTTCGCCTTGAACTTGAAGACCAAAATCTTTTTGGCCTTGCCATGGCTTAACACCTTAGCAGTTACCTTAGCTCCATCAACGAGCGGCGTCCCGACCTTGAGATCCGTGCCGTCATTAACCAAGAGTACCTTATCCAGAGCTACTTCGCTGCCCGCCTCAGCATCTAATTTCTCTACGGTAATTACGTCACCTTTAGAAACCTTGTACTGTTTCCCACCTGTCTCTACTATTGCATACATTAGAATTGCACCTCCTCTACGTGAGACTCGCCGAAAAACAGGTAGCCGATTGGCTTTTCAAACCCGTTTCGTGCGGTTGGGCGCATTACACATGCTCAATTATTCTATCATAGCGGCTATTCTAGTGTCAACTTCACCAATAGAACTGGTTCCGCCAAGCACTTGGACAACTTTTCCTTTGGCATAGGTGCGAAAAGCTCGATTAATTTCAAGCTCAACCACTTTTCCTACGAGATCGCCGCCGTTTAACACATCGATTACATATCCCTCAACCCGCGCTATACCATCTTTAGGATTCGTCACATGCGGCTCTTCTACCAACACTTGAATTCGCTGTCCCTCTCTAACTGGGACTGCTTTGTTTTTGATTTCTTCAACCGTGCCAGCCACAATCTGCGCGTCAGTAAGATGTAACGCCTGATTACCCTTGATAAAGATTGTTCGGCCTGAGACCTCTTCTAGCCTTTTGAGGTTGGCACCCCCCGAACCGATCAGCAATGCTGCTACAGCAGGATGGGCATTGACCAAAATCGCTTCAATGCCATCATTATTGGCCAGCATGCTCAGCAAGCGGCGTTCGGTGTTGATGGCAACCGTCTCCTCTGATAAAACACGTCCGACGCCCTCACAATATGGACAAGGTTTTTGCAGGGTCTCATCCAAATCCCGTTTGACTTTTTTGCGGGTGATTTCGACCAGGCCCAGCTGGGTAAAGCCGACGATGTTAGTCTTGACTCGATCCCGCTTAATCTCTTCTTGCAATAGGTTGATAACCTTCTCGCGATCCTCATCACTTTCCATATCAATAAAATCCACAATAATTATCCCGGCCATATTGCGCAAGCGCAACTGACGGGCAATCTCTTTGGCTGCTTCTAAATTGGTCTTGAGCACAGTATCCGATAATTTGTTGGTATTACCGATGTATTTGCCGGTATTAACATCGATAATCACCATCGCCTCGGTTTCGTCGATAACCAAATACCCACCACAATCCAGCCAAACTCGACGTTTCAGGGCCTTGTCAATCTGTGATTCAATTTCGTAATAATCAAAAATTTGGATGTTCGATTGATAGTAACTGACTTTTTTGCGGAGCTTTGGAGAAAGATTCCCCAGCATCTCCCTGATTCGCTCATACTCAGACCGCGAATCCACAACCAAACGATTAATATCTTCACTCAAATGATCCCGCACAATCTGGCTGACCAGATCATAATCTTTGTGTAATAATGCGGGTGCTCGCACAGCTCCGGCTTTCTTTTGGATCTTATCCCACAGCTTCACGAGGTATTTCATATCTCGTTTTAAATTTTTCTCAACTTGGCCTTCAGCTGCAGTTCGAACGATTACTCCCATATTTTTAGGCTTTGCCTTTTCAGCGATTTTGCGTAAACGTTCTCGTTCGGCGGGGTCTTCAATGCGCCTAGATACACCGACATAATTAACCGACGGCATCAGAACCAAAAAACGCCCGGGCAAAGTCAGACCGGTTACCACTCGGGCACCCTTGGTCCCAATCGGTTCTTTAGTGATCTGGACGACGACCTCCTGACCGACTTTAAGGACATCATTGATTTTCGGCCTGCGCCTTTTCTGCTGGCTAATCTCATCTGGAATCTCCTCATCGCTATAGCCCACTAAGGCATCCTCAACATATAAAAAGGCATTGCGCTCGAGGCCAATATTGACAAAAGCTGCCTGCATACCGGGGAGTACATTTTCAACCCGGCCCTTATAGATATTTCCGGCAACCCGTTCATTAAAAGTTCGCTCGATGAACAGCTCCATTAACCGACCTTCTTCAACAAACGCAGCCCTTTTTTCACTATGGGATACGTTGATAATAATGTCTGTCTGCATCTGCTCACCTCCTTTCAAACGTTGATTGTATCTTAGTTATTAAATAACTTAACTCCATTTTCGGTTGTCAGTTCGGTACGCTCTACCAGCACCCCCGGGGTGGATAAATCCAAATTAAACAGGCCTAGCACTTCACGTGGATTGGTCGCACCATCTGAGCCGATCCGTAAGGAAAACTCTAAGGCAGCAACTGGCCCGTCCAAATTGGCCGAGAGATTTAATAGATACGGTCTGATCTCAACCCGGCGGGTTTTACCCTTTTTCTGGCGCGTAACAATAATTGAGTCTCTTTCCAGTATATCGCCTGTCTTTGCCGGCAGTGTATTAGCTTCGGGCACGAGTTGCAGATCCACCCTCACCAGATAGCTCGCGCGATCAATTAGTGCAGTTAATGCGGGCTGACCGGTTGGAACAGCGGCGGTTCGCAGAACTTGACATTCCGCGGGTAGCACTCTGTTTAAACGAGACTGAACCTCGGAAGGTAAGAGTGGTGTGGAAAAGAAAAAATCGACCAGTTCCACGCGGCTAATGATCCCTAGGGCCAGCGCCGGGCCATAGGCAATTTTTGGCATCGGATGAAACCCTTCAGAATAGGCGATAGGCAACTCTGCCCTGTTCACCGCTCGTTCCATTACCCTAGTGAGATCTAGATGAGATATGAACCGTAAATCTCCCACCTTGGTATACTGGGCTCTTACTCGCAAAGCTTCCACAAACTATCCCCCAAACAAACCGGAGCCACGGTAACGAAGACGATTAGCCACTTTTAGCCCCGGACAAACGCCACAATCTTCACAGAGCTCGCGACAATCTGCGGTACTCTGGCCTTCTAACGCCTTAGCAGCTTCACGAGCTAAATATTCCTTGCTAACCCCGCTATCAATGATCTCCCAAGGCAGCAGCTCAGTGGATTGACGCGCCCGGTTAGCATAAAAGAACGGATCAATTCCGCTTTCTTGAAAAGCCTCTTCCCAACGCGTCACCGAGAAGAACTCGCTCCAACCCTCCAACTTAGCACCGAGATGCCAAGCCTCAAAAATCGCCCCGGCCACTCTGCGGTCGCCTCTGGCTAGTACTCCTTCGATGAAACTCACTTCAACATCGTGGTATTTCAGCGTTAGACCGCGTGACTTTTTAAAGAGACTTTCTAGGTAGCGCTGCTTACGGCGCAGCTCTTCCCGGGTATCTTGAGCAAACCACTGGAATGGAGTGTGAGCTTTAGGCACAAAAGAAGAAACGCTTACGGTCACCGTGACCCTCTTGCCGGCACCAGTCTGACGTCTAACGCTCTCTCCTAACTCAGCAACTTTCTTCGCCAACAAATAAATCCCTTCGAGGTCTTCGTCGGTCTCCGTGGGCAAACCAATCATAAAATAAAGTTTAACCGTGTGCCAACCTGCCCTGAAGGCCGCCTCTGTTGTCCGCAACAGATCCTCTTCGGTGACATTTTTGTTAATTACGTCTCTTAATCGAGCAGTACCGGCTTCAGGAGCAAAAGTCAAGCCGGTCTTGCGGATGGATTGAATCTGCTCAGCCAACTCAACCGCAAAAGTATCAATTCGTAGTGATGGCAAGGATAAAGCTATTCCCCGCTCTTTTAATTTCGGCAGTAACTCTTCGACCAGGCGTGTAAGGCCCGTGTAATCGCCGCTACTTAAGGAGACCAAAGATAATTCATCATATCCGGTAGCCACGACAATAGCCTGAGCGAGGTCAAGTAATTTATCGACACTCCGTTCTCGTACCGGCCGGTAAATCATCCCGGCCTGGCAAAAGCGGCACCCTCGGGCACAGCCGCGAAAGACCTCCAACATTGCCCGATCGTGAACCGTCTCCAAATATGGCACGATAAACTGTTTGGGAAAATAAGCGGTGTCCAGATCTTTGATAACCTGTTTTTTAATGGGGAAAGGGGCTTGGTCATGGATCTCCCAGCGGCTTAGGCTGCCATCTGTAGCATAAACAGGCTCGTATAAAGTCGGCACATAAACTCCGGGCAACTCAGCCAAGGCTCTTAACCGCTCAAACTTGCTCAAGTGCTTACTTTGGCGGAGTTTGCGATATTCGGCCACTAACTTCGGAAATACCTCTTCGGCCTCGCCGATGACAAATAGATCGATAAATGGTGCTATTGGCTCCGGGTTGAATGCACATGGCCCGCCGGCAATCACCAACGGATCATCCTCATGGCGGTCGGCCGAGAATACAGCTAACTCTGCCAAATCTAGCATATCCAGGATTGTCGTGAAACTTAGTTCGTACTGGAGGGTAAACCCGATAATATCAAAATCTTTGAGCTGACGGGAACTCTCAAGAGAAAAAAGAGGCACGCCCCGCCTCGCTAATGCCTCTTGCATATCCGGCCAGGGTGCATACACCCTTTCAGCCAAGACATGTGCCTCCTGGTTCAACAAATGATAGAGGATTTTCAATCCTAAGTGGCTCATGCCTACCTCGTAGACATCCGGAAAGGCCAACGCCACCTTGACCGTCTCCTCGGTCCATTCTTTATGAACCGAGTTCAACTCATTACCAAGATACCGTGCCGGTTTACTTACTGTTACCAAAATCTCATCTCTGAGTACTGACCGAATTTTGTCAGGTTGCATCTATGATATCTCCATCCCTGGTGTTAACCTAAACTTATTATGCAGTTGGGGAAGTATGGATTATTCCCTAAACTATGGTGTCTATATTCGCTTTTCAGATACTATTCCCTTCCCAAGGGATGTATCGGCAAGTCAGCCAAAGGGGTGTCTATGCCGTGGTTTAGCATCGCCTCAATCACCTCTAACTCCGTAACATATCCTAATAACTCCTTGTTATTACCGAGCAAATAGACTAAATGGTAGCGCTGAGGCAAAAAATGGCGTACCACCTCTTTAACCGGCATTTTGTAGCAGCACAAAATTGATTCGATCGGGCGAGGCCCGCGATTACCCAGCTCAGCCCGGCGCCGGGTAATATAGCGAACAAATAAGTAGCGGCTATAAAACTCTTCCTTTTTTGCCGCGAACCATAAAAAAACACCCGCCACGGGAATGCTGATATTACCTTTTCCAAGATAAAAGAGGAATGTGCCACCGCAGATCAGTACTCCAGCGAAAACTCGGGCCAAGATCAGAGCGATTTGCGTAGCTCGCCGGTAGCCAAGCGACCCGGAGAGATAGGCTCGCAGTATCCTTCCGCCATCAAGCGGCAAAGCCGGCAAGAGATTTACTGCAGCCAAGGTAAGATTACCAAAAATCCCGTAAACCAGTATTTCAGGATACAGCGGCCAATTATTCTGGATTACCCAGCAAATTGCTGCCAGAAGCAAACTTGCTACAGGGCCAGCCCTGGCGATAGTTTTTTCTACGTCCGGGTCAAGCGCACCTAGCTCCTCTATTCTGGCGACCCCGCCAAAAGGAAGTAATTCGATCTCCACAGCACGCAGGCCATGACCGCGAGCCACCAAGGAATGAGCGAGCTCGTGAATCAGCACGGAAACAAACAGCACGAGCGACTGCGGCAGTAATCCTAACACGGCAAGTACCAACAAAGTTGCAACAAACCAAAAATTAATCTTTAACGGAACTCCTAGTAGCGACCCTACTCTCACTGCAGATTCCTCCCAGGAGGCTCGGAAGCTAGATACACCATCGGGTCAACCGGAACACCCTGGAGAAACAACATGAAATGGAGGTGGGGTTCGGCACCCAGGCGCAATAAGCCGGAGGTTCCGGATTGAGCGATCACTGTTCCCCTGGAAACGAAATCGCCCTCCCCCACCAAGATCTGATCTAGATGTGCATAACCTGATGCCCACCCCTGGCTATGTTGGATGATCACTGTGTGGCCGAGGGTGGCGCTATAATAGACTCTACTGACCTGCCCCTGAGCAACTGCCCGTACCGGTGTCCTCACGGCAGTGCCGATATCTATCGCCCGATGGTAATATGGTATCTTGGTCAACGGATGCTTTTCCCAGCCATAAGCAGAGAAAACCGGCCCATTTACCGGCCAACCGAACTCTTCTGAAGTAGAGACGACAAGCCCAACCTCTTTCCACGGTGATACTAGTCTCTCAAGATAAACCGGGATTTGCGTGAGTACCTGTGGCGTAACTGATGGCACAAACTCGAATTGGCCGTAAAAGAAGAGGGAGGCAACCGCCAAAAGCAATAGATATCCGAAGATCCAAACTACCCGCTTCATGGCAGTAGTCCCCCCCTTTTAAACTTCATCCGCAAGATATTATATTACTGACCTCGGGGGGGTAGTACGTCTAGGCTTGGAAGCGCAGTCGATGCCGACGAGCATAAATGTTGACCAACAGTCCGATGCCGATCATATTAGTCAGTAGAGACGATCCTCCGTAACTAAGAAATGGTAAGGGAATACCGGTTACCGGCATAATTCCGAGATTCATCCCAATATTGATGACGATATGGGTGGCTAACATCGAGACTACACCAACAGCAACTAAGCTACCGTACTCGTCCTTCGCAGTATACGCAACCAATAAACCCCGCCAAAGGATGATGAAATAGGCTGCCAGCACAAACAAGCCGCCGATGAGACCGAATTCTTCACCGATAACAGAAAAGATGAAATCTGTATGGTGTGCGGGTACAAAGTTGAGTTGGGTCTGTGAACCGGCAAACAGGCCTTTGCCCCATAAACGTCCGGAGCCGATAGCAATCATCGACTGGATCACATTGTAGCCTGCTCCGATCGGGTCACTGTACGGGTTGATCAAAACCATTATCCGCTTTTGCTGGTAAGGTTGGAGAGCGAAAAAGAAAATCAGGGGGGAGATGGCTAAAGCCGCAGCGATTATGATCCCTAAATGCTTAGGATTAGCCCCCGCCGCAAATAACATCCCGAAGAGGATCCCGGCAAAAACCATGGCGGTACCCAGGTCGGGTTGTAATAAAATCAAGCCAATCGGGATTAAAACAATTACAAAAGGGACGATCAAACTCTTAAACGAGTCAAGCTCGCGACCAGCTAAATAATTGGCCAGAAACAAAATCACGGCGATTTTTGCCAACTCAGAAGGCTGAAAAGAAGCTAAACCGCCGATGCTAAACCAGGCTTGTGCCCCGGAAACCAGTTTACCAACAAGTAACACCAGAATCAGTAGCCCGAGCATGGTTAAATAGATTGTTCGACTAATCTTGCCAATTACATCGTAATCTACAAAGACTGTGGCTCCAAACGCCAACAACCCTACCATAATCCAGAAAGCCTGGCGTTTGAGATAAAAGAAAGGATCAGCGCCGGCCTCAAGCAACTTAGCATGAGTAGCGCTATAAACGGCCAACGCACCTAAGACAACCAGAATCAGAACAACCCCGAAGAGGAGCAAATCATAATTTTTGGTGAGCAGTTTCGAATGCGACAAACTTATGCCCGCCTAACGCTTTTGACCGGAATATTGGCCACCAGAGCAACGGTATCATCTGCTCGGTCTAAGTTTACCTCCAATCCGGCCACATCAATATCCATGTATTTGGTAAGTACTGTTATCAACTCTTCTTTGAGCGTCATTAATAACTCCGGAGAGAGTGTAGCCCGATCATGCACTAGAACTAATCTCAGCCGTTCCTTGGCCAAATCTTTGCTGGCCACTTCATCCTTGTTAAATAACTTGTTGACAAAATCAATAATTGCCCCCATCTTTACTTACCTCCCACCAGTCGACGCAATTTTTCTAACAAACCGGGAGAGCTAAGATCCATCAAGGGTACTTCTTCACCTAGAATTCGATGGCAGATATTTCGGTAGGCTTGCCCAGCCCGGGAATTCTTATCCAATACCGCCGGTTCGCCTCGGTTGGTAGAAACAATAATGCTCTCGTCATCAGGGACAACACCCAAAAGGTCGATGGCCAGGATTTCAATCACATCATCTATATCCATCATGTCGCCTTTTTTCACCATATCAGGGCGCAACCGATTGATCAGCAGTTTAGGCGCCGCAATTTCAGCAGCTTCGACCAACCCGATGATCCGGTCAGCATCTCTAACAGCAGATACCTCCGGGGTGGTGATGATAATCGCTGCATCCGCTCCGGCTATTGCGTTTTTAAAGCCTCGCTCAATACCCGCCGGACAGTCAATTAAGATATATTGAAATTGCTCCTTTAGCTGGCGGTTCAGCTCAATCATCTGCTCGGGCTGGATCGCATCTTTATCGCGCGTTTGTGCTGCCGGAAGCAGATATAGATTCTCATTGCGCTTATCCTTGATTAACGCGCTCCGCAACTTGCAGGTACCCTCGATCACATCAACCAAGTCATAAACAATTCTGTTTTCTAAGCCCATTACGACATCAAGGTTGCGCAACCCGATATCAGCATCTACCAAGCAAACCTTATGTCCCAGCTCAGCAAGGCCAAGACCTAGATTAGCCGTGGAAGTCGTCTTGCCGACGCCTCCTTTGCCCGAAGTAATTACGATAACCTGTGACGATTCCATTTAATCTCCCCCTTAGGAAGCAAACTCTTCAATAAAAACTACCCCATCGCGAACCCGAGCTATCTCCGGCCGATCGGGCAGGCCAACCAATTCATCCGGTGCTCTTGCAATCAGATCGGCTATCCGCAACTGGGTCGGAGCTAGGCGGAGAGCAATGACTTGAGCAGCTAGATTCCCGGTGGCTCCTGCGTGAACCACTCCACGCAAAGTACCAAAAACGATGATATCCCCGCTGGCAATGACCTCGGATCCGGGGTTTACATCGCCTAATACCACGATATCCCCATCATGACTCACTTTCATACCTGAACGAAGCGTTCGCTTAATTACTTTTGCCCCAACTGGTGGGGGCACGGCTACTGGAAAACTAGACCGGCTTTTGGATTTGGCTTGCGGCTTAACTTCCAGCTCAATAAGTTTTAGACCACTAGTAGCTAGTAGTTGTGCCAATTCACCTAGCTCAGCAGGGTTAAGAATCCGACCTTCGGTGAAAACCCTGGCCGAACTCCCCTCAGAAAAAAAACTCCTATTTTTGGTCAGTTCAGCTTCGAGCTCTGAAAAAACTTCAGATATATCTGCCTCTGGCGCTAGAATTATGCGTAATCCAGCTTTATCTCCTTTAAAGGTAATTAAGTCTGACAAGCAATATCCCTACTCTCATACCAGCTAAAAGCCTAGTTGTTACCAAATTTCGCTTTAGCTGGTAATTATCCTTCATGGCAGTCCAATTTCTCCGGGTGTATCAGGGAGTTCTTCGTTGGCAATCTCTTCGACCACATCTAGTCCGAAATAGGCCTCAAGTACTCGACGAGCTACAGGCGCCGCTGATCCGGAACCCCCACCAGCGCGTTCCATTGCCACTACGACCACTACTTCAGGGTTTGTTGCCGGAGCATAACAGGCAAACCAGCCGTGAACATCACTGGTGGTCTTAGAAAGCTCTGCAGTACCGGTTTTCCCCGCTACCGCTATCGGAAAGTCCCTGAAAACACTGCGCGCCGTTCCCCGCGTGATAACCTGCCGTAACCCATCTCTAACCGCTGCCAGAGCTTGGGGCTTAAGCTCAACTCGCTTGCGAACCACCGGTCTAAAGACTTCTGCTATCTCACCCGTTGGTTTTAAAATTGCTTGAACCAAATATGGCTCGTAGAAAGTTCCCCCATTGGCGATAGCTGCGTAAGCATTCGCCATTTGTAACGGTGTTGTCAAAACTGCGCCCTGACCTATCGCCACATCCAAGGTCTCGATGGGATACCAAATTTGCTGATCGGCCCGATTAAAGTTAGCCTTTTTCCACTCTCGACTGGGAACAAGTCCGCTAGATTCTGCTGGATAGATATTTAGGCCGGTTTTTTCGCCAAATCCTAAGAGGCGTGACCACCGATGCAGCGAATCAATCCCTGCTCTGCGCCCAATTTCATAAAATACGATATTACACGAATCGCGCAAACCCTCAGCGATGTTGATTTTCCCATGGTTACGGCCTTGGGCCAAAATCCAGCAGGATTTTTGGGGATAGACATAGTCACGCCCATGAGTGTCAAAAATCTCCCAAGGAGTTGTTTTACTCTCAGATAAGGCTGCCAAAGCAGTTACTACCTTAAACACAGAGCCCGGAGTGATCTCCCCCTGAGTCACCCGGTTGCGTAGCGGATCGTAAGGGTTATTAATCAATTCTTGCCAGTATGCTACACTTACTCCACCGATAAACTTAGCGGGATCATAGCCAGGTTCGCTGGCCATAGCCAAGATCTGTCCGTTGCGCGGATCAAGAACGACTACCGATCCTGCGTAAGCATTGGGGTATCTCCCTTCGGCGCGGATTTCAGCCAAATGCTCCTTGAGAATCTGTTCCGTTTTGGCCTGCAATTCGATATCTAGCGTCAGAATCAAATTGTTGCCTGGAACACTATCAACTTGACCAAGTACCCTAATCGGCCGATTCACTCGATTAACTTCAACCTGCTGACCGCCTTCGATGCCGCGCAGGACAGTTTCATAAACCCATTCTAGCCCTGTCCGTCCAACGATATCATTAGCGCTATAACCTAAAGGGCCCAATTCTTTTAACTGCTCGAGACTGATCAGACCCAAATAGCCCAGGGTCTGACCGGCCACCTCCGAGTAGGGATAATTCCGAATTGGCGTCTCCTCGATAATTACACCCGGCAGATCCAGGCGAGCTTCTTCGATACGGGTTACTATGTCTGGCGAAACATCACGGAACAAACGCACCGGATAATACGGAAGGCGTTGTTGAGTTTCGATCGCGGTAGCAATCTCGTCTGGGGAATGACCGACAATCTCTCCGAGCAGCTCAAAAACGGGGGTTGGGTCCGGAGGTAGCGCGCGGGGGATAATTGAGATGGTAAAAGCCATCCGATTATTCGCCACGGCGATGAGATTGCGATCGTAAATAATGCCACGGGGGGCGGGGATCGGAACGACGCGCAAGGCGTTCGCTTCGGAACGGCGTAAAAATTCTTCACCTTGGATAATCTGTAAATACCATAGCCGCCCGGCGATGGCCAAAAACACGGCAGCCAGGAAGATCAGGCTGATTTTGAGACGCTTTTCAACTGTCTGTTTCACCTTATCGGTCATAGCATACGTTGCTCCTTATACCAGCCCCTGACCTGAAACTCGTGGTACAGATCTTTTACAAGCTTAGCAATTATTGGTGCCAACAACGCTGTATAACATGCACTTAACAGGACGAAGCGGCGCATGCTTATCCAAACCGACTGGCCAATACCGAAAGATTGACCTAATAGTAAAAAGATCAATTGGTCACAGACAACCGCTAGAAAAGTGGTGAAGATCGGGACAAGGAAATTGTCAGCGTATACGCGTTTCGGAATAAAGCCAACAGCCAACCCGACCAAGACTTTACCGGGAATCGACAGACCGATAAAGTTTCCACGCAATAAATCGGCTAAGAACCCCCCAAGCAGACCCGCCAAGGCACCTTCTCGCGGACCGGCAGTAATTGCAACCGCAACTACCATGCCCAAAATCAAATCCGGTCTGGTGCCAAAGAATTGGAGATGGGAAAAGAAAGAAGATTGAAAAACAAACAATATACTGATTAGAATCGAGAGGATTAATGCGCGCAACTCACTACACTCCCACCGCCACCAGCTAGTCAGGGAGGATTACAAAAACTTCCTCCAGTCGAGAAAAGTCCGTAGCCGGCTGCAGCAGGCCGGTCACAGTAAGACCATACTGATCTTCTTGAACTTCCACGATCTCGCCGATCGGCAGCCCCTTAGGGTAAATTGCTCCGAGACCGGAGGTCACCACTTGACAGCCCACTTCGAGGCGGGCATCACTAGCCAAAGGCTTTACCTTGAGCAATCTCGACTGATCCTGAGCACCTTCAACCAACACATAATCTCGATTATCAGCAGTAATACCACCAATTGCGCTGCGTGAATCAATAGCCAATAAGACCGTAGCCGTGTTAGCGGTAGCCTGCCGAACTTGGCCAACCACGCCGGCAGTGGTAATAACGGGAAGGCCGGGCTTTATCCCCGCCAATTCCCCTTTATCAATGGTAATCAGATTAAACCAATCCGGTATCGCTCGTCCGATTACTTGTGCTGCAACCAGATTATATTCTGATTTTTGTTGAAATTCAAATAGAGCTGCCCAACGCTTGTTCTCGCGGGCAGATTCTTGCAACAGGGAGTTTTCCGCTGCTAACCGCGCCAGCTTCTCTTTTAATTGTAGATTCTCGCGTTGGATCCGACCAAGGTTAACAAAAGAATTCCAAGTCTCCGTAACTTGATAAATGATTGACGTTATTCCATCTTGCAAAGGGGAAACAGCATCTCGCAGCAAGCGCTCCACAACCGTAATCTGAGTTCGCTCCCCTGAAGTAGTGTAGACCATAACGAGAAGGCCTAGTATCAACCCAATCAATATAGGCCATACCCACCGGGTAGAACGGAACATTCGCTATCTCCCCCACTGGCATTAGACTCGCTTTGGTGATACCAAAACCCGTTTCATTACATCGAAATGTTCTAAAGCAGCACCGGTTCCGATAGCCACACAAGCCTGTGGGTCATCGGCCACTAGAACCGGCATTCCGGTCTCTTCACTAAGTAGTCGGTCCAAACCCTTCAGCAACGAGCCACCCCCTGCAAGGATAACCCCTTTGTCCATAATGTCAGCAGACAGTTCCGGCGGGGTACGCTCAAGAGTGCTGCGGACCGCCTCGACTATGGCTGAAACAGGTTCAGCCAAAGCCTCACGGATCTCATCGGCCGTAACAGTAACCGTTTTAGGCAAGCCACTAACCAGGTCACGCCCCCTGACCTCCATGGTCTCATCGTCTCCCAGATCGTAAGCACTGCCAATCTGCTTCTTAATTTCTTCTGCCGTACGCTCGCCGATCATCAAATTATAACTGCGCCGAACATGCTGAACAATCGCTTCATCAAGCTCATCCCCGGCAACCCTCACAGAACGGCTGGCAACCACGCCACCTAGTGAAATCACTGCAACCTCGGTGGTACCACCACCGATATCGACGATCATGCTCCCGGTAGGCTCTTGAACGGGAAGACCGGCACCAATAGCAGCCGCCATCGGTTCTTCGATCAAGCGAGCATCTTTAGCCCCGGCCGCCAAGGTCGCGTCGATGACAGCCCGTTTTTCAACCTCGGTTACACCGGTCGGAACACAAACTATCACCCTGGGTTTGAACAAGCGGCCTTTATGAACCTTAGCGATAAAATAACGCAGCATCTTTTCCGTCGTATCAAAATCAGCGATAACGCCATCTTTCATCGGTCTAATGGCGATGATGTTGCCCGGGGTCCGTCCGACCATACGCTTGGCTTCCTCGCCAACAGCTAAGACCTGTTCTGTATCTCGGTCAATAGCGACAACTGAAGGCTCGTTCATCACAATGCCCTTACCTCTAACGTATACCACTGTATTGGCTGTGCCAAGGTCGATGCCTAAATCTCGAGAAAATCTTCCAAACATCTATTGTAGGCTCCTTTCGGGATAATGCACATAAACCCTGTTTGTATTCTGGAAACAAGGGATCAATACCTCTTGTCAGACTATGCCTTTTTCCCGCAGGCTAACGAAGGTATTATCCCCGACAATAATGTGATCTAACACCTGGATTCCCAAGAGTTTCCCGCAATCGACCAGGCGCCTGGTCAACTCGACATCCTCCCTACTGGGAGTCGGGTCACCACTGGGATGGTTATGCGCCAAAATAACCCCGGCACCAGATCTGGATATCACCGGCCGAAAAACCTCTCGGGGATGCACTAGGCTAGAGTTTAACGTCCCTACCGAAACTAGTTCGTTAGCTATCACCTGGTTCTTGGTATCAACGACCAAACAGCGAAAATTTTCTTTCGACAAGAAGCGAAGGTCTGACCACAGATAGGAAGCCGCCTCCGCAGGAGTGCCGATAGATTTTTTCTGCCTAGCTTGTAGCTGAGCCATCCGTTGTCCTAAGGTTAAAGCGGCGATCACCCGCGCAGCTTTCGCCCTCCCAACACCGCCTATTGTGGCGAGCTCACACGGGCTGGAAGCAGCTAAACCACGCAAACCGCCAAAAATGGATAACAGCTCATGCGCTAACTCCAGCGCAGAGCGCCCGCGAACACCGGTGCCCAGAATAACGGCGACTAATTCACCATCTGACAATGCAGACGGACCTTGAAAAAATAGTTTTTCACGTGGTCTCTCAACTAACGGTAATGTCCTAAGATTGCTTAATCCGCTGATCGTGATCTCTCTCCTTTTGGAGTATGGCAAAGTTAAACCGCTTGAGGAGTTGATCAAGCGCGGACAGGGGCAAACCTACAACATTATAATAACAACCTTGAATACTTTGAATAAACACGGCGCCTAAGCCTTGGATGCCATAAGCTCCGGCTTTATCCATTGGCTCACCTGATCGTACGTAGAGGTCAATTTCAGCTGCGGTCAAATGCCTGAACTTAACCTCCGTGGCCACAACCTCTTGCTCCAGCTCACCGGTTGCCGCATCAATCACAGCCAATCCGGTATAAACCGTATGGCTGCGCCCGGAGAGTCGCGAGAGCATGTCCACGGCGTGAGCAGCTGAGTCCGGCTTACCCAGCACCTCACCGTCGAGAACCACGATGGTGTCTGCACCGATTACCAGCCCCGACCGGAGCTGGCGGGCAACATAAAGAGCCTTGGTCTCGGCCAGTTCATTTGCATATTTGGCTGGGTCCCTCCCATCATAGTTGGGCTCAGCGACCGTACTGGGAATGACGACAAAATCCAGGCCCAACGCCGCAAGCAGTTCTTTGCGCCTGGGCGACCCGGATGCCAGGATAAGCTCTGACAAAGCTAGTCCCTCCTAAAAATTAGGTAATAACGGAAATATTTCCTGTCAACTTTGGAGATTATTTATCATTTTTTACCCACCTTACCGGTAGACTACCGAATAATTCGGTTTTCCCTTCTCCATCTATAAACAGGGCCTTAATCTGTAGCCCGATCACTTGTTCTACCACCGAGACCTCTGCCGGGCCAGTAATAAATAGGAGGGTGGATAAGATATCAGCCGTTAAGGCATCTGGCGCGACAACCGTCACCGCCCGGAAATTCCCGGTCGGAAAACCGCTCCGGGGATCAATAAGATGGTGATATCTCCGGCCTTGATACACAAAGCCACGTTCGTAATCACCTGAGGTGGCCACAGCCAGGCCTGAGGTTAGTTCAAAGTAACCAATACTACCGGCACCTTCGGGATTGCGTATCGCAACTCGCCACTTTGACCGCCAAAAGCTAGGACGACCTAGCATCCTGATAGTCCCGCCTAAATCGATAATTGCCTTGCTGGCTCCTTGTGATTCTAGATAATGATAGATTTGGTCGGTTGCATACCCTTTGAGCAGCGATCCGAAGTCGAGCCCGCCCAGGCCTTGTTCAATAAGTCGCACCGCCGCACTGACCTCGTCAGACGCCGGAGGTTTGCCGATGCGGATCGCCTCCTGCCATAGTTTTGACAATGGAGCGATATCTACCCGGTAAGCTCCACCAGAAAGCTCGGTATACGACTCGGCAGTAGCCTGTAACTTTAAAGTTTCGCCGTCGGTCAGGTCAAATTCGGCAGAATCAAAGATATTGTAGCGCTGCTCTAATCGAGACAACTCGGCCGTGATCCACTGGCGACTTGGATTCTGATCCTGGTGAGCTAAGTTCGTCTTAACTCGATAATACGAATCCATGGCAAAACCCTCCAGGATAAGCTCCGGGAGGGCCTGTTGATAACGGCTTAAGAAAAATAAAGCTATAATTAAAGCGGTAAGCAAATATCGTTTATGACGCATCCTCAGCCTGATCAAAAACCACGATCCCCTTTAACTCCAAACATTTTTTGGGGCACTTGGCGACGCAGTCGCCACATTCCTCGCACAATTGATAGTCAACCACCGGTAGATTATTCTCCATTTTGAGGGCTCCGTAGGTACAAGCTTTGACGCACAACCCACAAGCGATGCAACCCGAATTACATACTGCCAATACCTGTTTACCTTTTTCCGGATTCCGACAGAGCAACTGCAACGCCTCATCCGGCTCGCGCAAGGCAATGATCGACCTGGGGCAGGCTTTGATACATAAGCCGCATCCGGTACAAAGCGCCTCATCGACCTGCATGTGTCCCTGCTCATTTGCTTCAATCGCCCCAACTGGGCAAACCGCCTGGCAGTCACCCAGGCCAACGCAACCGTAAGCACACCCTAAAGTACCGCCAATCAAGGTCTGATAGCCTAAACAGGTGTCAATTCCGGTATAAACCGGGGGATTTTTCAATTCAGGTTGACAACGGATGACCGCTTTCTTAGTTGGACCGACTTGAGCGCTCCGGCCAAGCAATTCTCCGATCTGATTAGCGGCCGCTTGGCCTCCAACCGGACAGACATTGACCTCCAGATCTCCCGCGACAATACCTTCAGCTACTCCTCGGCAGCCTGATTCGCCGCAGGCGCCACAGTTAATACCGGGCAAAAGTGCTTCTACCTCATCGACTCGCGGATCGGTTTGAATCCAGAACTTCCGCTCGACTATGGCGAGAACTATTCCAAACAAAACTGCCAGCCCGCCCATTAATAAGGTGGCCGTTAATATCTGTTGAACAAACCCCATCTCCATTACCTCTCTTGTCGATTACTGGGCTACCAGGCCGGTAAATCCAAGAAACGCCATTGAGAGCAAACCGGCAGTAATCAGGACAATCGGTTTACCTTTGAAGGCTTCGGGAATATCAGCCCATTCCAGGCGCTCTCTCATGCCCGCCAGCAACACCAGGGCCAACGTAAATCCTAAGCCGCCACCGGTAGCAAAGGTGGCTGCTTCGACCACATTATAGCCTTTCTGAGCCACCAAGATCGCCAAGCCCAATACAGCGCAGTTCGTTGTGATCAATGGCAAAAAGATACCCAGTGTTCGATGTAACGCCGGACTGGTTTTGGCCAAGATGGTTTCGATTGTCTGAACCATAGACGCAATAACAAGAATGTAGACCACATACTGTAAAAAGCCAAGATTAAAGGGGATCAACACATACTGTTCCAAACCCCAAGTAACCACCGCTGATACGGTCATTACCAGGGTTGTGGCCCAGCCCATACTCAGAGCGGTCTCGATTTTTTGAGAAACTCCGAGGAAAGGACAAATCCCTAAAAACCTGGAAAGTACAAAGTTATTGACTAATACTGTGCTGACTAGTATCAGAAACAGGCCTTGCAACACCGGTTACACCTCCAGCCACACGTTTTTTCTGATTAATTTCGACTGCTTTAAAGGTTGCCAAGATCAAGCCCATCGTGATAAACGCTCCCGGCGGAAGCAAGGCCAGGATTACCGGTTGATAAGCGCTACCCAAGACCTGAATCCCAAAAATTGATCCGGCGCCGAGCAGTTCCCTGACTGAACCGATCAATGTCAGCGCCCAAGTAAATCCCAAACCCATCCCCAAGCCATCCAGGAGAGAGGGCAACGGTGGATTCTTCGCGGCGAAGGCCTCGGCTCTGCCCATAATAATACAATTGACAATGATTAGAGCGATAAACAACCCTAATACCCTATGGATCTCTGGGAAATAAGCCGCCATCACCATGTCGACAACTGTAACCAAAGCCGCGATTACCACGATATATGCCGGGATCCTTACTGCCTTAGGTATGTAGTTACGCAATGAAGAAATTAGCAGATTCGAACAAACCAGGACAGCTGTGGTGGCCAGCCCCATCGCGATCCCATTAATCGCCGCTGTAGTAACGGCTAACGTGGGGCACATCCCGATCATGATAACGAAGATAGGATTTTCCTTCCACAACCCATTCAAAAAATTATTCACCAATCACACCTGCCTTCACAAGCGCCATTACTTTATCCGCCGCGGTCTTGACACCTTCGGCCACAGCCCGCGTAGAAATGGTAGCCCCTGTAATAGACTCAACATCCTGTTTCGCTCGATAAGGATCCGCCAGTGACTTGGCTTTGAATTGATCCGTGAAGGCAGCTTCGGTAATCCTGGCCCCGAGTCCAGGAGTCTCACTGTGTTCAAGAACAACAATTTTCTGAACCCGCTCTTGATCCACATTCAAGCTGACCATTAAAGAAATTGGACCGCTAAAGCCGGGGGATTCGGTCGTAAAAGCGACCACTTTCCCTTCTGGCGTATCGGTCGCATAGAGTTTTCCACCCTCGATTTCGGTGGTTGTAAAAGTCTCAGTTCCCAGCACGGCGCTGACAGCGGCTTGTTCGCGAAGCCTCCGATTCTCAGCAATAATATCGGCCGTAATGCCATTAAAATAGGCTAGCGCCGCACCGCTTATAGCTGAGATCACTGCTAATACAAATGCATATCGGATAATCGTATTGTTCATTTCACCGCCCCCATTGGTTTCGGCCAAGTAGCTCGTTCAATCAGTGGTACCGCCGCATTCATTAGCAGGATGGCAAAAGAAACCCCTTCGGGATACCCCCCGAGCTGCCGAATGACCACCGAAATTATCCCAATACCGATACCGAACGCCCACCGACCGGATTGAGTAATCGGTGAAGTCACATAATCGGTGGCCATAAAAAAGGCTCCTAGGATCAAACCGCCACTGAATAAAGTTACCGAAACAGGCACGCCAAATGCTGCGCCTAACACAGCACTGCTGATTAGAACTCCGGCTGGAATCCGCCAATCAATATAACCCTTCCAAAGCAGGAAGGCCGCCCCCAATAATAAGGCTAAAACCGAAGTTTCCCCGAGGCTACCGCCGACATTCCCGACAAACAGCTGGCCCCAGGAGGGTAGCGCTTCCCCTGCCTTTAATAGTGAAAGCGGGGTTGCTGTAGTTACCGCATCCAACGGAGCCTGCCAGGTCGTCATAGCTACCGGAAAAGAGATCAATAAAAACGTTCTACCGACGAGAGCAGGATTAAATGGATTGTTTCCCAGGCCTCCATAAACGTGCTTACCCAAAATGATCGCTACCACGGACCCGAGAGCCGCCAAGGCCGGAGAAAATGTCGGTGGGAGGGTTAGCCCAAGGAGCAATCCTGTTACAAGAGCGCTACCATCTGCTCGTGGCTGATAACCCCGCACATATTTAATCCACAAGTATTCTGTTACTACGGCTGCAGCTGTGGTTGTTACTAAGACAACCAATGCTGGCAAGCCAAAGAAATAAAGGCCCGCTAAAGATGCAGGAACTAGTGCAATAGCGACCGACCACATAATTGTACGAGTCAGTTCCGGTGAACCGATATGCGGGCCGGGCCCTTGAACTAAAGCGCCCATCTCACTCACCTTTCCTTTCTCGTTGGCGCTGCAGAGTTTTCATTTTAATCTCCCGAATTTGCTGAACCAGTGGACGCTTACCCGGACAACTATAAGCGCATGAGCCACATTCCAAGCAAGCAAGCGCACCTGCCTTCTCGGCGGCATCTATCGCTCCAGCCACACCGGCATCAGCTATATAACCAGGATAGAGCCCCATCGGGCAGGCCGTCAAGCATCGTCCACACCTGATGCAAGGACTAGCCTCTAAGGAGCCTATTTCGCCTGCAGTTAAAGCCAATACACCTGAAGTTGTCTTGGTAACAACCTCCGAGAGACCGGTTGCTGTCCGCCCCATCATGGGACCGCCGATAACAACCCGGGCGCACTCTGACTCTTGCCATCCGGAGGCCTCAAGCAAGGTTTTGATAGGCACACCAATTGGTACCAGATAGTTGGCGGGTTTTGAAACCCCACCACCGTTAACCGTTACCACTCGCTTAGTTAATGGCTCCCCATAAGCAACCGCGCGGAAAATAGCTATTAGAGTGGCCACATTCTGCACCAGGGCTCCGACCGCACTTGGCAGGGCGCCCAAGGGAACTGTGCGGCCGAGAACGGATTTAATTAAGTGTTTTTCTGAGCCCTGCGGGTACTTTGGCGGCAAGACAACAACCTTGACATCATTCGCATCTTTGACCACTTCGCGTACTGCGCGAATGCTATCAGCTCGATCAGCTTCAAAAGCGAGGTAGCCTTTTTTAGCGCCGACTGCCTGCATAGCCAGTCTTAGCCCTGCTACCAACTCAGTAGGTTTTTCGATCACCAGACGACTATCCGCACTCAAATACGGCTCACATTCGCAAGCGTTTACCAGGACAGAATCGATTGGCTTGTCTTTCGGTGGCGCTAATTTTACATGGGTAGGAAACCCTGCGCCCCCCATGCCAACAATACCTGCTTTCAACACCCGGTCTCGGATTTCGTCGGGGCTTAACTGTAACCAGTCTTTCAATTCGGCTGCCGGTTCAGAATGTGGATCGGAGTCTGACTCAATCACTACGGCCGGCAGCGTCACCCCGCCCGGACGGCGTAAGGTGATTACATCTTTGACGGTCCCAGCTACACTCGAATGAATGTACGTAGAGACAAATGCTGTTGGTTCTCCGATGACGCTGCCGATGCGAACTTCATCGCCCGGCGCCACCACCGGTTTGGCCGGTGCCCCAATATGCTGTGCTAGTGGTATCACCACTTCGTCCGTTGGGGCGAGCAAAGTGATCGGTTCGGATAGTGGGCGAACCGGCCCATGAACTTCTACCCCTCCCTTATATGAAGGGCGTTTAAGAAAATTCAAAACTGCTCCCATTTACTTCCCCCCACCCTGATCCCACAATTGCTTGCCGGCAATACCCGGCTCGGTTAACTCATTAGGGCGCAAAATTACGGCTAACTCTGCAGCAGTTAACAGCCCTTTTTCTATAACTATCTCGGTCACTGATCGCCCGGTGGATAGCGCCTCTTTAGCTATCAGAGAGGACTGCTCATAACCAAGATGTGGGCTGAGTGCCGTTACGACACCAAGGCTTTTGCCGAGCAACTCACTACAACGCTCCCGATTAGCAGTAATCCCAGCTACACATTTGGTTGTAAAAACCGCAACCACATTGCGCAGCATATCAGCGCTATGCAATAAATTGTGAAATAGCACCGGCTGCATCACATTGAGCTCTAACTGTCCATTCTGGGCAGCCAGGGCCACAGTCACATCACTGCCGATAAGCTGAAAAGCCACTTGGTTAACTGTCTCCGCAATAACCGGGTTAACCTTTCCCGGCATAATCGATGATCCCGGTTGTACCGCAGGCAAATTGATTTCACCGAACCCGCCACGCGGCCCTGAAGACAGTAGTCTGAGGTCAGAGGCTATTTTTGATAGGCTTACTGCAGTAGACTTGAAGGCAGCCGAAACCGCCACCAATGCATCTACATTCTGGGTCGCATCGACCATATCCTCTGCTCCGGCAAACAGATAACCACTGAATTCAATCAGATACTCAAAAACTTTGCTAATATAAGCCGGATCGGCATTGAGGCCCGTACCTACCGCCGTAGCTCCCATGTTTACCGTCAGCAGGCCCTCTCTGGATCGGTTGATTCGCTCCGCATCGCGCCTGATGACTCGGGCGTAAGCGCCAAACTCCTGACCCAACCTGATCGGGACCGCGTCTTGTAAGTGAGTTCGTCCTAATTTAACAATATCATCATATTCAGCAGAGAGTTTGAAAAATTCCTCTGCCAAATTATTCAGGGCCTCGATCGCACCGTCTAAGATCCGCAATAAGGCGAGCCTGACCGCGGTCGGAATCACGTCATTGGTAGACTGGGACATATTTACGTGGGTATTGGGGTGAACCAATAGATAATCGCCACGGCGCCCACCCAGTAATTCAATCGCCCGGTTAGCCAAGACCTCGTTCATGTTCATATTAATCGAAGTGCCAGCCCCACCCTGAATGGGGTCCACCACAAAATGCTCGAACCACTGGCCGGACTCAATCTCAGTACAAGCTGTGATAATCGCCTGGCCAATGTGGGCCGGCAGCAACCCGTTATCCATGTTGGCCTGTGTCGCTGCTCGTTTAACCAGGGCGAGCGCTTTAATCAGAGCGGGATGGAGACGTAGCCCGGTAATCGGAAAATTCTCCATAGCACGCAGAGTTTGGATCCCATAATAAACATCAGCGGGAAGCTCTCTCTCACCTAAGAGATCGTGCTCAATACGCAATGACAGTCCCTCCACAACTATCCACTAAATTATTGTTCGTGATTGTCGGTTAATTTCCTACAGAAATTTCCAGAACGGCTTAACTAGTGCATTTTCTAACTATCACCGCTGTATCTTGACCTTGCCAATAGGAGTCGCCGACTCGCAATAGTGCCAAGGCCAGGACCAGCAGCGCTGTTCCGATCAACAGCGCTCCAAGATTGCTGAAAAAACGGTATCCGATTGTTAAACCGGTCAGAAAAAAGGCAAGTGGGATAAGATAAAGCCAGGCTGATGCGGTAACAATACCTCTAGGAGACATTGACAGGACTACCGCCTCACCAAGCTCGGCTGAAATCTGATTATAAGCCCTGATCTCGCGCACGCGGGGAGCGCGACCCAAGTTACACTTGCCGCAAGCAGCACAGGCTGAAAGCGGTATAACCTGGACATCGGCCCACTCTCCGTCAATGCGGATAACCTCCCCCGTAAACTCCATCCTTTTTCCCCCATTTGTGTGTTTATTGCGCTAGCAAGATTCGTGCTCCGATAGCGACCATAGCCAATCCTATCACTTTCCACCACGGAAACGGAATGCGTTCCATTCCGAGGATGC